>JAEETX010000049.1 GCA_016286665.1 Oscillospiraceae bacterium
GTCGCAGCTCAGCTCCATATCCCGCCCGGCCAGCAGGAAGGCCAGCCAGCAGAGGGGATTGAACCAATGGAGGCAGAGGAGCAGCCAGCCCAGCAGCCGCCACCAGGGGTCGCCGCGCCGCAGATGGACTTTTTCATGCTCTAGGGCGAGGTTCAGGCCCGTTCCCTCCAGCCCCCAGGGGAGATAGATGCGGGGCCGAAAGAGGCCCAGCAGAAAGGGTGTCGTGATGCCGGACGCCCGCCAGCTCCCGTCCTCCTGCCGGATGGCCGTGCGAAGCCTGCGCCGGAGGCGGAGGTCCCCGATCAGACCATAGAGGAGCAGCGCCGCGACGCCCGCCAGCCAGACCAGGGCCAGCAGCCGCAGCCAGGGAAAGGCGGAGGCGCTGACGGCTGCGCTGACGGCGGGGGAAGGCTGGGAAGCGGCGGCCTGCACACCGGCAGATACGGCGGCTTCCGCCGCAGCCGGGGCCGCTTCCACAGGAAAGGGCAGGTCCAGCGGGCCGGGGGCCGACGGAGCGGCGGGGATCCCGGACAGCAGGCGGAACAGGCTGAAGGGCGAGGGGAGGCTCGCCGGGACGCAGAGGCGGAAGGCCGCCGCCGCCCAGAGGGAATAGGAAAACTTCTTCGGGGCATGGCGGAGGATCAGCCGCAGGGGCAGGATCAGGAGGATCACCACGCTCCCCGCCAGGCTCATTTTCAAAACGGTGCGAAAGAGCGCTTCCATCCCTCACGCCTCCTTTCCGTCTTCCGCCTTTCGCGGAATGCTGTCGATGAGCTTCTGCAGCTCCGCCGCCTCCGCCGCCGTGATGCCCTTGCCCCGGTAGAAGGAGACCAGGAAGCCGGGGAGCGAACCGGAGAAGGTCTGCTCCACGAAGCTGCGGCTCTCCTGCCGCTGGATCTCTTCCCGGGGAACCAGGCTGCGCACCGTGGCGTTTTCATTCACCGCCAGCCCTTTCTCCGAGAGCTTCTTCACCATGGTGTAGACGGTGGATTTCTTCCACCCCAGCCGCTCGGCGCAGATGCGGGCCAGCTCCGTGGAATTCACGGGCTCATGCTCCCAGATCAGGGAGAGAAAACGGTAATCGCTTTCGCAGAGACGATGATAAGACATGGCGCTTCACCTCAAGTCTATGATTATCGACCTTTTAAGGCAAGTCTACACTGATAGACCCGTTTTGTCAAGGGGTCATTTCGCGATTGCGGGGAGGAGTGCGCTATGGTAGAATAAAGAAAAACAATAATACAGGAAAGGAGCGCGAACCTATGTCCACCGCGAAGGATCTGGACCGCCTGCTGCAAAGCTTCGTCGACCGGGGGCTGCCCGGCGCCGCCCTCAGCGTCATGAAGGGGGATCAGCTGCTGTATGAAAACTATGTCGGCCACCGGGATATGGCCGGGAAAACGCCGCTGACGCCGGACACCCTGTTCCGCATCCACTCCATCACCAAGGCCGTCTCCTCCCTCTGTGGCATGATGGAATACGAGCGGGGGGCCTTCCTCATGGACGACCCGGTTTCGGAATATCTCCCGGAATACAAAAACATGCTGCTCAGCGTCAGGCAGCCCGACGGCAGCTGGACCGTGGAGGAAGCAAAGCAGCCCATGCTGATGAAGCATGCCTTCAACATGAACGTGGGCTTCTACGACTTCGGGGACAGCCCCACCGCCAAGGGTCTCAAGGACATCCACGACAAGCTGGGGGGCAGCAAGTTCCAGGCAGGCTACTCCCTGGGAGAGGAGATCCGCGCCCTGGCGGGGGTGCCCATGCTCTTTGAGCCGGGGTCTCAGTGGCAGTACGGCTACGGCATCTGCATCATGGCCGCGGTGGTGGAGGTCACCAGCGGTATGCCCCTGGGGGAATACATGGAGAAGAACCTCTTCGGGCCTCTGGGCATGAAGGACACCGGCTTCCGCTTCCGCCCCGGCTGGCGGGAACGCATGGCGGAGTGCGTGCGCCATTTGCCCGACGGGAAGGTGGAGCACTGCGACGACCTTCTGGGCGACCCTCTGGACAGCATGTACCGGGAGGACGCCCGCTACGAGGCGGCGGACGCGGGGCTGATCGCCACCCTCCGGGACCTGCAGGTCTTCTCCGCCATGCTGGCCCAAAGCGGCACATGGAAGGGTGAAAAGCTCATCGGGCGGAAGACTATCGACATGATGCGCCAGAACCTGCTGACGGAAGACATGCTGAAGGTGTTCCAGGTGGGCGAGATGAAGGGCTACGGTTACGGCTACGGCGTGCGTACCCTCCTGGACCCCGCGGTCGGGCTGTGCAGCGGCAGCGTGGGGGAATTCGGCTGGGAAGGGGCCGCCGGGGCCTGGATGATGGCCGACCCGGCGGAGCAGCTCAGCGCCGCCTTTATGATCCAGGACATGCTGCCGGACGCGAAATACTATAACGACCGCCTCCGGGTGGTCATCTACGGACTGCTCTGACGGTACGCGAAAACGGCCTCCCTTCGGGGAGGCCGTTCCTTTTGCTTGATACTATTCACCGATAAAACCATTTAAGGCAATACCGCATAATTCTGGTGCGCAGATTGCGCAGTCAGAATTTTCGTCAGATTGTCTGAAAATCGCGGGGAATACTTCCTGTATTGGCCAAGATTTTCGGGCAATATGACGGAACATGATGCAAGCAAGATGCGTGCCGAGAATTGTGCTGTATTGCCTTAATTCTTTGCGGCCATATTTGCGCCATACTTCGTTGTCGTCATTGCCGGGCGGTAGCCCGGCTGCCTCCTCCGCCTCGTCTGACACAAATCTGCCTCGCAAATCTTTTAAAGCGTTTTATCGGTGAATAGTATGAAATTCTCCGGCGCAAATCCTTTCACTTAACAAAAAGTTCACAATAAAATTAGCACTCTCCTATTGACAGTGCTAATTCCAGTGCTATAATAGGGGCAGAACAAAGGAACAGAGATCGAATGAAGAATCTCCGCTCCCGATGCTCAGGCAATGAAACAGCGTGCATATCAAAAGGAGGTATGACTTATGTTGCCGAGTATTTTTGGAGAGAATTTGTTTGACGATTTGTTCGACTTCCCCACCCTGCGGGAGCTGCGGAACATCGACCGCAAGCTCTACGGGCGCAACGCCTCCAATGAAATGAAGACGGACGTGAAGGAGCACGAGGATCACTACGAGGTGGACATCGACCTGCCCGGCTTCAAGAAGGACGAGATCCAGCTGAGCCTGGAGAGCGGCTACCTCACCGTCAGCGCCGCCAAGGGCGTTGAGAAGGACGAGGAAAAGAAGGGCAAGCTGATCCGCCAGGAGCGCTATGCCGGCTCCCTGCAGCGGAGCTTCTATGTGGGCGAAAACGTGGAGGAAACGGATATCAGCGCCAAGTTTGAAAACGGCGTCCTGAGCCTCCAGATCCCCAAGAAGCCGGAAAAGAAGCTGCCGGAGAAGAAGACCATCCTCATCGAAGGCTGAGGCTTTCGCAAGAACAAATGCATAAGCATCGCCCCCGCAGAGCGTTCCGATCGCTCCGCGGGGGCGATTTTTCCGTTGTCATTCCCGGATTCCGGGAATAATTCTCTATCCACGCGTTATTGAAATCTCCGCCGGAGGTGCGCCTGACGGCGGAAGCCTACCTGGAAAAGCACCGGATGGACCCACATGTCCTGCAAACCATGTCGCTCATCGAAGACGAGGAACATCTGGAGCCGTTTCTGGACAAATACACCACGCCCTTTGACACCTCGCGGCGGGCGCTGCTTTTCAGAAGGTATTTCAGAAGGCAGGACGGGGAAAAGCTGGAGCCGGAGAGAAGGTACCGTTTATATGACGTTGTCAGCTCCCTGCTGTCATCCGATCTGCTCTGCGGTCTGCATACGGATGAGCGTACAATGCATGCAATGACCGATTTTCAAATCAGATTTCTGGAACTGATTTGCGGCGATTTTTGGAGCGGCGCTCCGGACATTTGGACATGCGGACGTCTGGACATTGGTATGCGATACGCTGAGATGCTGGCGAAAGCCGAAAAAAAGGCGGAGGCTATGGAGAAGCTTTGCAGTCTGGTGTCTCTGCTGGAGGCCGTCATGAAGATCACGGAAAAGATCGAACTCCCCACGGCATGTTCATGGCTGGAAGGAATGCTCTGGAACGCGGAGGAATCATGGGGTTCGAGAGGCAACGATCCCGACTCGGATGAAGAACGGGCGATTTTCATTTACACCACCATGAGCGGCATGACGACATGCGACATGGTCTATCCGAGCGACTATTATCAAACCCTCCTGCGCATTGCAGAGCACTTTCCCTCCGCCCCCGAATACAGCGATCTTCTGGACCGCGTGAAAAAGCTGATCGAAACGCGCTCGCCCGGGAAATAGATCGGGCAAATCTTGTTCGGCGCGGACTTTTGTGCTATACTGTACGCGTAAGGAAACGTCCATTCACTAACAGCCCGGTCGAAGGAGGTGCTTCGATGAAAACGGTGAACGTACAGTTGACGGTCCCTGAGGGCATGACCCCATTCCTGGATGATTCGGAGCGGGATCACTCGTTTGAGCGAAACGCGATGATGCTGTATCCCTTCATTCAAAATCAGACGATCTCCCACGGGAGGGCGGCGGAGATCCTGGGCGTCCACAAATTTGACCTCATCGATTTTTACGCCTCCCTGGGGATGCCCTATCTGCACCAGTCGGTAGCGGAGCTGGAAGAGGAGCTGGCGGATATCCGCCGCTTTGAGAGGATGAATCCATGATCGTCGTCTCCGATTCCGGGCCGCTGATTTCCTTGATGAAAGCGGCCAGGCTGGACCTGCTGCGAGACCTGTACGGCGAGATTCGGATACCGGAGGCGGTCTATGCCGAGCTCACCGGCAATGAGAGATACGCAGACGAAGCAGAATTGATTCGCTCCTGTTCTTTTGTCCGAGTCGTTGCCGTCCGGGAGCGCAAAGCGGTGGATATTCTCCGCCGGGCCTCCGGCCTTGACCTGGGAGAGAGCGAGGCCATCGTATATGCGGATGACGTCAAGGCGGACATTCTGTTGATGGAGGAAGACGCAGGCAGGCGGGTTGCCAAGGCCATGGGCCTTAGGGTACGCGGTTCCATTGGGATACTGCTGCTGGGCTTTGATAAAGGCAGCTTATCCGCGCAGGAGGTCGAGGATTCCCTGGATCGGATGAAAACGGCCCAGCGGCGCATTTCGGAGGAACTCTATCGATACGCCCGCGACTACGTGCATCGCTGATATATTGCCAAAACCCATCGGGGCAGCCTTTCGGCTGCCCCGCGCTCATTCTTCTCAGGTACCATTCACTTGTCGTAATCCGCAGCGATATCCTTCAGCGCGTCGATGATGCCGATGTGCTGGGGACAGGCCGCCTCGCACTGGCCGCAGCCCACGCACTGGGAGGCCGGCGCGCCGGCGGAGACCATCTTGTAGAAGCCCAGGGCCCCGTCCCGATCCCCGTAGACCAGATCCTTGTTGCGGGCCTGGAAAATATCCGGGATGGAGATGGACATGGGACAGCCGGGGGCGCAGTAGCGGCAGTTGGTGCAGGGGATCATGGGGCGGGACCGGAGAATTTGCCGGGCCTCGTCGATGACGGCCTTTTCCTTCTCGCTGAGAGGACCGGCATCCTTCAGGAAAGCGATATTCTGCTCCATCTGCTCCAGGGTGGACATGCCGCTGAGGACGGTGATGACCCCGTCCAGAGAGGCGGCGAAGCGCAGGGCTTCCGCCACCGGGTCCAGTCCGGCTTCCGCAAAGGGCCTGCGCACGTCGGGGGCCAGGCTCGCCAGGGTGCCGCCCTTGACAGGCTCCATGATGACCACGGCCTTACCGTGCTTCCGGGCCACCTCCCAGCAGCCCCGGGACTGGATGCCGGGGTCCTCCCAGTCGGCATAGTTGATCTGGAGCTGGATGAAATCCATATCCGGATGCTCCGTCAGCACCCGGTCCAGCATCTCCGGGCTGTCGTGGAAGCTGAAGCCCAGGTGCCTGATGAGGCCCTCGGCCTTCCGCTCCTTCAAAAAGTCCCAGATGCCGAAATCGTCGAAGGACTTGATCCTCGGCGCGCCGATGTTGTGCAGCAGATAGAAGTCGAAATAGCCCGCGCCGGTGCGCTCCAGGCTGGTCCAGAACATCTGCTTTGCTTCCTCCGCCGTCTTGGGCCCGGCCCAGGCGGGGAGCTTGGTGGCCAGGGTGTAGCTGTCCCGGGGGTAGCGCTCCACCAGGGCGACCTTCGCCGCCGCTTCGCTCTTGCCGCCGATATAGCCGTAGGCCGTGTCGAAATAGGTGAAGCCCGCGGCGATGAATTTATCCACCATTTGCTTGAACTGCTCGATATCCACCTCGTCCCCCAGCATGGGCAGGCGCATGAGGCCGAAGCCCAGCTTGGGCACATTCTTCCAGCTGTGTTCCATTGAGGTTCCCTCCTGTGATTCATTTGATCCGATTATATAGGACGGCAAGCAAAAAAGCAACCGTCTGCGCCTCGCCGTGCAAGTGCATACTTGATATGGATTTCCCCCGCTGGTATAATTCGCATGAGAAGAAATAAGCCGGGGACGGAGACGCATGGATATTTCGGAGCTGACGGCTTACGCCGAGAAAAAATACCATATCGGCGAAGTGAACCGGCGGATGGAGATGTCCGGGAACAGCCCCGTTTCCAGGCTCTCCGCCCTGCTCCACCCCAGGAGCGGGAAGCCGGTGGCGCTGCTGATCCGTTATTGGGACTCTGAGCTGGGAGACGAAGCGCAGCTCTGCGACCTGAAGTGCGGCCATGGAGAGCTGTGGCGGGATTCCGAGCCCTGGCTCACCGCGCCCTATCGAATGAAAGGGGCGGACTGGGTGGGCGTCCGCTTTGGGGCGGACACGGCGCAGGAGACGGTGTTCTACCTCTTTGACGAGGCCATCAAGGCCGGACAGGCCTGGGGCTATACCATCACCCTGGGGAGAACGCTCCGGCCGCAGGCGTCGGACTACCGGGACACGCCCCTGCCCAAGCCCGGCGCCCGCCCACCCGTGGAAAAGACCGCTGCGCCGAAAGCGGAACAGCTGACCCTGCAGGACCTGATCGACAAGGCAATAGACACCGCCTCGAAAGCGGTCTCCCGTCTCCTGACCCTGGACGGCGACACGCCGGGGGCGGAGCATCGGGACACCCCCCTGCCCAGGACCCCTGAGAAGCTGCGGCAGATGCAGCGGCTCTATGAATACGGGAGCCATTCCTTCGGGCAGACCTGCAAAAACTTCTATGTGCAGGGGAAATTCATGGAGGACTATGAGGACGACGCCCCCTGGAACGGGGAGCTGCGCCTTTATTACCCCACCTACCACGACCTGCGGCTGGAGCAGCTGCGGGGCTACTTCACCTGGCGCACGGCCCTGCGCCGGGGGGAATTCAAACCCATCTGCACCTCCCTTGCCTACATTTATGTCTACGAGCTGCTGAACGGCATCGGCGCGGCGGATGCGGAGGACAGCCTGCGGAAGCTGCGGGAATTCGAGATCGGCTACCTGGACTCCGGCATCGGAGAGGCGGACATGCGCCGCAACCTCCGCCGCTGGATGCTGGAAAAGGCCGTCGTCAGCGGCCTGCCGCCGGAAACGGCTCGGCAATACGTAAGCCCGGAGATGCTGCAAAGGGACGAAGCCCTGGCTGCCCTGCGGGAGCCGAAGAAGCGGACGGACGGGGAGATTTTCGACGCACTGGCCGTCCTGGGAGGACGCAAGCTCCCCCAGTCCCCGGTGGTGCAGCAATTCGGGGACGAGGGGAAGGCCCTCTTTGCCCGGGTGTGGCGCCTGGCCGCCGCGAAGCACCGGGAGGATGGCAAGACGCTCTTTAATCTCTGCTTCGGGGGCTGCCGCAGCCGCCGCTGGGATCCCCTCTCCAATGCCCTGTATTACCAGCAAATGCGGCCCGCCGCCGGGACCTATGAGCTGAACGAAGTCCGCAGCTATACCTTCAACGGCACATGGACGGAGAAATGCTATCAGGAGCACAGCTTCGACAAAAAGCTGCTGGAAGGGCTGCTCCACGAAGCGGACCGGCAGCTGCGCATCTATCTGAATCTGGGCCGCCGCCTGCAGGAGCGCTGGGAGGAAGCCTGGGCCGCAGAATATGTCGAAGCGGTCATCGAGGAGGACCGGCGCGAAAAGGCCGAGCAGGCCCGGAAAAAGATCGTCATCGACCTGAGCGGCCTGGAGCAGATCCGGAAGGACGCAGTACTGACGAGGGACAGCCTCCTGACGGAGGCGGACCTGACGGAGGCGGAAACGGAGGAAAGGGCGGCGGAGCCGCCCCCCGCCCCGGCGGAAGCGGAGCCTCCGGCGGCGGAAAGCGCCCCGGCCCTGGACCTGGAGCCGGAGCTGCTGGAGCTGCTGCGGCTGGTCGCGGCGGGAGAGCCGGTGAAGGACTGGCTCAGGGAAAAGCGCCGGATGCCCACCGTGGCGGCGGACGCGATCAACGAGGCCCTCTTTGACGAGCTGGGGGACGCTGCCCTGGACTGCGACGGGGAGGAGATCACCCTGGCGGAGGATTACCGGGAGGACGTGCTGCGCCTCCTTGGAGGATGAAGATATGAGCGAAACGGACAGAAAAGCGCCCCGGCGCATCGCCCAGACGGTGCTGAACTCTTTGAAGGGCGGCGTGGTCCCCCGCATTGGCCTTCCCTATATCACCGTGGGGCGGAAAAACGAGATACAAGCCCTGCTGCACGACGTGGACATCATCGCGGAGGGCGGGGCCTCCTTCCGCTTCATCGTGGGAAAATACGGCTCCGGCAAGAGCTTTCTCCTGCAGACCATCCGCAATTACGTCATGGACCGGGGCTTTATCGTGGCCGACGCGGACCTCTCCCCGGAGCGGCGGCTCCAGGGCACCAGGGGCCAAGGGCTGGCCACCTACCGGGAGCTGATCGGCAACCTCTCCACCAGGACGAAGCCGGAGGGCGGGGCCCTGAACCTGGTGCTGGACCGGTGGATCAGTTCCGTGCAGAGCGAGGCGGCCCGGGAGACCGGCCTTCTCCCCGGCGACCCGGCCCTGGCGGCGGCGGTGGACAGGAAGATTTTCGCCGTCACCGCCTCGGTGAGCGAGCTGGTGCACGGCTTTGAATTCGCAAAGCTCCTCTCCGCCTACTACCACGCCTATCTCTCCGGCGACGACGAAACGAAAGCGCGGGTGGTGCGCTGGTTCCGGGGGGAATACACCCTGAAAAAGGAGGCCAGGGAGGAGCTGGGGGTGAGCATCCTCATCACCGACGACGACTGGTACGACTATCTCAAGCTTTTCGCCGTCTTCTTCCGCCTGGCGGGCTACACCGGCCTGTTCCTCATGATCGACGAGCTGGTGAACGTCTATAAGATCCCCAACTCCATCACCCGGCAGTACAACTATGAAAAGATGCTCGCCATGTACAACGACGCCCTCCAGGGCAAGGCCCGGTATCTGGGCATCCTCATGGGGGCCACGCCCCAGGCCATGGAGGACAGGCGCCGGGGCGTCTACAGCTACGAGGCCCTGCGCTCCCGCCTGGCGGAGGGCAAATTCTCCCGCCCCGGCGCAAGGGACCTGCTGGCTCCCGTCATCCGCCTGGAACCCCTCACCGCCGAGGAAATGCTGATCCTCTGTGAAAAGCTGGAGAGCATGCACGCCGGGCTCTACGGCTATGAGAGCAGGATCACCACGGAGGACCTGGCGGGCTTCATCCGCATCGAATACGAGCGCATCGGCGCGGAGACGAACATCACCCCCCGGGAGGTCATCCGGGATTTCATCGAGCTGCTGGACCTCATGTATCAGGACCCGGACGCCTCGGTCTCCGCCCTGCTGGGCTCGGAGGAATTCTCCTACGCCCAAAGCGAGGCGGTGTCGGACGAGACGACGGACGATTACGCGGAATTCACCATTTGAGGTAGCCCCATGGACGTATTTGACCGCTACGCCCCCTTTATTCAGGATTATATCTACCGCTCCGGCTGGCAGACCCTGCGGGCCGTGCAGAACGCGGCGGGGGACGCCATCTTCAACACCGATCAGAATGTGCTGCTGACGGCCTCCACCGCCTCCGGCAAGACGGAGGCGGCTTTCTTCCCCATCCTCACCCTGCTGGAGGAGGACCCGCCAAGAAGCGTGGGGGTGCTGTATATCGCCCCCCTGAAAGCCCTCATCAACGACCAGTTCGGGCGGCTGGGGGAGCTGTGCGAAGCTTCGGGCATCCCCGTCACCCGCTGGCACGGGGACGCGCCGCAGACACAGAAACGGAAGCTGCTGCGCAAGCCCGCGGGGATTTTGCAGATCACCCCGGAATCCCTGGAAAGCCTGCTGATCAACAAGCACATGGAGATACCCTCCCTGTTCGGGGACCTGCGCTTCATCGTCGTCGACGAGATCCACGCCCTCCTGCGGGGGGACCGGGGCCTCCAGACCTTCTGCCTCATGGAGCGGCTGTGCTCCCTGGCGGGCTGCTCCCCCCGGCGGATCGGCCTCAGCGCCACCATCGGCAATCCCCATGATGCGGGCCTTTTCCTCTCCGCGGGCAGCGGCCGGGACACCGTCATCCCCAAATTCGACGGAGGCAGGGAAACCTGGCGGCTGAGCATGGAGCATTTCTTCAACTCCGGCCCCCAGGCGGACGAGGGGAAGCCCGACCTTGCGGAGATGCCCCCCATGGAGGAAGCCACGGACACGGCCCCCAAGGCCGCCGACCCCGGCATGGGCTATATCTTCGAGCACACCAGAGGAAAGAAGTGCCTCATCTTCACCAATTCCAGGGAGGAATGCGAATCCGTCTGCCAGCAGCTGCGGCAATACTGCGAGGCTAATCACGAGCCGGACCGCTTCCTCATCCACCACGGCAACCTCTCCGCCGCCTACCGGGAGAGCGCGGAGGAGGAGATGAAGGACGACGATTCCCTCCTCAGCGTCTGCGCCACCGCCACCCTGGAGCTGGGCATCGACATCGGGCGGCTGGAACGGGCCTTCCACGTGGACGCGCCCTTCACCGTCTCCGGCTTCCTCCAGCGCCTGGGGCGCACCGGGCGGCGGGGCGCGCCGGCGGAAATGTGGTTCGTCATGCGGGAGGAGCATGCGGAGGCCCGCGCCCTGCTGCCGGAGATGATCCCCTGGTATCTCCTCCAGGGCATCGCCCTGGTGCAGCTCTATATCGAGGAGCGCTTTGTGGAGCCGCCGCGGATGGAGCGGCTGCCCTACAGCCTGCTGTATCACCAGACCATGAGCACCCTGGCCTCCTGCGGGGAGATGACCCCCGGCGAGCTGGCCTCCCGTGTGCTGCCTCTGGCGGCCTTCCGCCGCGTCACGCAGGAGGATTTCCGGGCTCTGCTGCGGCATCTGCTGAAGATCGACCACATCCAGCGCACGGAAAACGGCGGCCTCATCGTCGGCCTGACCGGGGAGCGGATCACGAACAGCTATAAGTTCTACGCCGTGTTCCAGGAGAATGTGGAATACGCCGTCCGCAGCGGCTCCCAGGAGCTGGGCACCATCGTCAAGCCGCCCCCCGTGGGAGACAAGATCGCCATCGCGGGCCGGGTCTGGGTGGTGGAGGAGGTGGACCACCAGCGGCGGGAGGTCTACTGCACCCTGGTCAAGGGCAATATCCCCGCCTATTTCGGGGACGTGGCCGGGGACATCCACGACCGCATCCTGGAGCGGATGTTCCGGGTGCTGGCGGAGGACAAGGTTTATCCCTATCTCATGCGCCACGCCGCCGCCCGGCTGGCGGAGGCCAGGGAGACCTTCCGGAAATCGGGTATGGCCGAGCGGCCCCTCATCCATCTGGGCGGCAAGATGTGGGCCCTGTTCCCCTGGCTGGGGAGCTACGCCTTCCTGGCCCTGGAGCGCTTTCTGAAGCTTCGCTGCGCCCCCCGCCTGGGCCTCAAGGGCATGGACACCTCCCGGCCCTACTATCTGCAATTCACCATGCAGGCGAGCGAAACGGAATTCTACGCCATCGCCGCGGAGGAGGCGGCGAAGGATTTCGACCCTCTGGAGCTGGTGTATCCCAAGGAGGTCCCGGTTTTCGAGAAATACGACGAATTCCTTCCGGAAGAGCTGGTGCGCAAGGGCTTCGCCCTGGGGGTGCTGGACGTGGAGAGCATGAAAAAGCGCCTTCGGAGCTGGGAACGGTATGTGTGACGGTTGGGACCGTCCCCAATGTCACATAGAGAAGAATCCGTAACGAGAGGGACGGTTCAGTTGTCACGCTGCCATTTTCTTTCTGCGAATTCGCCGTTCGTCTCTGCTTATTTGTTCCCCTGTCCCGTCGCCTCCGGCGGCCTACTTTCTCGACGTGGAGAAAGTAGGCAAAGACACGCCAAAGGGAACCGCGTCGTCGCACGGGTGAATGGCCGGTATCCGGCTTTTGGCCGAATACCGGCAAGATTCCCCCGGCTCCTCCTCTTCAAATCGAAACGGTTCGTTTCGATTTGAGAAGGACGTTTCGCCGGAATCTTCAAGCAGCGACCAACGGGAGCTGCGCCGTATTCCGGCGAATAAGGACGCGGCTGCGGCCCCCCTTGAGATCCCCCAGGGGTTTACGAAGGACGGGGGACGAAGGACGAGAGACGTGAGACGTGAGTTTTTGAAAACATGGATCGGGGCCTGCGGCATTCTGCCGCAGGCCCCGATGATTGGAATCACTCTACCTTGTGCTCCCGTTTACCAAATCGCAGCCCAGCGCAGCGGGTGCGATTTGGAAAGGACGTTTCGCCGGAATCTACGAGCATTCGCGCTTGCGCGGATGCGAAGCATTCCGGCGAATAAGGACGCTATTCCGGCGAATAAGGACGCTGGACGCTACGACCACTCCGCCTGGATCATTTTGGCGTAATCCTCGCGGAAGATGGCGATGAAGCTGAGGACCGTGTCGAAGATCAGCGCCAGGGTGAAGATGCCCATGGCCACGGTCTCCACGACATAGAAGGGCCAGAGGGGGATATAGAGCACCTCCGTCATATAGCCCGTGCTGGCGGAGACGCCGGTCTGCACGGCGGCGGCATAGGTCATGACCCCAGCGGCCAGCACGGAGAGGATGCTCATGAGGGTGAACAGGGCAAAGCGCAGGGACCGGGGGAAGTGGACGATGACGATGGTCATATTGATGTGGGATTTCTTGCTCTGCCCGTAGGCGAAGGCGGTGAACACCGCGCACATGAGGAGCCGCTGGGTCAGCTCGTAGGCGCCCAGGATATGGGTGCTGAACAGATAGCCCATCAGCACGTCCGCCACGTTCATGAGCATCATGACCACCACGCAGATGAAGCTGATGAGAGCGACGGCCTGGGTGAAGCGGCCCACCGCGGTATGGAATTTCTGAACCTTTTCCATGGTCTCTCCCTCCCTACTTCATCAGATTGGGCAGCACCAAGGCGATCTGGGGGAAGGCCGCCAGAAGGGCGATGCCCACGAAAATGGTGATCATGAAGGGCAGCGCCCCCTTGTAGATGGTACTGAGGGGCACATCCTTCGCCACGCCGGAGATGATGAAGCAGTTCAGGCCCACCGGCGGGGAAATGGCTCCCAGCTCCATGCTGAGGATGATGTAGATGCCGAACCACACCACGTCGAAGCCCAGCGCCTTGGCGATGGGCCAGAAGATGGGCACGGTCAGCATGATCATGGGCAGCTCGTCCATGATCATCCCCAGGAAGAGATAGACCAGGGTCATGAGGGCGATGATGACATATTTGGAGACGTGCAGCCCCCCGATGTAGGCCGCCAGGCGCATGGGGATCTGGGTAATGGTGAGGAACTTGCAGAAAAGGCTGGCCCCGATGATGATCAGGAAGGTCATGGCGAAGGTGCGGATGGTGGTCCACATGGCGTCCTTGAACCGCGCCCAGAAGTCCTTCCAGGTGAAGGTATGCTGGATGCACATGTTCACGATCATGATGATGAGGGCCAGGAACGCCCCGATGGCGGCGGACTGGTTCACGGAGAAGACGCCGGTGAACATGCCGCCCAGGACGATGCCGAAAAGGATGACCACGCCGATGAGGCCCTTGAGGGAAATGAGCCGCTCCTTCCAGGTGAACTTCTCTCCCCTGGGGGCCAGCTTGGGATTCTGAAGGACCTGGATGATGATGGTCGCCATGCAGAGGACGGCCATCATGATCCCCGGCAGGATGCCGGCGATGAAGAGCTTGCCGATGCTGGCCTCCGCCATGATGCAGTAGATGATCATGGGGGTGCTGGGGGGGATCAGGATGCCCAGGGTGCCCCCCATGGCGATGGAGCCGGTGGCGAGCCGGTCATTATAGCCGTATTTGCGCATCTCCGGGATGGAGATGGTGCCCATGGTGGCGCAGGTGGCGGCGCAGGAGCCGCAGATGGCCCCGAAGCCGGCGCAGGCGGCCACGGTGGCGCAGGCGAGGGAGCCCGGCAGGCGGTTGAGCCACTTGTTGGCGCAGCTGTAAAGCCCGCCGGACAGGCCGGCATGGTAGGCGAAATTCCCCATGAGGATGAATAAGGGGACCACCATAAAGGAATAGGTGCTGGCCTGGGTGGCCGGATCGGTGCGCAGCTGGGACAGGGCGGCCGTGGGGTTCACCACCAGGGCATAGCCGACGAAGCCCACCAGCAGCAGGGCGAGGCCGATGTTCATGCCCATGAAAATGAGCGCCAGGAACACGATGATGCCGATCACGCCGATGGTGACAGGCGTCATAGGATCCCTCCTTTCGTAAACACAAAGAACACGCGTTCCCACCGCCTTCCGGCGGTGGGAACGCAGGGGACATTCTTATTTCTTGCCGAACTGCTCGGCAAAGGCCTTGGCGTCGGCCAGGTAGGCGGCGGCGTCAAAGCCGTCCTTGGTGTTCTTGCTGATCCAGGTCTCGGCATAGGCGTCGGCCGCGGCCTGCATCTCCGCGATGCTGGCCTGGGGCAGCTCCACGAACTCGCCGCCGGCAGCGGTGATGACGTCCCGCTTGGCAGCCACGTCATTGGCGAAAGCCCTGGCGGCTCCCAGGGAGGCTTCCTTGCCGGAGAGGCCGTCGATGATGTCCTGATACTCCTTGGGCAGGGAATCCCACTGGGCCTTATTCATAATGAGGGCGAAGGGCCCGTCATAGAGGGGATAATCGGTGTAATATTTGGTGATCTCCTGGAGGGAGAAGTTGCAGATGCCGGCGGGCTCGAAGATATAGCCGTTGATGTTCTTCTTCTCGATGGCCTCATAGAGGTCGGGAGGCGCCATGGTCACGGGGGAAGCGCCCCAGGAATTCAGCACGTCGGTGATGGCGCCGGAGGGGCAGCGGATGGTCATGCCCTTCAGGTCGGCCATGCTCTGGATGGGCTTCTCGGCGGAGCAGAGGATCATGCCGGGGTTGCCGTAGAGCATGAGGAGCTTGAAATCGCCCCATTCGCTCTCCACCTGGCTGTACTTCTCCTGGAGGGCCCACAGGACCTCCGTGCTCACCACGGGGTCGCCGAAGCCCTGCATGGGCAGATTGATGACGTCGGACAGGGGGAACTGGCCCGCGTAGTAGGAGGTGTAGAGCCAGCCGATGTCCACGGCGGCGTTCTTCACGTTGTCGCCGATGTCGGTGGCGGCGGAGAGGGTGGCGTTGTCATAGAGGGTGATCTTGACATGGCCGTCGGTGGCCTTGTCGATGGAATCGATCCAGCTCTGGATGTAGACGGCGTTGGCCGTGGTCTTGGGATCGTGCATGGAGAGCGTGAAGGTGTAGACCTTGTCGTCGGCGGGCTTGGCGTCGCTGCCGCCGGCGGGCTTATCCTTGCTGCCGCAGGCGCTGAGGCCCGCCAGCAGGCCCAGGGTCAGCACCAGAAGGAGCAGGACGGAGATCGTGCGTTTCATTCGGTTACCTCCCGTAAAATTGTCGGACGAAAACAGTCCGAAGGGATGATATGCGCCCCCGGCGCGGATGTCAAATCACGGCCTGCGCCGAATTATATGTTCTCTTAACCCGGCAGCCTTTCTATTGAAATAAAAAGGCCTTAATTAAATGTATTTCCCCGTTTCTTTCCTCAAATCGCCAGGGGCACGGCTTCCGGGGGAATGGGGCAGATATAACCGTGCTTTTCCGTGCGCCGGGCGAAATCCTCCTTCGCCGCAGCCAGGATCGCCGGGTCGCGCAGCAGGTCCGCCGCCGCGCCGCAGAGGACGCTCGCCGCCCAGAGCATGCCCTTGTCCCCGACGGAGGAAGCCCCGCAGCTCACATTCTGCCAGCTGTGGCCGGGCGCGCCGGCGGGGAAGCACAGGGCGGTGAACTGGGCCGTGGGGGTGAGCCAGCTCACGTCCCCCACGTCCGTGGAGCCGGGGGTGAAATCCTCCCCGCTGTAATAGGGCAGGAGAAAATCGTTCAGCGCCTTCTTCCCCCCGTCGGAGAGCTTCTCCACCGCGGAGGCGATGGCGGCGTCCTTCTTCGCGCCAAGGCCGGGCAGCCCCTCGGACACATAGGTCTGCCGGAGGGCTTCTGCATAGGCGCGCTCCTCCGGGGTATATTCCGGCAGGGGCAGCGCTTTCATGTTTTCATAGAGGCACTTTTCCAGGGGCGGATTGGGCAGGGTGTTGGCCGTGCCATCCACAAAGACGCGCCGGAAGCTCGTCTCCGTCATGAGGGCGGCCCCTTCGGCGATCTTGTCCACCCGCGCCTGGAGGGCCAGGGTATCCGGCACATCCCGGCTGCGCACCATATAGAGCACGCTGGCCGTTGGCTGCACCACATTGGGGGAGAGACCGCCCCCGTCCACGATGGCATAGTGGATGCGCGCCTCGTCCTTCATGTGCTCCCGCAGGAACTGCACCCCGATGTTCATCAGCTCCACGGCGTCCAGGGCGCTGCGGCCATGCTCCGGGTCCCCGGCGGCGTGGGCCGCCACGCCGGTGAACTCATACAGCACCTGGGTGCAGGAATTGTTGGTGCCGGTGGTGATCTCATTGGTATCGCCGGGGTGCCAGCTGAGGGCCGCGTCCAGGTCCTTCCACACCCCTTCCCGGGCGAGGAACGCCTTGGCTGCGCCCCCCTCCTCTCCGGGGCAGCCGTAGAAGACCACGGTGCCGCTCAGGCCGCTCAGCTCCAGATAGCGCTTCACGCCGCAGGCGGCGGCGAAGGCGGCGGCCCCCAGCATGTTGTGGCCGCAGCCGTGACCTGCCCCGCCGGGGGTGAGGGGTCGGGGAGAAGTCTCCCCCGCCGCCTGGCTGAGGCCGCTCAGGGCGTCGAACTCCCCCAGGATGCCGATCACCGGCCTGCCGGAGCCGAAGGCGCCGGAAAAGGCGGTGGGGATGCCCCCCAGGTTTGACCTGACGGCGAAGCCCTCGGCGCGGAGGAGCTCCACATAGCGGGCGGCGGAGCGGAATTCCTTGAGGCTCAGCTCCGCATAGCCCCATATTTCATGGGAAAGGGCGGCGAACTCGCCGCCCCTGCTTTCGATGTAAGCCTGCGCTTCTCTCTTATGGTCCATATCAGTACAGCACCTTGCTCAGAAATTCTTTCGTCCGGGGGTTCCGGGGATGGTTCATGATGTCGTCGGGCTTGCCGCTCTCGGCGATGACGCCTCCGTCCATAAAGAGGATGCGGTCGCTGACCTCCCGGGCGAAGCCCATCTCATGGGTGACGATGACGCTGGTCATGCCGCTTTTCACCAGGGCCTTGATGACGTCCAGCACCTCCCCCACCATCTCCGGGTCCAGGGCGCTGGTAGGCTCGTCGAAGAGCATCACGTCCGGCTCCATGGCCAGGGCGCGGACGATGGCGAGCCGCTGCTTCTGTCCGCCGGAAAGGCGGCTGGGGTGTTCGTCCTGCTTGTCCAAGAGGCCCACGCGGCTCAGCAGCTGCCGGGCCTGCTCGTCTGCCTCCGCCTGGCTCCGCTTGCCCAGGAGCACCGGGGCCAGGGTGATGTTTTTGAGGACGCTGAGGTGGTTGAAGACGTTGAAATGCTGGAAGACCATGCCCATCTTCTGCCGGTGAAGGTTGATATCCACCTTTTCATTGGTGATCTCCACGCCCTCGAAGACGATCTTCCCGCTGTCCGGCTTCTCCAGCAGATTCAGGCAGCGGAGGAAGGTGCTCTTGCCGCCGCCGCTGGGGCCGATGATGGACACCACTTCCCCCTTGGCGATGTGCTCGGAAACGCCCTTGAGGACATGGAGGGTCCCCTTCTCCTTGAGATTGAAGCTCTTATGGAGGTCGACGGTCTCGATGAGGTTCTCAGTCATTGGCCTTCAGCCTCCTTTCAAAGGCGTTCATGAGCTTGCTGAGGATGAAGGTGAGCACGAAGTAGATGACGCCCACGATGGTGATGCACTCCATGGCCAGGAAGGTGTTGCCCCGGACCTTGAGGCAGGCGGTCATCAGCTCGCCCACGAAGAAGGTGGAGGCCAGGGAGGTCTCCTTGATGATGGTGATGAATTCGTTGCCCAAGGCGGGGAGGATATTCTTGACGGCCTGGGGCAGCACGATGCGGAACATGGTCTGCCTGCCGTTGAGGCCCAGGCTCCGCGCCGCCTCCGTCTGTCCCCGGTCCACGGCCTGGATGCCGCTGCGGAAGATTTCGGACACATAGCAGCCGGAGTTGATGCACAGGGCCACCGCCACGCAGAGGAAGGGCGTGACCTCAAAGGGCAGCAGCTTGGGCACCAGGAAATAGCCCACATAGAGCTGCAGCAGCATGGGCGTGCCCCGGACGACCTCCACGATGGCGATGCACAGCCAGTTCACCGGCTTGAAGCGCACGGTGCGCCCCAGGTAGATCAGCAGGCCCAGGATCACGCCGAAGGCCACGGTGATGAGGCTCAGCAGCAGGGTGTAGCCGACGCCCTCCAGCAGAAATACCTTCCAGTATTTCGCCATGATCTTGACGATGTTGGAAAAATAGTTCAAAGCAGATTCCTCCGGAGCTCAGATTTCCCGGAAAAGGATTCCCCGTCGGGCCCGATAAGGGCCCGCCGGGGAGAAAACGCAGGGATCTGGGATCAGTTCGCCACCTGGCCCTGATCGTCGTAGCCGATCTCGGCGGAGGTCTCGATGCCCGCCAGCGCCTTGGCTTCCTCGTACCAGGGGCCGTAGAGCCCCTCGGCCAGCGCCTTGGCAAGGATCTCGTTGACCTGCTTGGTCAGGTCGTCCGCGCCCTTCTTCAGGAGGATGACGTTGTTCTCCGCTTCCTCGGAGACCTCGAACTCAAAGCCGGTGAAGGCCAGGGCGTCGTTGTTGGCGATGATGGCGTCGCCGTTGCCCTTGGCCACGGCCAGGGCGTCGATATTGCCGTTGCGCAGGGCTTCCACGGCGGTACCCAGGTCGGAGAACTCCATGATCTTGACGGTGTCGGGCAGCTGCTCCTTCACCAGGTTCATCTGGAGGGAGGCGGTCTGCGCGCCCACCTTGAGGCCCGCGAAGGCGTCGGCGGTGGTCATGGTGCCTTCCCTGTCCTTGGTGGTGATGATGGCCTGCTCGGTCTCGTTCTCGCCGGCATAGTAATAGTCGGAGAGGTTGTAGTTCTCCGCCCGCTCGGCGGTGACGGAGAAGCCGGAGATGGACATGTCCACGCTGCCGGTCTGCACGGCGGCCTGGCATGCGTCGAAGCTCATGGGCTTGATGACCAGGGTGCGGCCCATCTGCTCGGCGATGTACTTCGCCAGGGTCACGTCAAAGCCCACATACTGGTCCTGCCCGGTCTTGGTGGTATCCACGAATTCCATGGGGGCGAAGTCCGGGCTGATGGCCACGGTAAGGGTCTTGGGCGCATCGGGCTTCTGTTCTTCCTTCTTGGCGCAGCCGCCCAGGCACAGGGCTGCCAGCAGCACGAGCGCCAGGACTAAAGCGATGATCTTCTTCATTTTTTCTTCCTTCTTCCTTATCAGGCAGTGCCTTTTTCATTTCCTTCCCGTTTTTTCGGAACAGTACCCATTATACTCGCATAAATATTCATTGTCAAGGGGTTATTTACGAAAATTGATTCAATATCCCGGAATTATTATGCAATTACATGGGCCGAATCGGGGAAAGTACACCCGGCGGAGATCCGCCGGGTGCATTGCCCTGGATATTTTACCTGGCCAGGGAATAACCGCCGTCGATGGTGAGGACGGCGCCGGTCATGATGTCGCTGGCCTCGGAGGCCAGGTAGACCGCCAGGGCGCCGATCTCGATGGGCTCGCCGTAGCGCCCGTAGGGGATGTTGCGGGTGAGCATTTCCTCCACCTCTTTGGGGGCCCCGGAGGAGAGGTTGGAATGGGTGTAGCCGGGGGCGATGGCATTGACGTTGATGTGGTAGGGGCCCCACTCCCACGCCAGGCACTTGGTGAGCCGGTTCAGGCCCGCCTTGGCCACGTTGTAGGGGGTGAAGGAGGGGATGTTGCACATCTCGCCGGAGTTGGAGGGGA
>JAEETX010000050.1 GCA_016286665.1 Oscillospiraceae bacterium
TCGACCCGGTGCCGCCGACGCCCACCCTCTGGGGGCCCGCCGCCCTGGCCGTGGGAGCCATGGCGGTCGCCGGCGGCCTCCTGGCGCTGTTCCGAAAGAAAAAGTGAGTATAGCTTCACCCCTGCCCGGTTCCGGGCAGGGGTGAACTATCGCCGTCAGTTCTGCCTCTTTGCTTCCACGTCCATGAAGTAATGCTCCTCCATGGGGTCCAGGGTCACCTGAAGGATTCCCTTTTCCGGGTCAAAGCCGAAATTCTGGTCCAGGATGGTGATATGCTCCGCCCCTGCCAGGGCGGCCTCCTGCCTGGTGAAATCCAGGGGACTTCCCAGGACCGTCGTCAGATCATACCCGTTGCGATTCAGGTCCTTCCTGGAGCCGGTGAAGTCGTAGCTGGCATGCTTTTCCGAAGTGACGGCGACCCGGCAGCTCTCCCCGGCGGGGATGAACACGGTGAAGCGGAGATACAGCACCCGCTCGTCCTGCAGGTGGCCGAATGCATCCTCCATGGAACCGTCGAAGGTCTGACTTTGCCAGAAGCGGGCGTAGTCTCCCTCCAGCAGGCCGATCTGCCCCCAATGGGCGGCGATCAGGTCCCTGGCGCGGGTGGAGGTGCGGATCTCCTCCGCAGTCTCCGGCGGCAGACCGGCGCTCACCGCTTCCTCCAGGTCCTGGCTCTGAAGGTGGATCAGCTGCACCATCTCTTCCAGCGTGGAAGTGTAGCGCACCAACGTGCATCCGGCCCTGTCCGTGGGTTCGGAGCAGCTGCCGTCCGTATAGGCGCGCAGAGCATATTCCCCGATATCCTCCCCCAGCACCAGGAGGTAGACGCTCTGACCGTCGCCCCTGGTCCCCTTCCGGGGGACGGAGGTATGGCGCTGGCAGGCGCCTGTCGCCGGGTCGTTCGTTCCGCCGTTGAAGCCGTAGGTGATCACGGCGGTCTTCGCCCGGTCGATGGTGAATTCCATGTTCAGGGTGGGGTTCTTCACCTCCTCCGAGCGCTCTCCCCAGCGGTCCCTGAGCTCATAGACGACGATCGGGATGTCCAGTGATGGCGGGTCCTCCAGCGCTCGCCGGAGGTAGCCGTCTTCCAGCCAGCTCTTGTAGTCCTCCCAGTCCTTCAGCCGGGGCAGTCTGCCGGCGCGGGTGGTGAAGGGACCCACGATCAGCTCTGTCTCCGCCAAAGCCCCGCCCACGGTGACGGCGGGATCGGTCTCCGCCGCCCGGTCCATGACGAAGGGGTAGTAGAGGGTAAAGCTCCGGTCCTCCTCCGTGGGATTCGTCAGCAGATATTCGTCCGTGACGGTGATCTTCCGCCGGCCGGACGAAAGGGGAGCCTCCTCATAGCTGCCGAAGTCGAGGGTCACGCGCCGCTCCGCGCGCAGCCCCTCGTCCTCCAGGGCCGTCAGGGGCAGCACCGGCCCCGCATAGTACATATACCTGCCGCTCTCGCTGCTGCCGCCCCCGGCCCCGTAGTGGCCCATGGGCGCGACGCCCAGCTTCGCCAAAACGAACAGCCCGCCGAAGAACAGCACGAAGCAGGCCGCCGCCAGCCCCGCGATCCGGGGCAGGGTGACGACCCGGCGGGGACAGCGCTCCGCCTCGTCGATATATTCCTCCCGGATATCCGTGATGGCTTCCAGTAAAACCAGCGTTCTTTCCGCGTTCACAGGGAAATGCCCTCCTTTTCCAGCGCTTTCCGGAGGCTCTGCCGCAGATGCAGCATCTTTTGCGCCAGGCGGGCGGGGGAGAGGTTCCGCTCCGCCGCCAGCACATGCAGCGGCACGCCGTACCAGTAGCGGCGCACAAAGAGGATGCGGTCGATCCGGCCCAGGGAAGCCAGCCATTGATCCAGGATTTCCCGCAGCTCCCCCGCCTCCAGGGCCTTTTCCGCCGTGTCCGGGGCGGGCAGACAGTCCGCCAGCTCTCCCAGCAGCTCCGTTACCCCGGAGGAGCGCTTCAGCCGGTGCTCCCGGTTCCAGCGCCCCAGGGAGAGGTTGCGCGTCACCTTTCCCAGCCAGGCCCGCAGGCTGCGGGGCTTCTCCGGGGGCATGGCGTTCCAGGCAGCGTGGTAGGTGTCGCTGACGGTCTCCTCCGCGTCCTCCGGGCTGTGCAGCAGATGGTAAGCGATCGCGTAGCAGTAGCCGCCGTATTTCGTGCGCGTCTCCTCGATGGCCAGCTCGTTTCGCTGCCAGTAGAGCGCGACGATGGCCTCGTCCTCCATGGGATACCTCCTTCCGCAGTCGATGTTGAAGGTCCTTCCCTGATACAGTAGCGTTTTGTCATCGGATATTGGGGGTCACGGTAAAGTTTTTTTCTATTTTATCACAAAACGTCAAGGAGGCGGGCATAAAGGCCCGCCTCCTTGCGGCAATATCCGTTACCGCTTCCTTCTCTCATAATCCTCGTCGATGCGCTTTTTCCAGCTTTTCCCCAGGGGGACGCTGGCGCGCATGCAGCTGACCGCCTCGCTGACCACCTCGTAATTCAAGGCGGTGCCCGCCTTGTCGGCGTGGTAGTTCACGGCCCGGTCCTCCCGGATGCCGAATTTCTTCGCGGTTTCCACAGCGTCGATGTTGGCTCCCAGGAACAGGAATTCCCAGCCCGCTTCCTTCTTCGCCTCGATGAGCTTCTTCACCTCGTCGCTGGAATAGCGGTGGGAGGCGTTCTCCATGCCGTCGGTGGTGATGACGAACATGGTGTGCTCCGGCACGTCCTCCGGCCGGATGTATTTGTGGATGGCGGAAATGTGTTTCACCGCGTCGCCGATGGCGTCCAGCAGGGCGGTGCAGCCCCCCACAAAGTATTCTTTGTCCGTCATGAGCGGCACCTTCTCCAGCGCCAGCCGGTCGTGGACGACCTGGCTGCGGTCGGAAAAGAGCACAGTGCTGACCCAGCATTCCCCGTCCTTCTTCTTCTGTTTCCCGATCATGGCGTTGAAGCCGCCGATGGTGTCGCTCTCCAGCCCCGCCATGGAGCCGCTGCGGTCCAGGATGAAGACCAGTTCGGTGCAGTCCTTTTTCATTGTGTAAGCCCTCCTCAGTGGTGATTTCTGAGGACAGGATACACCGGTTTTCCGGCGCTGTGGTCGCTTTCAAAGCGACATTTTCACGATCTTACATACTCCCCAACAGCGTCTGGTCGAAGGCGAACAGCGCTTCGTTGATGCGGTCGACGTCGTACTGCCCGCGGCGGATGTAGTATTCCACGATCACATCGAATTCGCTGGAGCGGGAGAGGGCGAAGCCCGCCTTCATCAGCATTTCCCGCGTCTCCCCCAGCCCCAGCTCCAGGGCCACGGCGAAGGCCAGCACCGTGGGCTTGCTGGGCCGGTAGCGCTCGTCGGAGCGGATCTTGCTGAACAGCTTCCGGTCGATGTTCGCCTTTTTATAGCACGCCGCGTCCGTCATGCCCTTTTCCGTGATCTTGCGCAGCAGCATCTGGCTGAAGCTCTCGTCCAGGGCGGAGAGGGCTTCCCGCAGGTCCGCGGGGGCGTCGGCCTCTGAGACCGCTTCCCGCTCCTCCGCTGCCGGGGCGGCGGGCAATGCGGCGGAAAAGGCGGCGTTCTCGCCCGGCTTCGGCGCGCGCTTCTCCCGGAGAAAACCCAGCCTCCGCTTTTCCTTCTTCTCCGGAGCGGCGGAAAGGGAGGCCGCCGCGCCCATTTGCACCGCATCTGCCGCGGGCGGAGGCGGCTGCAGCAGGGCGCGGAGCTCGGGGTAGCGCTCCCTGCCCAGGACGTCTCTCCCGTAGATGACGATATAGACCGTCATCTCCGCGCTTTCCAGAAAGCGGCGGATCTCCTCCTCCGCCACGGCCAGGGCTTCTCCGCGGGGATAGCCGAAGATGCCCGCGGAGATCAGGGGGAAGGCCACGGTCTCGCAGCCCTTTTCCTTTGCCAGGGCCAGGCTGCTGCGGTAGCAGGCGCGGAGGGTCTCCTCCTCGCCCTGCCCGCCGCCCCGCCAGCGCGGCCCTACGGTGTGGATGATGTATTTCGCCCGCAGGCGATAAGCCCCGGTGAGCCTGGCTTCCCCGGGGCGGCAGCCCCCCAGCTTCCGGCATTCCGCCAGCAGCTCCGGCCCTGCGGCGGCGTGAATGGCTCCGTCCACCCCGCCGCCCCCCAGCAGGCTTTCGTTGGCGGCATTGACGACGGCGTCCGCCTCCATGGCGGTGATGTCCCCCCGGATAAGGATCAGCGGCATGTCCAGCCCTCCCGTTCGTTCATTTGATATTATATATTATACACCCGTCCGCCGCCCCGCCGCAAGGCACAGGAAAATGCGGAGGCCCGGAACGATCGCTCCGGGCCTCCGCTGCTGCTGAAAGGGGGTGAAAGGGGGTAGTATGGAATATGAAAAGGAGTAGAGATGTGTCGGAATTCAGCCGCCGAAGTGGCGGTAACCGCCGCCGGCGCCGGCGTCGTCTTCTTCCTCGCCGTCGTCATAGCCGCCGAAGAAATCGCCGAAGTAGCTGTCCCACCAGCTGCCGGAGCCGCCGTCATTGCCGCCGAAGGGGAACTGCCACTCCTGCCGGGGCTGGGTCTCCTGCGCCTCGGGGACCTCCGGCAGCTGCGCGGGCTCCTCGTCGAAGGTCACCGTGAGAGTCAGGGTCTCGCCGCTGCGCCAGACGGTGAGGTCGCAGCTGTCCCCGGCCTTGTAGGCTTTCTTGGCGGAGGTCAGCTCCGCGAAGGTCGCCACTTCCTTGCCGTCCAGGGCGAGGATCACGTCGCCCTTCTTGAGGCCCGCCTTCTCGGCGCAGGAGCCCTCCGTGACCTCGGTGACGTAGACGCCGGCCTTGTAATTGTAGCGCTGGGCGTCGGCCTCGCTCATGGTGGTCACGATGATGCCCAGATAAGCTTTGCCGGTGACGTAGCCGTGATCGATCAGCTCCCGGGCGATGGCCGCGGCGTCGTTGATGGGGATGGCGAAGCCAAGGCCCTCGATGCCGGTGGATTTGTATTTGGCGGTGACGATGCCCAGCACACGGCCGTAGCTGTCATAGACGGGGCCGCCGGAGTTGCCGGCGTTCACCGCCGCGTCCAGCTGGAACATGTTGATGTTGGTGTTGCGGTCCGTGGCGATCTCCCGGTCCAGGGCGGAGACGATGCCGGAGGTCATGGTGTAGGTGAGCTCGCCCAGGGGGTTGCCCACGACGTAGATCGCCTCCCCCACCTTCATGTCGTCGCTGCTGCCCAGGGTCACGGGGGTGAGGCCGCGGGCGTCGATCTTCAGCACGGCCACGTCGCTGTCCCGGCCCTCCGTGCCAACGATCGTCGCGGTGTATTCGCTGCCGTCATAGAGCTTCACGGTCACGTCCTCCGCGCCCTGCACCACGTGGTTGTTGGTGAGGATGTAGCCATCCTCGCTGAGGATGAAGCCGGTGCCGCTGACGGCGTTGTTTGTCAGCTGGCCGAAGAGGTTGTAGCCCGTGACGGTGGTGGAGATGCCCACCACCTGTTTGCAGGCCAGCTCATAGATTTCCGTTGCGCTGAGGCTGCCGCCCGCGGGGGCGGTACCCAGGGTGGAGAGGGTGAGCGTGCCGGCGTCCGTCCGGGGAAGGGCGGCGCTGAGGCCGGGTTCCGCCGCAGCTGGGGCGTTCTGTTTATGGATGTAGGACACGGTGCCGAAGCAGGCCGCGGAACAAAGCAGCACGGCGGCCAGGCAGATGGCGGTCACGGTCCAGATGGTCTTTTTCATGGATGGAGCCTTCTTTCCTGTCGTTTTCCTGTTTGCGCTTTCAAATTAGCACTCCCTCTTGAACAATGCTTGAACCGCCTGTGAATAATCCGTTAATTTGCGTAAAGTTTGTTTTCGTCAGCGGCTGTAAAGCTTGTTTTCGTCAGCGGCCGCCTTGTTTTTCGCCGCCGGTTTTGATAGAATCAAAAAACAATACATCGGCAGAAGGAGAAGGTCATGACGGAGAAGGAAGAACTGGCAAGGCTCCTGTGGGATTCCGGGGCCCTGCGCCTGACGGAAGGGGAGGAGCCTCTCCGCTGGGATGCATCGGCCGTCCTGGCGGAGGAGAGGACCCGCGAGGCCCTGCTGGACGCGCTGGAAGCCATGGCGCGGGACCACTATGCTTCCGCCCAGGCGCTCCTGGGCGGTCCCTGGGCCGCGCTGCTGGCCGCGCGGCTGGGCCTTCCCCTGAACCCGGCGGAAGTGCCGTCCCGGGTCCTGGCGGTGACGGACGCGGTGACGGACGGGGCTGACCTCCATGCCCTGGCGGCTCCCCTCCGGGCCAGTGGCGTCAGCATCGCCGCAGCCGCCCTGTTCAATTTCGGCTTTCCCTCCGCCCGGCGCAGGCTGGACAAGGCGGATGTGCGCCTCCACTGGCTGACGGACCTGGAGACCGCCGCGGCGGTGGCCCTGCAGGAGGGAAGGGTGGATTTCGAGACCTATGACGCGCTCCTGGAAATGCCGGAGCGGGGGGATGCCTTATGATCCGCACGGTCGTCCGATGGATCAGGGACAATCCCCATTGCTGGTGGGCCCTGGTGCTGTTCTATCTCATCGCGGTCTATATCCTGCCGGAAAAGCTGGTGGTGGAGGGCTACGCTTCCACCGCCATCCCCTTTGACGATGCGATCCCCTTTTTCGCCCCGGCGGTGGTGTTTTATGTGCTCTGGTTCCCGCTGCTGTTTTTCTCCGGCCTGTGGCTGCTCCTGAAGGACGCTCTGAACTTCCGGCGCTATATGTTCGCCCTGGCCGTGTGCATGACCCTGGCCGCGGTCGTCTATCTGCTCTGGCCCAACGGGCAGGACCTGCGGCCGGACCTGTCCAGGCCCCGCGATCTCTTTGAGTGGATGCTGGGCGGGCTGTACCGCATCGACACCAACACCAATGTGCTGCCCTCCCTCCATGTGGCCTGCGTCGTGCCGGTGGTCGCCTGTCTGCGATCCAGCCCCGGCATCCGCCGCCGATGGGTCCCCGCGGCTGCCGGCGTCCTGAGCCTGCTGGTGGCTGCCAGCACCGTCTTCGTCAAGCAGCACGCCATCCTGGACCTGGCAGCCGGCGCCGTGCTGGGCGCTGTCGCCGTGCTGGCCGCTTTCCGCCTGTTCCGCGGCGGCGCGAAGGAGGGGTGAAGCGTGGAGCTGAGCTTCTCCTTTCCCTGGGAGGTCGCCCTCCTGTCGTGGCTCCAGGCCCACATGGGCCCCGGCGCCGTCGCTGCCGCCGGCTTCCTTTCCATGCTGGGGGAGCAGGCGCTGGTGGTGGCCGTCGTGGCTTTTCTCTATTGGTGTTATGACAAGGAATACGGGAAATTTCTGGCGGTCAATCTGTGCGCCGTCATCGTGTGCAATTCCGCGGTCAAGAATCTGGTGCTCCGCCGCCGGCCTTACTGCGACCATCCCCAGCTGCGCTGCCTGCGGCCGCCGGAGGCAAAGGCGGATATTTACGATCTGACGGCCCAGGGCTATTCCTTCCCCAGCGGCCACAGCTCCACTGCCGCCACGGCCTACGGCTCTCTTGCGGTTTTCCGTCCCCGGCGCTGGCGGAAGGTCCTGGCGGTGCTCCTGCCCCTGCTGGTGGGCTTCAGCCGGGTCTGCCTGGGGGTCCACTATCCCACGGACGTGCTGGCGGGCTGGGCCCTGGGGGCGCTGGCCGTTTTCGCCATGGGGGCGGCCTGGAAGCGCGTGAAGCGCCGCCGGCTGCTGTATCTCTGCCTGGCGGCCCTGGGTCTTCCGGGCTGGCTCATTTGCCGCAGCACGGATTTTTATTCCGGCTACGGGCTGATGCTGGGCCTCTTTGCCGCCATTCTGTTTGAGGAACGCTTTGTGAACTTTGCCGTGACCCGCCGCCCGCTGCGGGGCTTCGTGCGCATCCTTGCGGGCGTCGGCCTGTTTCTGGCGCTGAACGCGGCCCTGAAGCTGCCCTTCCGGCAGGAATTTCTGGATGGCGGCAGCTTCCTCGCCCATCTGGTCCGCGCAGGGCGCTACGCTCTCTGCGCCTTTGCCGTCATGGGCCTCTACCCGCTGCTGTTCCGGCGATGCGACCGGTTCTGGGAGAGGGGAAATATTACGCAAAAAAGAACTTGACGCAAGCGACATATCCCATTATAATTAATGAGTTTTAAGGTACATGACAATATCTCCCTCCATGAAAGCGTGATTCGATGACAAAAGAAGAAAAACTGCTGCGGGCCCAGGAAAACCACGACCTGACCCAGGGCCCCATTACCAAAAAGATTCTGCTGTTCGCCCTGCCCACCATTGCGGGCAACCTGTTCCAGCAGCTTTACAACGTGGTGGACAGCCTGATCGTGGGCAACTTCGCCCAAAACGGCACGGCCTGCCTCGCCGCCGTCAACGCCAGCTTCCCCGTCATGATGTTTTTCAGCTCCCTGTTCATGGGCGTGAGCATGGGCGCGAACATCATCGTTTCCCAGTACAAGGGCGCAAAGGATCAT
The DNA here is from genome assembly GCA_016286665.1 of Oscillospiraceae bacterium. GTDB lineage: Bacteria > Bacillota > Clostridia > Oscillospirales > Oscillospiraceae > UBA1774. The sequence goes on from JAEETX010000050.1 coordinate 8,398, forward strand.
GAGAACCTGGAAAAGGCCATGACCACCACCTTCACACTGAGCATGCTCACCGGCATCGTCATCACCATCCTGGGGCTCCTTTTCACCAAGCCCCTGCTGGAGCTGCTGGGCACGCCGGATGAGATCCTGGATATGAGCGCCACCTATCTCCGCATCGTCTTCATCGGCACCTGCGGCAACATCGTCTACAACGGCATGAACGGCCTGATCCGCGGCCTGGGGGACGCCAAGAAGCCCATGTACGCCCTCATCATCGCCGCCATCATGAATATCATCCTGGATGCGATCTTCGTCATCATTTTCCACTGGGATGTGGCCGGCGTTGCCTGGGCCACCATCATTTCCCACTTCGCCTCCGGCCTCCTGCTCCTCTGGTGGCAGAGCAAGGGCGAATACGGCGCGAAGATCAACTTCCGCAACCTCAAGCCGGATAAGCACATGTCCGCCCTCATCGTCCGGCTGGGTCTGCCCGCCGCCATCCAGAACGCCGCCTTTGCCTCCGGCATGCTGGTTACCCAGGGCTTTGCCAACCGCTTCGGCACCAACTACATCGCCGCCAACGCCATCATCATGAAGGTGGACGGCTTCGCCATGATGCCCATGATGGGCCTCCAGGCGGCCATCACCACCTATGTGGGCCAGAACATCGGCGCGGGGGACGTGAAGCGCACCAACGACGGCATCCGCTCCACCGTGTTCATGTCCATCGGCTTCTCCATCCTCCTGGGCTTCATCCTCTATTTCTGCGGCAAATACCTCATGGCCGCCTTCAACGTCAACGAGCAGGCCCTGGAGATGGGCGTGCGGGGCCTCAGGTTCCTCTGCTTCTTCTATGTGTTCATGGCGGTGCAGAACGTGCTGGGCGGCGCGCTGCGCGGCGCCGGAGCCTCCGCCGCCTCCGCCCTCATGGGCATCATCAACACCGCCATCCGTCTTCCCCTGGGCTATCTCCTGGCCATCGTCCCCCTGAACCGGGACTGCCAGGCCGCCGTGGAGCAGGGGCTTTACGCCACGCGGGAGCTGGCGGAGAAGGCCGGCGTTGGCAACGGACACTATTTCGGCCTGTTCATGACCTTTGCCTTCGGCATGGTGGCGGGCCTGCTCGTCACCGTCCCCTACTACATCTGGGGCAACTGGCGCAATAAGGGCGTCACGGACAAGGCGAAAATGATCAAGAAGTAAACCCTCAAAGGGGCGGGCGTCAGTCCGCCTCTTTTTTCTGAAAGGAGTGGAAATTGATGGCGAATTACAAGGCCGCCCGGACGGACGCGGTCACTTCCCGCGAAAAGGAGCACCTGGCCCTGGTGCGCTCCCTGGCCCCCCAGTGCATGGTGCTGCTGGAGAATAACGGCGTCCTGCCCCTGGCGTCGCCCTGTCCCGCGGCCCTTTTCGGCGCAGGGGCGCGGCGCACCGTCAAGGGCGGCACCGGCTCCGGGGACGTGAATTCCCGCAGCGTGGTGAACGTGGAGCAGGGCCTCAAAAACGCAGGCTTCGAGATCGTCACCGAAGCCTGGCTGGACGAATACGACAAGCGGTGGGAGGAAGCGCAGGCGGCCCACACGGCGAAGATGAAGGAGCGCATCGACGCGGGGGAGAACCCCATCATGGTCTATTTCGCTACCCCCTTCAAGGAACCGGAGGGGCCCTTCATCCACCCGGAGGAAGCAAAGGCGGAGCTGGCGATCTACGTGATCTCCCGCAATTCCGGCGAGGGGAAGGACCGGGACCCCGGCCCGGGGGACTATGAGCTCTCCGACAGAGAGAAGACGGACCTGGCGATCCTGGCGGAACACTATCCCAAGCTGGTGGTGCTGCTGAACGTGGGCGGCGTCATCGACGCGGGCTATTTCAAGACCATGAAGAACCTGGGAGCCCTGCTGCTCATCAGCCAGGCGGGAGCCGTCACCGGCGACGCCGTGGCCGACTGCCTCCTGGGCATCACGCCCCCCTCCGGCAGGCTGACGGACACCTGGGCCAGGCAGTACAAGGATTACCCCTCCTCCGGCACCTTCGGGAAAAACGACGGCATCACCGCCGAGGAGCCCTACGGGGAGGGCATCTTCGTGGGCTACCGCTGGTTCGACGGGCAGGGCTGCGAGGTGAACTACCCCTTCGGCTACGGCCTGGGTTATACGACCTTTTCCATGGAGAAGCGCTTCGACGAGGCGGACGCCTACGGCGTCAGCGGCAAGGTGAAGGTAACGAACACCGGCTCCCGTCCCGGGCGGGAGGTCGTCCAGGTCTATGCCGCGCCGCCCCTGGGAAAGGTACCCACGGCCCGCCATCAGCTGGCGGCCTTCGCCAAGACGCGGCTGCTGGAGCCGGGAGAGAGCCAGGTCATCGACATCTCCTTTCCCCTGAAGAACATGGCTTCCTATTCCGAAGCCCTGGCCGCCTGGGTGCTGCTGCCGGGGAAATACCATATCGAGGTGGGACGCAATTCCCGGGACTATGAGACCTGCGCCGCCGTGGAGGTGGAAAAGACCGTGGTCCTGGAGCAGCTGCGGAACCTGCGCAAGCCCACGAAGCTGGGCGGCGTTATCGCCAGAGCGGGGGATGCGGACAAGTGGCCGAAACCCGACAGCGTCCCCGTGCTGAAGCTGGACTGCGACTCTGTCGAGACCCAGACCCATGTGTACACGGATGAGGATACCTTCGATACCCCCGCACCGGCGGACTTCGTCACCATGCAGGACGTTCTTTCCGGGAAGCATACGGTGGAGGAACTGGCCGCCCAGCTCAGCGTGGAGGAACTGGCTTCTCTCTGCGTGGGCCGCTTCGGGGACCAGAGCACCATCGGCGCGGCGGGGGACGCCGTGCCCGGCGCAGCGGGACAGACCGTCGACAGCCTTTGGGAAAAGCGGGGCATCGGCAGCCTGGTGCTGGCGGACGGTCCGGCGGGCCTGCGCCTGACGAAGCATTTCCGGACCGACAAGGAGGGAAGAATCCTTTCCTCCGGCGGCTTCTTCGCCATGTTCGGCGGGAAGGAGGAGGCGGAGGAGGTCCCGGCGGACGCGCTGGATTACTACCAGTTCTGCACCGCCATCCCCATCGCCACCATGATCGCCCAGAGCTGGGATGTGTCTTTGGCCCGGAGCCTGGGGCGCATCGTGGGAAAGGAAATGGCGGAGTATGGGGTGCACAGCTGGCTGGCCCCCGGCATGAACATCCACCGCAACCCCCTCTGCGGGCGCAATTTCGAATACTATTCCGAGGACCCGCTGCTCAGCGGCATGATGGCCGCTGCGGATACCCTGGGCGTGCAGGAGACGCCGGGCGTGGGCACCACTCCCAAGCACTTTGCCTGCAACAATCAGGAGGACAACCGCAATTATTCCGACAGCATCGTCTCCGAGCAGGCCCTGCGGGAAATCTATCTCCGGGGCTTCGAGATCTGCGTCCGTTCCGCCCAGCCCATGTTTATCATGACCTCCTACAACTTCATCAACGGCGTCCACGCCGCCATGAACCGGGATACCCTCACCTATGCCCTGCGCAACGAATGGGGCTTCGGCGGCCTGGTGATGACCGACTGGGGCACCACCGGCGGCGGCAACCTGATGCCCAAGGCAGGGGAGGACAGCGTTCCCGCCCTCTGCATCGCCGCGGGCAACGACCTGATCGAGCCCGGCAATGAAAACGACGTGGCGGACATCGTGGCTTCCGTTGCGGGAAAGACGGACCATCCCCTCCGCATCGAGAGCCTGCGCCTCTGCGCCAGCCGCATCCTCCGGGTCATCGCCGGCAGCAGCCTCTACGAGGGGGCCAAGCCCTGGACGGAAAACTTCGAGACCGACTGGTTCGTCACCACCAAGTAAAATAACCGCATGCCCCTGCCGGGAGGCAGGGGCATGCCGATAAGGAGAATACGATGAAATATCCCCACCTTTTTGAACCTCTGAAGCTGGGCAGCACCGTTCTGCGCAACCGCATCTTCGCCTCCGCCACCGGCCTCAGCGACTACAGCTTCGACGGGGCCTTCTCCGATGCCGCCGTGGCCTACTACGCCCGCAAGGCCCAGGGCGGAGCGGCCGCCGTGGCCATCGGGGAATGCGAGATCGACCCCAAGGGCGGCGGCAAAAGCACCGGCCTCTGCGTGGACCTTTCGAGCTTCGGCACCGTCGCCGGGCTGTGGCGGCTGGCCAGCGCCATCACCGCCGCCGGCGCGGTCTGCAGCCCGGAGCTGCAGCACCACGGGCGCTACGGCGTCGCCGCCCTGGGCCCCTCCGACGGGGAGGACCACGGGAAGCCCTGCCACGCCATGACGGAGGAGCAGATCCTGGCAACGATCCAGAAGTACGCTGCCGCCGCCGCCAACTGCAAAATGGCGGGCTGCGGCATGGTCACCGTCCACGGCGGCCACGGCTGGCTGCCGGAGCAGTTCTTCGCAGAGTGGACGAATCAGCGCACGGACCGCTGGGGCGGCAGCCTCGAAAACCGCACCCGCTTTGCCGTGGCCGTCTGCGACGCCATCCATGAGCGCTGCGGCAGGGATTTCCCCGTCGAGTTCCGCATCTCCGGCACGGAATTCGAGGACGGCTACGGCATCGACGAGGGCATCCAGTATGCCAAGGCGCTGGACGGGCACGCGGACATCATCCATGTCTCCGTGGGCGTCCACGGCTCCGGCATCGGCCCCGGCTTTTTCAAATCCTATCCCAACATGTTCGAGCAGGAGGGCAAAAACGTCCGCTTCGCCGCGGAGATCAAAAAGCATATCAAGCAATCCCTGGTGGCCTGCGTGGGCGGCATGTCCACCCCGGAATACATGGAGGAGGTCATCGCCTCCGGCCAGGCGGATATCGTCGCCATCGCCCGCGGCCTCATCTGCGACCCGGATCTGCCCAACAAGGCCCGCAGCGGCCGGGAGGACGAGATCCGCCACTGTGTCCGCTGCCTCAGCTGCTTCAGTAACCTTTTCCCCTCAGGGCGCATCCTCTGCGCCCTGAACCCGGAGACCGGGCGGGAGCTGGAGGCGGAAAAGCCGGCAGCCGGGACCATGAAGAAGGTGCTGGTTGCCGGGGGCGGTATCGCGGGCATGGAAGCGGCCATCACCGCCGCAAAGCAGGGCCACGATGTGACCCTCTGCGAGAAATCCGACCGCCTTGGCGGCGCCATCGCCTGCGAGGAGGCGGTGCCCTTCAAGGCCAATCTGGCCGCCTACCTGGCCCTGCAGGAGGAAAACCTGCTGAAGGAGGGCGTCCGGGTGAAGCTGAACACGGAGGTCACCCCGGAATTCATCGAAAAGGGAAAGTATGACGCGGTGATCGCCGCCCTGGGGAGTGAAGCCGCTGTTCCTCCCATCCCCGGCATCGATGGGAAGAATGTGCTGCCCGCGGAGGAAGCCTACCGCAGCCCGGATAAATGCGGGCAGAAGGTGGTGATCCTGGGCGCCGGCCTGGTGGGTACGGAGCTGGCGATCTATCTCCGCAGCCTGGGGAAGGAGCCCGTGGTGCTGGAGCTGGCCCCCTCGATGCGCATGGACGGGGCCTTCATGCACGGGTCCATCGTGCGCATGGAGCTGGAAAAGCGGCGCATCCCCGTGCACTTCCGCACCGCCGCCAAGCGCATCGACCCCGATGGGGTCAGCACGGAGGACGGCTGCTTCTTCCCGGCGGACACGGTGGTCTATGCCACGGGCCGCAAGCCCAATTTCGAGGAAGCCGCGGCCCTGAGTGCCGCCGCCCCCGGCTTCGCCTTCGCGGGGGACTGCACCGGCGTGAAGAACATCATGAACGCCACGCGCACCGGCTGGCAGGCCGGGATGAACATCGGCAGATAACAGAAAGCTGCAGTTCCCCGGAGATGAAAACGTCTCCGGGGAATTGTTTGTCCAACCTACGGTTGAGGAAACGGATGATCAAGGCGAAAGATGATATATTCTTTTCCTGATAGAGACACGATATCATAGGAGCAACGAAATATGGGAGGAAGAGAATTGAAGTACAGTCAGGAAGATATTTACTTAGCCTTTTGCAATTTATTCCGCAATGCGGAACTGTCAAAGAGGCTGCATGTAGAGCTTTGCCGGAGAATGGATGTCGGTCCCCATTCGACGCTGTTTCGGGAAATGGCCGGTCGGGTGGAAGGAATGGGCGCGTGGTTTTCGTGGGCCAGCGCAGAACCGCTGGACGCTTCTCTCGTGCGGGAAATGGCTGGTTCAGAGGTCCTGGCGCGGGTCCTGATGCTGGACGGCGTTTCTATCTTCGGTCTGCCTCAGGAGAAGGTCCGTCGGGAAACTGCTGAAAGATGCACGATCTTTCAGCGAGAAGGCGGCCATGTAACTGCGGACGATCCGCGGATCGTCCGGCTTGAGGAGCGGCACTTGCCCCTGCTGGAGGGTTTGTTCGATCATCCTGACACTACGCAGTATCAGCGGGACATATACAGCTCCGCCTATGAGACCATCCTGCGGGCGGCGGACACCGAGGAACTGAAATGTGCTGTTTTCGGGTTCCTGTCGGAGGGGCGTCTGCTTGCTGCTATCCAGGTGTCAACGACGAACTACGCTACGATCAACTTTCAGCGCACCATGCTGATCAATCCGTTCACAAGGCCGGATCACCGGGGAAAGGGCTACGGCAAAGCGCTGATGAACCATGTATTGGGGCTGTATCCCGGTCAAACAGTGGCGTATGAATATGATGGAGAGAACGAAGCTGCCGCGAAGCTCGCCGCAGCCTGCGGGTTTTTACCCGTTTTGAACATCGACCTCTACACTCTGGATTTACTGTAACTCACCGTGGGACAGAGCTTTGTTTCCACTGATCAGGAGAAAAACATATGAGCATCGGAACCAATATCAGCGAGCTGCGGCGGGCTAAGGGCCTGACCCAGCAGCAGCTGGCGGAAAAGCTGGGCGTCTCCGGCCAGAGTGTATCCAAGTGGGAAAACGACGTGTGCGCCCCGGACGTGGGGCAGTTCCCCCTTTTGGCGGAGCTGTTCGGCGTGTCCATCGACCGGCTCTACGGCTTCCGCCTCTCCGACGGGGAGGAGGTCAGGACCCTTGTGGACAAGGCTGACAGGTGCGAGACCCTGAAGGAAAACATCGCCATGCTGAAATCGGGGCTGGAGAGATTTCCCAACAGTCCCCAGCTGAAGATCGCCCTGGCCACGTCCTGGCTTTCCGCATGGCGGACGGGCCTGGGCGGCGTGGAGAAGGAGGAAGCGAGGGAAAAGTGTATGGCCCTCTGCCGGGAGGTGGAGCGCAGCTGCGGGGACCGGGCTCTGGTGGACAGCGCCCTGGACCTCATGAGCCGGGCCTATAGGGAGAGCGGGGATTTCGAGACCGCGCTGGCCTGCTTGGACAGGCTCAGCGTCGAAGCCTACGGCCTGCGCCTGGTGGGCAAGGCGGATGTGCTGCTGCGGCGGGGGGATCATGCCGCGCTGGAACGATTCGGGGAGCGGGAACTTCTGGACCTGTGGCAGTCCGCATATTTTCTGCTGAGCGCTCTGAGTGACGCCTGTGCCGCCGGGGAAGCGCCGGACAAAGCCCTGGCCTTTGCCGATGCCGGAGAGAGGCTGCTGACCCTCTTCGACGCGGGCTGTGAGGATTTCTTTTCCGCGCGGAAGCTGTGGGCGGCGGAGAAACGCGCTTCCCTCTGTATGGCCAGGGAGGATCGGAAAGGCTGCCTGGAAGCTCTGAGCCGTTTTGTGGATTTCGCAGAACAGAGCAAAAATGCCGGAAGTGGGAGGCATTTGCTGTCAGAGCGGAATCCTCTGTTCTTCTCCTCTCTGCATGAAGTGGAGGAGGAATGGATTTCCGCATTTCCCGCGGCGCTGCTCCTGAAGAAATACGAAGCCTTCTTCGGGGAGGACGAAGCCTTCCTCGCCCTGCGGAAGAAAACGGAAAAATCAGGAAAAGACGCATAATCCCCGCCGGAGCCGGGCATACTGAGGCCGAATCGAAAGATCGGAGGATGAAATCATGGTCATGGATAAGATCATGCTGACGCTGGCCATCATCGGCGCCCTGAACTGGGGCTGCGTCGGCGTGTTCAAGTTCGACGTGGTGGCCTGGCTCTGCGGCGGACAGACCTCCACCCTCAGCCGGGTGATCTTCACCCTGGTGGGGCTGGCGGGCGTCTGGTGCATCACCATGCTCTTCCGCAATCGGGAAGAGGATCGGGACGCGGCCTGATCCGGCAGCAGAGATAAAAGCGCTTTTGACGAAGTTGTCAAAAGCGCTTTTTGCTGAAAGGACGTGCTTATCCGAGCTTGTCCAGCTCGCTTTCCCCGATCACGGGGATGCCCGCTGCCCGGAGGGCAATGGCAGCGCTGCCCTGACCGGGGATGAGGACGCCGGAAAAGCTGCCGTCATAGATTTCCCGGCTGCCGCAGGCGGGACTGCGCTCCTTGAGGATCGCCAGCTCGCAGCCCAGGGTGCGGGCCAGCCTGACCGCCTCCCCGCCGCCCCGGCGATAGGCTTCGGTCACGTCCCGGCCTTCCCTGTTCACGATCCGATCCCCCCGCCATTCCGAGGGGCTGCGGGGCGTGGGCAGTCCTCCCAGCTGCTCCGGGCAGCAGGGAATGAGCTGATGCCTTTCTCCCAGGGCCAGCACCGCGGCGTTGGGCTTCGACTGCCCGTCATACCGGCAGCGGAGCCCCAGCAGACAGGCGCTCACCAGAATCTTCATACGTTCGCCTCCCATGACAAAAACGTGACAAAGCCGCTCTCCTGTGCTACAATGCGCTCGGGTGATGAAATGAAGGTCATGGCATTGGATTACGGGGACGCCCGCACCGGCGTCGCCATTTCGGACAGTCTGGGACTCCTGGCGGGGGAGACGGCGGTGCTGCCCTCCTGGAACCACGCAAAGCTTCTGGAGGAGGCGGCCGCTCTGGCCCGCAGCCGGGGGGTGGAGCGCATCGTGCTGGGTCTGCCCCGGAATATGGACGGCAGCGAGGGCCCGCGGGCGGAAAAGAGCCGCGCCTTTGCTTCCGAGCTCCGGGAGCTGGGCCTGGAGGTGGTCTTCGTGGACGAGCGGCGCACTACCGTGGAAGCCCACGGCATCCTCTCGGAGGCGGGAAAACGGGGGAAAAAGCGCCGGGAACGCATCGACGCCGTGGCCGCCACGCTCATATTGGAAACCTACCTCAACAGCCTGCGCGACTGACCGCGCAGGCTGTTTTTCACCCTCTCAGCCGCGCTTCCACCGCCGCCAGGGTCGGCATGGCGGGGATAGCGCCCCGCTTTTCCACGCAGAGAGCGCCGGCGGCGCAGGCGAAGGGCAGCGAGTCGGGCCGGCGGCGCAGCCGGGCATAAAGCCAGGCTGCCCAGAAGCAGTCCCCGGCCCCGGTAGCGTCCACAGCCTGTGCGGGCATGGCGGGGCAGAAGCCCTCCAGCCAGGCTCCCGCGGCCCCCATGGTCACTGCGACGGTCTCGACGCCCCAACGGCTTTTGATCGCCTCCGCCGCTTTTTCCGGCTCCGAAAAGCCGGTCAGCAGCGCCGCTTCCTCCATGGAGACCTTCAAAAACCGCACCCCGGGCAGCAAAAGGCCGCAGGCGGCGCGGAACGCTTCCTCGCTCTCCCAGAGGGGGGCGCGGTAGTTTACGTCGCAGGAAACGCTGACGCCCGCCTCTTCGGCGATCTCCAGGGCCCGCAGCGTCGCGCTGCGGGCGGGCTCGTCCGTCAGGGAGAGGGTACCCAGGTGCAGCACCTTCGCATTCCGGATGAGCTCCTCCGGCAGCTCCTCCGGCCGCAGGCGGGTGTCGCCGCAGCCGCGGCGCACGAAGGCAAAATCCCGCTCCCCGTCCGGCGTCAGCTCCACGAAGGCCAGGGTGGTGGCCGTGTCCCCGTCCAGCACAAGGCCGGCGGTATCCACCCCCTCCGCTTCCAGGGTCCGGCGCAGGAAGCGGCCGTGGAGATCGTCTCCCACCTTGCCGATGAAAGCGGCGGAGAGGCCCAGCCGGGCGGCAGCCACCGCCGCGTTGGCCGGCGCGCCGCCGGGATTGCGCTCATAGCGCAGGTTCCCCGCCTCCGAGAGACCGCAGGGGGTAAAGTCGATGAGCAGCTCGCCCAGGCAAACCAGTTCCGCGGACATATCCAACTCGCCTCATTTCTCTTTGTGCGTCTCCAAAACTTCGCCCAGACTGTCGGCGAAAAGCATGGCGGCCTGCTTCGCCTCCGCCAGGGTGTTGGCCTCCGTCCCCACCTCCACCAGCAGGGCGCCGGGGGAGAGGTGCTGGTTGTAGCGGGCGGGGGAGAGGTAGAGGGGCCTTGCCAGGCCCGGATGATCCAGCGCCATCCGGTTCTGCACCTCCAGTCCCAGCTTCAGGTTTTCCCGCCAGCTGGGGTGATAGAGCCCGTTTTCCCCGGTGGTCAGCAGCAGCATGACCTGCGCGCTTTTCGTCCCGTCGGGAAGCAGGTATTCCGTCCGCTTTCCTCCCAGGGCGTCCCGATGCAGGTCGATGACCACCCGGATGGTGGGATTGTCCTCCAGCAGCTGCCGCACCGCTGCCCCGGAGCGGTCGTAGGCCCCGTTGTAGGCGGGATAGTCGTAAAGACTGCGGTCGTGGAGCACCGTGAAGCCCCGCGCCTCCAGAGCTTCCGCCAGACAGTCCCCCACGGCGATGACGCTCCGGCTGCCGTCCAGGGTGCGGAAGTCGCCGGAGGGCTCGTAATCGTCCTCCCCCTGGGGAGTGTAGGCCTCGCAGCTGTGGGTGTGGAAAATGAGCACCTGGGGCCCCCGGTCAGGCACGGCATAGCTCCAGCCCTCCCGCAATAGGGTCAGCTCGTCCACCTTCCAGCTGCCGCCGATGCGCAGGTCCCCGGCGGAGAGGGCAGCCGCCGCTTCCACCTCCTCCCGCTCCGCCGCGATCGATCGGGGCTCCGGGCTGGGGGCCGGGGGCAGATAGGCCGCGCTTTCCCCCGGCCAGAGAGGCGGGGCAGGGGAGAGCGTTTCCTCCGCCGGCACCTCCAGCATGGCGGCCAGAGCAGAAAAGGCCCCCAACCGGTCCAGCCCCAGGGCCAGCAGCGTCACCGCCAGCAGCACCGCCAGGTCCCGCATCAGCCGTTTCAACATACCACCCCCTTATGGGGGGAATATATGCCCGATCCGCTCTTGCAAGAACGGGCATGGGTATGTTATGATGGAAAAAATCTCACCGGACCGAAGGAGGGACCGACATGCAATATACTTATAAGACGAAGGGCGTCTGCTCCCGGAGCATCGTTGTGGACATGGAGGGCGACATCATCCGCAAGGTGGAATTCATCGGCGGCTGCCCCGGCAACACCCAGGGCGTGGCCCGTCTCAGCGAGAACCGCCCCATCGACGAGGTGATCGCCATCGTGGACGGCATCCAATGCGGCCCCAAGCCCACCTCCTGCCCCGACCAGCTGGCCAAGGCCCTGAAGCAGATCAAAGCGGAAGCGGGCATCTAGAGCGTGTTCACACTACCGGAGATGATCTGGTTTTGCGTCTGTTTTTCGTCAGGCAAGGCGCATTTCCGCAGAAATACTCTGTGTATTTCAAGGGAATGCAACGCAGCATGGCGGAAAACAGGCCAAAATCCGGTCGTTGAGCGGTAGTGTGAA
>JAEETX010000051.1 GCA_016286665.1 Oscillospiraceae bacterium
CCCGTGGCCGCACCGGCAGCAGCTGCGCCTGCCGCAGCTCCCGCTCCGGCCCCCGCTGCCGCGCCCGTGGCTGCCGCCGCCGGGGAAAAGGTCAATTCCCCCATGCCCGGCACCATCCTGAATGTGCTGGTGAAGGTGGGCGATACCGTCACCGAGGGCCAGAACCTCATGGTGCTGGAAGCCATGAAGATGGAAAACGATATCCTCGCCCCCAAGGCGGGCAAGGTGGCCCAGGTAGCCGTCACCAAGGGCAGCACCGTCGCCACCGGCGACCTGCTGGCGGTGATCGGATAAAATCGCTTGAAACGACACAAATCGCAGCCTGCACCGGCTGCGATTTGTTTATCAATGAAAAGGAGGTTTTTTCCATGAAGCTCAAAGTCGGAGACGTCATCCCCGATATGCCCGTGACCACCGCTTTCGGCACGGCGGACACGCTCTACGGCCTCATCGGCGGCAAAAACACTCTCATCTGGGCTGTCCGCTACATCGGATGCCCGCCCTGCCATCTGGATACCCACCGTCTGGCGGAGCGGTATGACCGCTTTCAGGCCGCCGGCGCCAACGTAGTCGTGGTGATGCAGAGCGACCCCGCCGTGTTCCGCGAGGCTACCGCCGGGGAGGATATCCCCTTCGATATCCTCTGCGACCCGGAGATGAAGTTCTACAAGACCCTGGAGATCGAGCCCGCCAAGGATATGGAGGAGGCCGCCGGAAAAGCCCTGGGCGGCTTGGAAAAGCTGATGGAAAAGGGCAAAGCCTGCGAGGAGCTGGGCTATACCCACGGCAAATACGAGGGGGACGAGCTGCAGCTTCCCGCCGTCTTCGTGGTGGACGGGCAGGGCGCGGTGAAATATGCCCATTATGCCCGCTATATCGCGGATCTGCCCCCCTATGACGAGATGGTGCGCTTTCTGGAGGCGTTGGCCTGATCCCGGAGCCGGGCCGTTTGAAGCAGGGTGCGCTCTGAGGAAGGAGGCTCTATGCTCCGACGCAAGCTGAAAAAGCGGCTGAAGGCCGCCTGGGGAAGGGTCCCCGACGCCCACTATTTCGCCGGGGACATGGACCTGATCCGCGTCTATGCCGATTACCGGGCGCAGACGGACCGGGACGCCTTCTTCCTGGACGACATCACCTGGAACGACCTGGACATGGACCGGGTCTTTCAGCGCATGAACCCCCGGCGCAGCACCTCCGGCGAGCAGTATCTGTATTACATGCTGCGCAGCCCGACCCTGGACAGGTCCGAGTGGGAACAGCGCCGGCAGCTCATCGGCCTTGCCGCCGCGGACGGGGAGCGGCGGCTGCGCATGGAGCTGATCCTCGCCAGGCTGGGCTGCACCCGCCGGGCGGACCTCTGCCGCGCCTTCGCACCGGCCCGGCGGGGCGTCGGACCGCTGCTATTTTATCTTGCGCTGCTGCTGCTCCTGCTGGGCGCCGTGTCGGGCGCGCTCCTGGGTTCCTCCGTCTGTCTGCCGCTGGCGGCGGGTTCTCTGTTCCTCAATTTCTTCGTCCATGAGATCGGGAAGCGCCACACCGGCTCGGATTTCGATACGGTGAATTATACCGTGAATATGGTCTTCGCCCTCCGCCGGCTGCAGAAGCTCCGCGACCCGGAGCTCGACCGGCTGCTGGCCCCCGGTTACGAAAGCCTGGGCCGCCTCCGGGCCGTCCTGCGCACCGGCGGGGTCTCCGCCGCATCGGACGGGGCGGTGGGGGACGTGCTCACCTCCGCGACCCTGCTGGACCTCATCACCTATGAATTCCTGAAAAACAAGCTGGGGCGGAAGCACGACGACGTCTTTGCCATCCATGAAGCGCTGGGGCGGCTGGATGCCGCCGTCGCCATTGCCTCCTGGCGGGCAGGCCTGCCCGGCTATGCCCTGCCGGCGCTGGATTTCGCCGGGAAAAGCGCCGCATTTCTGGAAGCGGAGGCCCTCGTTCATCCGCTGCTGCCCCATGCCGTCCCCAACGACCTGAAAACGGAAAAGCCCCTGCTGGTCACCGGCTCCAACGCTTCCGGGAAATCCACCTTCCTGAAGACGGCGGCTCTGGCCGCCATCCTCGCCCAGAGCGCTTGCACCGTCCCGGCCCGCAGTTATCGGGCCAGCGCCTTCCGCGTCTATTCCTCCATGGCCCTGCGGGACGATCTGGCGGCGGGGGAGAGCTATTACATCGTGGAGACCCGCTCCCTGAAACGGATCCTGAACGCCGCCCGTCTTCCCGGCGCGCTGCTCTGCGTGGTGGACGAGGTCCTGCGTGGCACCAACACCGTGGAGCGCATCGCTGCCTCCTGCGAGCTGCTGGGTGCCCTGGCCGGCGCCGGAGCGCTTTGCCTGGCCGCCACCCACGATATCGAGCTCTGCGCCCTGCTCTCCGATGCGTTCCGTCTGGCCCATTTCGAGGAACAGGTGGGGGAGGAGGCGATGCTTTTCGACTACCGCCTCCGGGAGGGCGCGGCCACCTCCCGCAATGCCATCGAGCTGCTGCGCCTCATGGGTTTCGACAAAAGCCTGGTAGAAAACGCCCACGCCCGCGCCGACCGTTATCTGGAAACCGGGCAATGGTAAACCCAGGCTCTCGTCTCCGCCGCAGCGGACAATTCTCCGGGCCTCTGCGGATTCGCCGTTTGCGTCTGCTTTTTGTTCCCCCGTCCCATCGCCTCCGGCGGCCTGCTTTCTCGACGCGGAGAAAGCAGGCAAAGACACGCCAAAGGGAACCTATCCCGAAGGCGGTTCCCTTTGGAATCCTTCCCCATCGGCCAGGGGGCCGCGGCCCCCTTGCGTTCCCCCAGGGGTTTACGGAGGACGATGGACGAGGGAATGAGATTGATACGGTACTTACTGTTGTGCGTACCGTATTTACCTCTGCGTCCCCCATGACCGGGCAGGCGGCTTCTGAATCCATGCACCGCTGAAAACCTCACCGTTGACATACGATATATCGGGTGCTATTCTTCAGAGATAAATCGATCCGTAAGGAGGCGAGGCCATGCTCGGCTTAAAACGGGGGACCGTGGCCCTCTGTCCCCATGAGGAGGCCTGGGAAAGAGAGGCGGCAAGGACCATCGAAACGCTTTGGGGCATCCTGGGGGATGCGGCGGTGGATATCCAGCATGTGGGCAGCACTTCCGTTCCGGCGATCTGCGCAAAGCCCATCGTGGATATCGCCGTAGCTGCCCGTAATTTCGATCAGGTACTTGAAAAACGACCGGTCCTGGAAGCGCACGGCTTCCATCACCGCCCCGGCAAGAACATCGAAAACCAGGAGCTCTTTGCCTGCGGCAGTTATTATGACGGCACGGGGGAGGAGCAGACCCATTTCATCCATGTGGTGCCGGCAGACAGCCCGGATTGGCTGAACTATCTGAATTTCCGGGACTACCTCAACGCCTTCCCGGCGGAGGCCAAGGCCTACGAAGCCTTGAAAATCTCCCTGGCTGCGGCGAACCCGGAAGACGCCGGGCGGGAAAAGTACACTGCAGGGAAGCATGATTTCATCCGGGAAACCCTGCAAAAGGCGGCGGAATGGGCCAGACTCGGAAAACCTGCGCCCGAAGCGGGAAAATAACCAGAATCGCCCGGAGGGTTCCCCTCCGGGCGATTTGCGCCATATGGACTAGAGCGTGTTCACACTACCGGAGACGAGCTGGTTTTGCGTCTGTTTTTCGTCAGGCAAGGCGCATTTCCGCAGAAATACTCTGTGTATTTCAAGGGAATGCAACGCAGCATGGCGGAAAACAGGCCAAAATCCGGCCGTTGAGCGGTAGTGTGAACACGCTCTAAATCGTGCCGCTTTTGACCTTGCCCTTGAAGGCGGCCAGGTCCTTTTTATAGAGCTTCTGCTTTTCCTTGTCGAAGCCCACGGTCATGGGATAGCCGCGGCTGCGCAGGGCCGCCACCGCTTTCTCCACCGCCGCTTCGCTGTCCAGCTTCGCCGCGGCCTCGCTGCCCCAGTCGGTCTTCATCACGACGCTCCAGAGCTGCTTGCCCCCCTCCAGCCGGCGGCTGCGGGGATAGGCCCAGATCACGTCCTTGGTTTCCAGGATGCGGGTATTCATGGGGCCGAAGACCCAGATGAAATCCTGCCCGATCCGCAGGTGGGATCCCAGCACCTCCGCCGTCTCATAATCGGCGGCGACGCGCTTGCCGTGCTGACGGATGGCGGTGCGCATGCGCTTCTCCCAAAGCCCCAGGAGGATGCTCACCGCCAGGGCCAGAGCCAGCAGCAGAAGGATGACCGCGACCGCCGTCAGGGCCTTCACGGTCCCGGCGGAGCGGATGCCGAGGTAGCTTGTTTCCAGCTGCAGAGGCAGGATCACGTCGTCAAAATAGTCGTCGTATTTCCCCGCGGAAATGCCGGGATAGGCGGAGATATCCTTGCCGCTGTAGTAGTCATACTGGTTCACCCTGTCGATCTGGTGGTTGCTGAGCCAGCTGCGCAGCTGCTTCTCCGCGTCGGCGGAGACCTTGTTCACGGTACCCGTCAGCTTCCCCTGGCTGGCTTCCAGGATGCTGCCCATTTCCCCGCTCTGGATAAGCTCCGCGGCGTTGAGGTATCTGTCCAGCACGGGAAGGTCCTTGGTCGTCACCCGGATGATGAGGTATTTCCCGTTCAGCTTGCAGACGGTGAATTCCTCCGTGATCGCGGGAAGCCACTCCTCGTCATAGTATCCGAGATAGGTGAACTGTTCCCCCGCCTCCGTGACCGGGACGGTCACATAGCTGCCCTCCAGCCTGTCCATGGGGACCTCCGACAGCGGCACGGGCTTCCGGAAAAGATAGCGGAAGCCGAAGCCGCTGGCCCACAGCGCCAGGAAGGCCAGCAGAAGGAGCAGGGCCAGCAGAGGGAGCAGGAAGCGCAGATAGCGCTTCCGAACGGCCAGCTTCATCTTCATGGCTTACAGATCGGCAAAGTCGCTGAAATCTTCGCGGCAGGTGTTCAGCAGCTTTTTGCCCTTCTCCTTGGCAAGGGTCACGGCGGACTTGATGCTCTCCCGGTAATGATAGATCAGATAAGCGACGACGGCGGCCACGGCGGCGGCGGCGACGATCGCTGCCAGCGTGCACCAGAAGGATTTTTTCTTCACGGTTCCGATCCTCCGTTTCTAGATTATGGTTGCCTTTCGGTACATTTTACAGGATGTGCGCCGGTAATTCAAGACATGGTTGGAAAAAACGACCGGGAAAAATGGGCTTTCTCCGTGGAATAATAGCGATGAAATATCAGCAAAGGAAGGTTTCGCATGGGAAGGATGAGCTTTCTGAAGGGCATGGGCGCCGGCATGGCCATGGGTGCTGCGCTGGGCCTCTGCCTCATGCCCCGCCGCAGCAAGGTCAGCCGCCGCGTTTCCCGGCTGCTGAAGGTCGCGGGCAGCGCGCTGGACGGCCTGGGGGCGACCCTGGGTTTCTGAGGGCGGCGCGGATTCCGGCGCGGGGTCAGGTGCCCCGCGCCGGTTTTGGTTTTCCCCGGCGAAAATGGTTGCGCCCCGTTGGGAAAGGGGTTATACTATCTTTTGATACCCTATAACGAGGTGATTGACCATGACGCAGATCGATATTATTTCCGGCTTCCTGGGGGCGGGGAAGACCACCCTCATCAAGAAGCTCATCAAGGAGGCCTACGCAGGGGAGAAGCTGGTGCTGATCGAGAACGAATTCGGCGAGATCGGCATCGACGGGGGCTTTCTCCAGGAGGCGGGCATCCAGATCACGGAGATGAACTCCGGCTGCATCTGCTGCAGCCTGGTGGGGGATTTCTCCAAGGCCCTGGGCGAGGTGATGGAGCGCTTCCATCCGGACCGCATCCTGATCGAGCCCAGCGGCGTGGGCAAGCTGAGCGACGTGGACGCCGCCGTGCGCAAGCTGAAGCGGGACGACTGGCAGCCCGGCAGCAAGATCACGGTGGCGGACGCCCTGCGGGCGAAGATGTATCTCAAGAATTTCGGCGAGTTTTATAAGGACCAGGTGGAGGCGGCGGACCTGATCGTCCTGAGCCGCACCCGGAACATGGACCCGGCCAAGCTGGAAGCCTGCCTCCGGCTGCTGCGGGAAATCCACCCCGACGCCGCCATCGTCACCACCCCCTGGGACGAGCTGGACGGGAAACAGATCGCGGCGGCGGCCAAAGAGAGGGATAACTGGCAGCAGGCCCTGCTGGCTCACGATGACCACGACGAGGACGACCACGAGCATGACGAGGACTGCGACTGCGAGGAATGCCGGGAGCATCGTCATCATGACCATGACCATGAGCATGCACACGAACATGAGCACGAGCATGAGCATGGGGAAGGGCATCACCATCATCACGACCATGAACACGATGACGATGACGAACATGCGCACGAGCACCGCCACGAGCATGAACACGATCACCACGGGCATCACCACCATCATCACGACGGGGAGCATGACGCCGACGAGGTCTTCACCTCCTGGGGCCGGGAGACGGCCCGGAAATTCACGGCTTCGGAGCTGGAGTGCATCCTGAACGCCCTGAACGAGGAGGAGAAGGTGGGCGTCGTCCTGCGCTCCAAGGGCATCGTCCCCGCCCCGGACGGGACCTGGCTCCACTTTGACTTCGTGCCGGGGGAGCAGAGCGTGCGCACCGGCCCGGCGGAGGTCACCGGGCGGCTGGTGGTCATCGGCTCGGAGCTGAAGGAAGACGCCCTGAGCGCCCTGTTCGGAGGGATCTGACATGGCAAAGAAACGGGAGGACATCGGGGTCTATTTCTTTGAGGGCTTCCTGGAGGGTGGCAAGACCACCTATATCCAGAGCCTGATCTCCGACCCCAAGCTGCCGGAGGATCTGCGCATCCTCATCCTCCAGACGGAGGAGGGCATGGAGGAGCTGGAGCCGGTGCCGGGCCGGGATATTTTCGTGGAGCAGCTGGAGGGCTGGGACGATATCACCCCCGAGCATCTGGCGGAGCTGGAGGATCGGACGGAATGCAACACCATCATGGTGGAGCTCAACGGCATGTGGCAGGAGCTGGATTTCTTCAAGCGCATGCCGGAAAACTGGTATCCCTTCCGCAAATTCGTCATCGCCGACGCCTCCACCTTCGTGAGCTACAATATCAATATGCGCGCCCTGGCGGCGGACAAGCTCAAGGAGAGCACCGTGGTGGTCTTCAACCGGGCGGACCCCGGCGTGGACCGGGACGCCCTGCGCAAGATCGTCCGGGCCGCCTCCCGGCAGGTGCCCATCTACTTCCAGGCCACCGGCGGCGCGGAGGAATATGACGACACGCCCATCGAGCTGCCCTACGACCTCAGCGCTCCCATCGTGGAGATCCAGGATCGGGACTACGCGGAGTGGGAGCGGGATATCTCCGAGGAGCCGGAGAAGTATGACGGCAAGGTCCTGCGGCTGCGGGGCTTCGCCGTGAAGAGCCGGGACCATCGGAAGGGCCATTTCGGCTTCGGGCGGCAGGTGATGACCTGCTGCGAGGCGGACATCACCTTCCTGGGCTTCCCCGCCGTGGCCAGCGCGGCCAACACGCCGGTGCCCGGCAGCTGGGTGGAGCTGACCGCCCAGGTGGCCCTCACCCCCACGAAAAAGGGGCCGGCGGTGCCGGAGCTGATGGTCATCACCTGCGATAAAGCGGAGAAGCCCGAAACTACATTGGCGACCTTCTACTGAAGCAACGTGAACAGGTTCGCGTTGAGAAGGTTTGCACTCCGCTCCCCGCAATGCGTCCTGATTTACCGGAATACGGCGTAATGCCGTTATCGGCATTACTTGCGGATTCCGGAAAACGTCCGTATTATTTGTCTAGGAGAATCCCATGGGACAGGTTCGTTACCCCTTTTTAGAGATGTTCCCTTTCTGCGCGCCGGAGACCGGCGGCGCGGACGAGGCCATACTGCGCCCCTTTGCGGAGGCGCTGGTTTTCGAGGCGGCGGTGGACAAGTCCGCCGCCAGCATGGACCTGTCCGTGGAATTCCCCGCGCCGCCGCCACCCGTGGCGGTGAGCACCGCCGAGGGGCGCATCGCCGTGACCTATAACCTGGACCGGGTGGAGATCAGGCCCTTTATCCGCGCCTCCGCCAAAAAGGAGAAGGAAAAGGCCGGAAGCGGCGGGGAGAAGCTCCTCTGGGGAAAGAAGGTCAAGGGGGAATCCGTCCCCATCTCCTCCCTGACCCCGGAATCCGGGCGGACCCAGATCACCGGGCAGGTCTTCGGCAGGGAGATCCGGGAGGTCCGGGGCGGACGGAAGATCCTCAGCTTCAATGTGACGGATTTCGAGGGCAGTCTCCATATCAGCCGCTTCCTCCAGGAGGGGGACGAGGGGCTGACGGCGGTGGAGGACGGCATGTTCGTCACCGTGGCGGGGGACGTGAGCTATGACCGCTGGCACGGGGACATCGCCATGGAGCCCCGGGCGGTGCTGCGTCTGCCCACCCCCAAGCGGGAGGACCCGGCGATTGGCGAAAAGCGGGTGGAGCTCCACGCCCACAGCCGCTTCAGCCAGCTGGACGGCCTGACGGACATCACCAAGCTGGTGCAGACCGCCGCCCGCTGGGGCCACAAGGCCATCGCCCTGACGGACCACGGCGTCCTCCAGGGCTACCCGGAGCTGTGCTCCGCCGGGAAGAAGGCGGGCATCAAGGTCATCTACGGCGTGGAGGGCTACTATGTCAACGACGTGGACGACCGGGTGGCCGTGGCCGGGGAGCAGGACGCTGCCTTTGAAGATGAATTCGTGGCCTTCGACCTGGAGACCACGGGCCTCAAGGCGGATTACGACCGCATCATCGAGATCGGCGCGGTGGTGATGAAGCAGGGAAAGGAGCTGGCTCGCTTCCAGACCTTTGTGGACCCCGGCGCCCCCATTCCGGGGGAGATCACCACCCTCACCGGCATCCGGGATGCGGACGTGGCCGGCGCGCCGGGGGAGGAGGAAGCCGTCCGGGCCTTTCTGGATTTCGCCGGGGACCGGGTCCTCTGCGGCCACAATGCGGATTTCGACATGGGCTTCCTGGCGGAAGCCTGCGCCCGCCACGATATCCCCTTTGCGAAGACCTGCGTGGATACCCTCATCCTCAGCCAGAGCCTGCTGAACATCCGCAAGCACAGCCTGGATTCCGCGGCAAGCTACCTGAGCCTGCCGGAATTCCGCCATCACCGCGCTTCCGACGACGCCCTCACCTGCGGCATGCTGCTGGAGGCCTTCTTCCAGCGCCTGCGGCCCAAGGGCGTGGACCATATCCAGCAGTTGGGACCCGTCATCTCCGAGCTGCGCCGGGATTATGACGGGCGGCGGCAGCCAAAGCACATCATCATCCTGGTGAAGGAGCAGCAGGGCATCCGCAATCTCTATGAGCTGGTATCCCGCGCCCACCTGGAGCATTTCAAGAAATACCCCATCATCCCCAAAAGCCTGCTGATGGAGCTGCGGGGCGGCCTGATCCTGGGCTCCGCCTGCGAGGCCGGAGAGGTGTTCCGGGCTATTACCGGCCGGCGAAGCATGCGGGAACTGATGCGTGTGGCTGCCTTCTATGATTTCCTGGAAATACAGCCCCTCTGCAACAACGCCTTCCTGATCCGCAGCGGCACCGCCTCCGGGGAGGAGGAGCTGCGGGATTACAACCGGAAGATGGTGAAGCTGGGGAAGCTCCTGGGGAAGCCCGTGGCGGCCACGGGGGACGTGCACTTCCTGGAGCCCCATGAGGAGAAATTCCGCCGCATCCTCCTGAGCAACAAGTTTTCCGACTGCGACGAGCCCCTGCCCCTCTATTTCAAAACTACGGCGGAAATGCTGGAGGAGTTTTCCTATCTGGGGGAGGAGACCGCCAGGGAAGTGGTGGTGGAAACCCCCAATCGCATCGCGGATATGATCCAGGAGGTCGCCCCCCTGCCCACGGGCCTGTTCCCGCCGAAGATCGAGAATTCCGAACAGCAGCTGAAGGACCTCTGTTATGCCAAGATGCACCGGCTCTACGGGGACGAGCCCCCCAGGCTGGTGGCGGACCGCATGGAGGAGGAGCTGAACAACATCTGCTCCCGGGGCTACGACGTGATCTATATGTCCGCCGTCAAGCTGGTGCAGAAAAGTAACGAGGCGGGTTATCTGGTGGGGTCCCGAGGCAGCGTGGGTTCCTCCCTGGTTGCCTACATGTCCGGCATCACGGAGGTCAACGCTCTCCCCGCCCACTATCGCTGCCCCAAGTGCCGCCATGTGGATTTCGCTTCCGGGGAAGCGTACGCCTGCGGGGCGGACATGCCCGACGCCCTCTGCCCCGTCTGCGGGGAGAAGCTGACGAAGGACGGCTACAACATCCCCTTCGAGACCTTCCTGGGCTTCGGGGGCGACAAGGTGCCGGATATCGACCTGAACTTCTCCGGCGAATACCAGGCCCGGGCCCATCGGGACACCATCGAGCTTTTCGGCGCGGACCATGTGTTCCGGGCGGGCACCATCGGCACCATCGCAGAGAAGACCGCCTACGGCTACGTGAAGAAATACAACGAGGAGCGGGGCATCCACGTCACCAAGGTGGAGGAAAACCGGCTGGCCGCCGGCTTCACCGGGGTCAAGCGCACCACGGGCCAGCACCCCGGCGGCCTGGTGGTCATTCCCCAGGATAAGAGCATCTATGACTTCTGCCCCGTGCAGCACCCCGCCGACGACCCGGATACGGACATCATCACCACCCATTTTGAATATCACTCCATGGAGTCCAATCTGCTGAAGCTGGACATGCTGGGCCACGATGATCCCACCATGATCCACATGCTGGAGGAGCTGACGGGGGTGGACGTGAAGTCCCTGCCCATGGACGACCCAGAGACCATGCGCCTGTTCCGCACGCCGGAGGCCCTGGGCATCCCCGACGGGGACCCCATCATCGGCCACACCGGCTCCATCGCCGTGCCGGAATTCGGCACCAAGTTTACCCGGGAAATGCTGGTGGACACCCAGCCGGAGAAAATGAGCACCCTGGTGCGCCTGTCCGGTTTTTCCCACGGCACCGACGTCTGGCTGGGCAACGCCAAGGATATCATCCAGTCCGGCACCGCCTCCGTGGACGAGGCCATCGGCTGCCGGGACGACATCATGCTGACCCTCATCGACTACGGTCTGCCCGCCAAGCGGGCCTTCAAGATCATGGAGACCGTGCGGAAGGGCCGGGGCCTGGCAGAGGACATGGAGAAGGACTTGCGGGACGCTTCCGTCCCCGACTGGTATATCGATTCCTGCAAGAAGATCAAATACCTGTTCCCCAAGGCCCATGCCGTGGCCTATGTCATGATGGCCCTGCGCATCGCCTGGTTCAAGGTACATATGCCCCTGGCCTTCTACTGCGCCTATTTCACCATCCGCTGCCCCGGCTTCGACCTGAAGATCGCCACCTCCGGGGTGGACGCCGTGCGGCGGAAGCTGCAGGAGCTGGCAAGGAATATGAACGAGCTGAAGCAGGCGGAGAAGGACCTCTATACCGGCCTGGAGGTGGTCTATGAATTCTATCTCCGGGGCTTCCGCTTCGGCAGCGTGGATTTGAAAAAGAGCCACGCCACCCGCTTCCGCATGGAGGGAGACGACAAGCTGATCCCCCCCTTCAACGCCATCGCCGGGCTGGGGGAGGCCGCCGCCTGGGATATCTATGAAAAGCGGGAGGGGGATTTCACCAGCATCGAGGAATTCGCCCTGGCCTGCTCCAAGGTCTCCAAGACCCACATCGACGAGCTGAAATCCGCCGGCGCTTTCGGGGATATGCCCGATTCCGCCCAGATGTCGTTTTTTTGAGTAATCATTCCGGGAGGGGTTACCATGACAAACTTCGATCCCAATACCGGCGCGCCGCTTGCGCCGAAGAAGAAAACCGGCGGGAAAATCGCCCTCATCATCGTCTGCGCCGTCCTCGTCTGCGCCCTGGCCTTCGGCTTCGGGGCGGCGCTGCGCGGCTTTTCCAGGGCGCGCATCGTGCCCAAGAGCAGCCTCGGCCCGGTCTACGCTCCGCCGGAAACGGACGGCCGCGCTTCTTCCGCGCCGGACGCCGCCTATACCGGCGGCGAGCTCTCCGCCTCGGAGATCTACCGCCTGCTGACCCCCGCCTGCGTGGGCGTCAGCACCAACACCAGCACCAACGTCTTCGGCCAGGTGACGAGAGGGGCCATCACCGGCTCCGGCTTCATCATCAGCGCCGACGGCTATGTCCTCACCAACAACCACGTCGTCGAGACGGCCCTTGCGGAGAACCTGGAGGTGAAGGTGATGCTCTTCTCCGGGGAGGAATACACCGCCGAGATCATCGGGGGCGACAGCCGCAGCGACGTGGCCCTGCTGAAGATACCGGGGGAAAACCTGCCCTGCGTCACCCTGGGCAGCTTCCAGGACACCAGCGTGGGCGACCCCATCTATGCCATCGGCAACCCCCTGGGAGAGCTGACCTATTCCATGACCAGCGGCATCGTCTCCGCCCTGGACCGCAGCATCACCATTTCCAACAACACCGCCATCGACATGTTCCAGATCGACGCCGCCATCAACAACGGCAATTCCGGCGGCCCCATCATTAACCGCTTCGGCCAGGTCATCGGCATCGCCTCGGCGAAATATGCCTCCTCCGGGGTGGAGGGCCTGGGCTTCGCCATCCCCATCGACGACGCCCTGACCGTGGTGGACGATCTGGCCGCCTACGGCTATGTGAAGGGCCGCCCCCTTCTGGGCATCCTGGTGGGCAACGCCGAAGTTTATCTGGAGGACGGCACCTCCGGCGCCGTCATCATGGAGGTCTATGAGGGCTCCTGCTCCGAAAAGGCCGGCCTCCTGGTGGGAGATGTGATCGTGGAGGCCGGGGGCAAGACCATCACCGGCCTATCCGACCTGATGTCCGCCCGCCGCAGCTGGAAAGCGGGGGAGACTATCACCATCATCGCGCTCCGGGAAGGACAGCGCATGACCTTCTCCGTCACCCTGGACGAGGATCTGCCGCAGGAGTAAGGAAAAAAAGACAAGGGGGCGTAAAGCGCTCCCTTGTCCCTGAATGCACGGCGCCCTGAGGCATCACCTCAGGGCGCCGTTTTACGCATCCTCAAATCCTCGCGCAGATGAACGCGCAGACCGCCTGCTTCACCTCCGGGTCCTCCCCGAAAATGCCGTTATTGTTGCACAGCAGCAGGCTCTTGACCCCCTTGCGGGTGAGGGCCTCGAAGAAGCGGAGGCTCTGCCCCATGGGCACCTGGATGCCGCAGTCGAAGATGCCGTGTATGAGGGCGGTGGGGGCGCTGCGCTCCGTCACGTGATACACGGGGCTGGCGTCCTTGGCCTTCCGGATCAGCGCCTGATACTTGGGGTCCGGGTCAAAGAGGTGGGCCTTCACGTCCCCCATGCCCTTGCCCGGTCCCACGTAGCCCAGCATGGAGGCCAGGGGGGCATAGGGCCCGTCCCCATTGGCGATCTTCTCCGGCTGGTTGGGCCAGACCTTGCCGATGTCCTCCCCGAAGCCGAAGAAGTCCGTGGGGGCAAAGTAGGCCGCCGCGACTTTCACGCTGCTGTCATATCCCCGATTGCCGCCGATCTCCCCCTCAAACGCCGGGTCCCCGTTGCAGGCGGCGATCATGGCGGTGAGCTGGCCGCCCATGGAGCCGCCCAGCACCGCGAAACGCGCCGGGTCCAGACAGAACTCCTCCCCGTGGGCCTTGAGATAGCGGATGCAGCCCTTGGCGTCGTCGTCGCTGGCTGGCCAGGCGGAGGGAGGTTCCAGCCGGTAGTCGATGGCGGCCACGGCCACGCCCTTTTCCAGGAACAGCGCGTCGATGGAATCCCAGTCGTCGGGGCCGCCGCCGAAGCCGTGGATGTTCACCAGGCAGGGCCAGCGCCTGGTCTTGTCCGCGCCGCCGTCGGGCAGGGCGACGTTCACCAGCAGGTCGAGGGTGTTCACCCCCTGGGGGTTCATCTGCCCCGGCGCTTCCTTCGGCACCGGCACCGTCGCCACCCAGCGGTGGCGGAAGGTGGGCGTCAGCCCGGGCCTGCGGGGAAAGCCCGTGCCGGGCTTTTTGAGGATGGGGGAGGTCTCCCCCAGCAGCGCCGTCTCCGGCAGCCGCCCCTCGCCCTCGAAGCCCAGCTCCGGGATGCTGAGGCGCATCAGGTCCCCCTCCCGGCGGCGGCGGGCGGTGAAGCCCTCCGTGACGAACAGCACTTCATCTCCTTCGGGGTAGACCTGGCGGCAGTCGAATTTCTGCCAGATGCGCCCCGGCCTTTCCAGATAGACCGCCCGCTTGAAGGCGTAGGCGGTCGCCGCCTCGCCCCTGCAGACGCCGGTGAAGGCCGTCACCGTGGGGGCGATCACGGGAAGCCGGAGGAGAGACGAGGCTTCGCCGCCGGTGTAGACCGTGATCGTGGGCGCTTCCGCCGGGAAGCCCTCCGGCTGGGTGAAGCCGTTGCCCCCGAAGGAGAGGGAGACGCGCAGCCTCGACCCCGCGCCCACGATGCGGCTGAGGGCCTCCAGGTTGAAGCTCACCAGGCTGGGCTTTCCGGGGACCAGGTCCAGGGCGTCGGCGGCCCTGCTGGCATGGTAGGGGATACCCAGACTGTCCCGGGGCGTGCCCCGGCCCAGGGCGCGGTGACTGGCGCGGGCTTCGCCCTCCGTGAGGAAGCGGCTGCGCCCGTCGGGCAGCACCTCCTCCAGGGCGGCGAAGATATTGCAGTCGGTGTGGGTGGAGCTGATCCACAGCTCCATCACCGGCACCCCTGTCAGCTCGATGGGCGCTTCCAGCGGCGCGGAGTCGAAAAGGAGGCACTTGGCGTCATTCTCGTTCATGTCCCCCTCGATGCGCCGGTCCAGGCGGCCGAAGCCGGGGAACAGGCGGATGTCCTCCCGGGTGACGTATTCCCGCCTGCCCGCCGGAGCGTCTTCCCCGGTCATGCCCCCGTCGGGGGTGAAGCGCAGCTCCGGCTGGGTCTGTCCGTCGATGGGGAAGTCGGCGGCATAGCGCCATTCCGTCCCCGCGGGGGCGTTCACGGTGTAATAGAGGATGGGCGGCTCGCCGGCGGAGCCGTTGTCCCGACCCTTCAGCACCCGGTCGAAGAAGCGCAGATGCTCTCCCGTCCAGTCGAAGGACCCGGCGGGCAGGTCGCTGCCGCCGCCGTAGACCTCGCAGTGCCGCCAGGGGCCCAGGAGCAGCTTCCCGCCCCAGTGGTGATAGGCCAGGATCTGGCCGGTACAGCCGGGGTCGAACCAGGCCCCGCTGCTGTAGACCTCCGCGCGGCCGTGGCGCACCGTATCCATCCTGGACCAGACGGGGATATCCTCATTGGGGGCGTAGCCGATCTTGGGATTCACCGTGTCCCGGAACATG
The DNA here is from genome assembly GCA_016286665.1 of Oscillospiraceae bacterium. GTDB lineage: Bacteria > Bacillota > Clostridia > Oscillospirales > Oscillospiraceae > UBA1774. Next base: position 15,310 of record JAEETX010000051.1, read on the forward strand.
TTGGGGTCGTGCTGCTCCAGGAAGCCCAGGTTGCGCTTGTGCTGCTCCGCCGCCTCCGCCGCCTGGGGATAATCCGGGGCGGGGTCGTCGTCCACGGGGGTGCCCATGCGCTCGTCCCCGCCGGGGCCGCGGGGGAGGCGGGGCAGGGCGCTGGCCCCGTTGGGGAAATTCTGGTAGTACATGTCCACATGGCAGTCGCCGGGCACTGCGGCATAGAGCCTTTCCGGCTGCTCCGCCAGGGTGATATGCTGGATGTGGCCCTTGTTGGAGCCGCCGAACATACCCGCCCTGCCGCTGCACCAGTCCTCCGCGGCGAGGGCGTCGATCAGGGCCTTCATGTCCCGGGCGTCCTTCCGGGAGAAGAAGCCCTCGCTGACGCCGAAGCTCGCCCCGTGGCCCCTGGGCTCCGCCAGGCAGATGGCATAGCCCGCCTCCAGAAAGCGCTCCAGGGCCTGCTTCTGCCCCTCGAAGCTCCTGCGCCGGTCCTCATAGCCCACGTTGAACAGCACCGGGACCTTCTCCTGCGTTTCGGGCAGGTACAGGTCGACAGCCAGTTTCGTCCCGTCGCAGCCGGGGTAATACTTGGATATGCGCCGGTATTCCATGTGGGGAGCCTCCTTCGGTATTGTTTTTTATTCGATTATAACAGCTCTGTTCATGGATTACCACCCTTTGCCCCGCCGCGCCGCAGCGCCTCGGACGCGAAAATGCCCCGGGCAAAAGGCTGAAGCCCAAGGGAAAACCTGGCGAAACCGGCAGGAAGCTTCCGCCCGAAACGGTCGGGCAAAAAAGCGAGAAGTGCTTCTTCATAGAACCTGGAATTATCCGGGGATTTTTGAAGATGAAAACAAAAATATTGACATTGCAAATCATAACGAGTATATTCATCTGCAATAACTTGAAAGGATCATCTGCGACATGAAGAAGGATTACCTTGTCTCCAATACTGTCACTGCCCAGCTCGCTGAAGAAGCCGGCGGGTTGATTGCCGTACGCAGGATAAGGTCGCGTTATAAGATGAAATCAAAGTGATCGAGGATTTCTTTGTGCTACGCATCATTAAGACCTTATCAAGCTATAAACGTTTGGTAAGGTCTATTTTTATACCGGGAGGGAAGGAATATGGATTTACATGATTTTGATGATGTGGCGGAAAACTATGATCTCTATCTGGAGGAAATGTACAGAAGCGAAGACAATCATGCGGGATTTCTGGATTTTTATCTGGAGTTTGCGAGAGAATACGGAAAAGACGGGGTGATCGATATTGCCTGTGGAACGGGGGCTGTTTTGCTTTATCTTGCACAGCATGGAATATTAGCGGACGGTACGGATCTGTCCGAAGCAATGTGCCGTGTGGCAAACGAAAAGGCAAAGAGGGAAGGATTTGATCTTCATATCTTCCCCGCGAATATGACGGATTTCAGGAGTGACAGAAAATACTCTTGCGCGATCATCGCCAGGAGCGGTTTCATGCATCTGATCACTCCCGAACTGCAAAGAGCTGCATTGCTGAATATCCGCGATCATCTTGTGGAGGGCGGGATGCTCACGTTCAATACATTTGATCCGTACCCTGCTCTTCAGGCACAGCAGATGAAAACGAAGGATACGGATGCTTCCTTCCGTTTGGAGTATGTGAATAAGGACAGAAAACGCGAGAAAATATACAACGCGATCTCATATGATCCCCATACGCAGATCATGAGCGGTCATTGGAAATTTGAAACGCTGGACGAAAACGGCAATGTCACAGAAGAGAGAGTGCGTCCGCTGAAAATGAGGCAGACATACCGCCAGGAAATGCGATATCTGCTGGAACTGACAGGTTATGAGATCGTAAATGTTTATGGCGGATACTGCAAAGAACCCGGAGACAGATCAGCGAAAAATGTCATATGGTGCGTAAGGAAAAAATAGAAAAGGCGCGGCTGCTCGCCAAGGCGCAGAAGGCATAGGCCGTGCAGGCGGCGCCGCATAATCCACGGAAAGCTTTGTCATGGGGACAAGTCTCCCGGCAAACTTCTTCCGGCGCAAAAACGCCCCGGACTTTCGTCCGGGGCGTTTGCTGTTCGGCTTCAATTTGACTATTTACGCCATCTGCTTGGCGGCGTTGATCTTGACGCCGGGGCCCATGGTGCTGGCGGTGACGCAGGAACGGATATACTGGCCCTTGGCAGCCGCGGGCTTGGCCTTGATGACGGCGGCGATCAGGGTGTTGTAGTTCTCCATGAGCTTCTCCGTGCCGAAGGAAACCTTGCCGATGGGGCAGTGGATAATGTTGGTCTTGTCCAGACGATACTCCACCTTGCCGGCCTTGATCTCGCTGACGGCCTTGGCGATGTCAGGGCTGACGGTGCCGGCCTTGGGGCTGGGCATCAGGCCCTTGGGGCCCAGGACACGGCCCAGACGGCCCACCACGCCCATCATGTCGGGGGTGGCGACGACCACGTCGTAGTCGAACCAGTTCTCGCTCTGGATCTTCTGCACCAGCTCCTGGCCGCCCACGAAGTCGGCGCCGGCAGCCTTGGCTTCTTCCTCGCGCTCGGGCTTGCAGAACACCAGGACCCGCTTGGTCTTGCCGGTGCCATGGGGGAGCACGACGGCGCCGCGGACCTGCTGATCGGCGTGACGGGAATCGACGCCCAGCTTGATGTGCAGCTCGACGGTCTCGTCGAACTTGGCCTTGGCGTTCTTGACCACCAGGTCAAAAGCGTCCTGCGCGTCATACAGGGTGGCCCGGTCGATATTCTTCGCGCTTTCGCGGTAATTCTTGCCTCTGAACATTTCCTCAGCCCTCCTCTACGACGATGCCCATGCTGCGGGCGGTGCCTTTGATCATCCGGTAGGCCGCCTCGATGCTGCCGGCGTTCAGGTCGGGCATCTTCTGCTCGGCGATCTTGCGGCAGGCTTCGGCGGAGATGGTGGCCACCTTATCACGCTGAGGCACGCCGGAGGCGGTCTCGATGCCGGCGGCCTTCTTCAGCAGGACGGCCGCGGGGGGCGTCTTGCAGATGAAGGAGAAGCTGCGGTCGGCGTAAACGGTGATGACCACGGGGATGGTCAGGCCCATGTCGGCCTTGGTGCGCTCGTTGAATTCCTTGGTGAAGGCGGCGATGTTGACGCCGTGCTGGCCGAGGGCGGGGCCCACAGGGGGGGCCGGGGTCGCCTTGCCGGCGGGAATCTGAAGTTTGACGATTCCGGTGACTTTCTGATTTTTCTTGGGTGCTGCCACGGTATGATTACCTCCAATTATAATGTGGTGCCGCACCGGCCTCGCGCCGGCGGGCTTTTGGCGGACAGCGGCGCAGGGATCGCACCGCTATCCTCCCACTTTCGTCCTCAGAGGCGAAATGCGGCCCATCCGCGCAAGCGCGAATGTTTGTAGATTTCGCCTCCTCGTCCTTTTCCAAAACGGACCCGCTTTGTTGGGTTCCGATTTGGGGGTACGGGGGATTTGCTTGTTGATGTTTACTTGTTGATGGCTTCCACCTGGTCCAGCTCCAGGTCCACCGGGGTCTCCCGGCCGAACATGCTGACGGCCACGCGGACCCGGTTCCGCTCGGGTTCCAGCTCGTCCACGGTGCCGATGAAGCCCTCCAGGGGCCCGTCCAGCACTTTGACGCTGTCGCCCACCTGGAAGCCGATGGAGATCTCCCGCTTTTCCACCCCCAGGTCCAGGATCTCCTGTTCCGTGAGGGGGATGGCCTTGCCGTCGGAGCCGACGAAGCCGGTGACGCCGCGCACGTTGCGCACCACCTGCCAGCTCTCGTTGGTCAGGATCATCTTCACCAGCACATAGCCGGGGAAGGTCTTGCGCTCCTTCACGACGGTCTTGCCGTCCTCGATCTCGGTGACGGTCTCCATGGGGATGTTCACGTCCAGGATCATGTCCTCCATATGCCGGTTTTCCCTGGCCTTGAAGATGGAGGTCTGCACGGTGTTCTCATAGCCGGAGTAGGTGTGCAGGACATACCACTGCGCAATGTCTGCCATGGCGATTGTCCCTCGTTAATGGCCGATGGAGATCAGCGTCTGCACGATCAGCATGGCCACCTGGTCGAAGGCCCAGATCACGACGCCGGAGGCGACCATGACGGTCACGGCCACGATCACGTTCTTCGTGGTGGTTTTCCGGCTGGGCCACACGACCTTTTTCAGCTCGCTCTTCATGCCGCGGAACCAGGCCTTGATCCTGCCCCACAGCTGCGGCGCTTTGTTCGGTTGCTTTTCCTTCTTGTCGCTTGCCATTTCCGTCCTCCCAGCTTACTTCGTTTCCGTATGCACGGTGTGCTTCCGGCAGAAACGGCAGTACTTGTTCAGTTCGAGACGTTCCGTGGTGTTCTTCTTGTTCTTCACGGTGTTGTAGTTCCTTTGCTTGCATTCGTTGCACCGAAGGGTGACACGGACGCGAGCTCCGTTCTTCGCCATG
>JAEETX010000052.1 GCA_016286665.1 Oscillospiraceae bacterium
CAGCGGCATAAATCGCGCCAAACTTCGTTGTCGGCCTTGACGGGCGGCAGCCCGCCTTCGTCCTCCGCCTCGTCTGACACGATTTCTGCTCGCTGCTCGATCCTAGATTTCTATCAGGTATTAGTATGAATCAGAAGGCCGGGGGAGCGATCCCCCGGCTTTTTGCTGCTTGCTGTTTCGGAAAGGAAACCCCGGGGGGCGGTGATTTCACCGCCCCCCGGGTGCATAGAATATGGTTTTTTCACGCCAGGACCTTGCCCAAAATGCGAAGCTCGCTGTATTCCCGGATGGGGATAGGGCGATAAGCCGGGTTCAGGGAGACGAGGGAAGCCCCGTCTTCCTGGGAGAGAATCTTGCAGTAGGCGTCCCCGTCCAGGAGGAATATGCCGGTATCCCCCGGCTCCAGCGTCTGCTGCTGCTTGACATAAACGATCTGCCGGTCCTGAAAACGGGGGAGCATGCTGTCCCCCCGGATGCGCACGGCAAAGGTGGCCGACAGAGGCACCGTCTCGTCCACCTCCAGCAGGGTGTAGTCGCTGCTGTCCAGGAATTGGCCGGTGCCGGCGGAGACGGGCAGATCGTACAGCGGGATCGTCCGCAGCCGGAGGGGCTGCTTTTCCGGGGGATGGAGGGCGAATTCCCCGTCCTGCTCCAGCAGACGGATGTATTCCCGCACGCGCTTCTGCCCCAGGGCGTTCAGCGTCCCGCCGGGGGCCCTGTCCCCGAAGACGGCCAGCACGTCCCGCACCTCATACAGCTCGCAGAGGGCGAGGAATTGCCGGATGTTGGGCTCCGTGCTGCCCCGTTCCCAGCGGGACAGGGCCTTTTGCGAAGCGCCGCAGCCCAGGGCCTCCAGCTTCTGGCTCACCTCGATCTGGCTCCAGCCCCGCTCCGCGCGCAGCTTCCGCAGGATGCCGCTCAGGTCCATACTACCCACCTCCCATCATATACTACCATGCCGTTACTCAAAAAACAAGAGCACCTCCGAAAAATATTCTCAAAAATGAGTAACATTGTTCTTGAAATCTCATAAACTGAGTATTAGAATGGGCGCGGGGGTGAGAAAAACGGACCGCACCATTCTGCACATCGACTGCAACGCCTTTTATGCCAGCGTGGAATGCCTGCGCCACCCGGAGCTGAAGGGGAAGCCCGTGGCGGTGGGGGGCGAGGCGGAAAAGCGCCACGGCATCATCCTGGCGAAAAACCAGCTTGCCAAGGAATGCGGGGTCAAGACGGGGGAAGCGCTGTGGCAGGCCCGGCAGAAGTGTCCGGACCTGGTGATCCTGCCCCCGGACTATGCCCGCTATATCCGCTTTTCCCGCCTCTGCCGGGATATCTATGAGGATTATTCCCCTCAGGTGGAGTCCTTCGGTCTGGATGAATGCTGGGTGGACGTCTCCAACACGCCCAAGCTGGCGAAGCTGGGGCCGACGATGCTGGCCCATGAGATCCGCATGCGGGTGAAGGAGCAGGTGGGGATCACCGTCTCCGTGGGGGTCAGCTACAACAAGATTTTCGCCAAGCTGGGCAGTGACTTCCGGAAGCCCGACGCGGTGACCGTCTTCGACCGGGAAAGCATGCGGGAAAAGGTGTGGCCTCTGGACGCTTCGGAGATGCTGTATGTGGGCCGGGCCACGGAGCGGAAGCTGCGGACCTTCGGCATCCGCACCATCGGGGAGCTGGCCACCACCCCCGTGGACTATCTCCAGCGCTGGTTCGGGAAGTGGGGGCTGCTGCTCCACTGCTTCGCAAACGGGCTGGACTCCTCACCCGTGGCGAAGATCGGGGAGGAGTCCATCATCAAGAGCATCGGCAATTCCACCACCACGCCCCGCGACCTGGTGAGCGAGGAGGATTGCTCCGTGGTCTACTGGATGCTCTGCGAGAGCGTGGCGGCGCGGCTGCGGGAGGGGGGCTTTCGCTGCTCCACCGTGCAGATCAGCCTGCGCAGCAGCGACCTGCTGTGCTTCGAGCGGCAGATGAAGCTGCCGGAGCCCAGCTGCCTGGCCTCGGAGCTCCATGCGGCGGCCATGCGCCTGACAAGGGAAAACTACAGCTGGGCAAGGCCCCTGCGGAGCATCGGCGTCCGGGGCACGGAGCTGGTGCCGGAATCCGCGCCGGAGCAGCTGTGCCTTTTCGGCGACGGGGAACGGCGGGAGCGCTGCCTGAGGCTGGAAAAAACCATGGATTCGCTGCGCCGCCGCTATGGGCACGCAGCGCTGAGCCGGGCCGCCGTCCTGTGCGACCCCACGCTGACGAACATCGACGCGAAGAACGACCACACCATCCACCCCGTGGGCTGGCTCAAGGCCGGGCAGAGCGTGCATTAAGGCGTTTTGCGGCGCAGCAGCCGCCGCAGAATGGCCAGGAGCAGGATGGCCAGCGCCGCCCCGGCGAAATCCAGCCAGACGTCGGCGATGGCAGGTCCCCGGCCGGAAAAGATTTGGATGGTCTCGTCGAGGAAGCCCGTCAGCAGGGCAGAGCCCCCGGCCAGCAGCTGGGGATTCCGGCGGAAGGGGAAGCGCAGGGCCAGCACGACGCCCAGACAGAAGAATTCCGTGAAGTGGGCCAGCTTCCGCACCAGATGAAGGGTCACGTTCTCCGGCCCGACGATGCATCCCAGCAGCGGGCGCAGCAGCTCCAGCACGGCGCTGCTCTCGTTCCGGGAAGCGTCCGTGGGCATGCAGGAATGCCCCCAGATGTAGATGAGCAAAAGGATCAGGAGAACGGTGAGGATTTTGTTGCGCATGGACGGTTCCTCCGGCGGCAGTATCGAACACAGCATAACATACCGGCGCGCTTTGTCAAGCGGCAAAGCGCGCCGGCTTCGGCAAGAGGGCGGCGCATGGCGGAAGCAGCGACGTCAGCGCGAGGCGCGCGCAAATCCTGCGGTTTTCCGACAGCCGCTCCGGATCGGCAATGCGGCGGATACCTCCTGTGCATCCTCTTGACCAAAGACGGCAGGACCGACATAACGATCAGTTTTTTCACGGATGATCCTTTTACCGCGTCGGAGAAAGAAGCAAAAAGCGCGGACCCGAAGCCGAGTGGCTTGGGTCCGCGCCATTTTAAGCTTATAAAGTAAAGAAATATGGAATTGTATTTTCAGACTTAGGGATCAGGAACGGGATCGGTATCGGGATCGGTATCGGGATTGGTAGTGACAGTACCAGTGCCGCTAGCAGCACCATTTGCGGTGTAGGTGCCCCTGGAGTAATTCTTGGATTTACCACCATTGGTGCACTGGACGGTGACATCAGCCTCATAAGTTGTAGCATTCGTGCTCACGCCGACAGAATAGGTATTCTCACCAACTGTGATGGGGGTAGTGACGCTGCCATCGCTCAGATAGGTCGCAACAGCTTCCGCATAGGCGGAACGCAGGTTAGCGATGTCGGTGGCCTCTTTGGACTTCTCTAGCTGGGCGTTAAAGATGGGGATAGCCACAGCAACCAAGACAGCGATGATCGCAACAACGATCAGCAGCTCGGCCAGGGTGAAGCCTTTTTTGATGTTACTCTTCTTCATTCAGTCTCTCTCCTTCAATAATTGTTGCACCGCTCCATCAACGCAAAAGTGATTCCGGGAAATACTATTGTATGATACTGCGCGGCGCTCATAACGAACATTATAATAACACATCTGAAGCTAGTTGTCTAGTAGTATTTTCGTAAAATAAAAACAAAACGATATATTGACATTATTATAGTGCTATAGTGCGCTAATGCGTAATGCCGTTTTGACAGCCTTAATGATAGCTGCAGATAAAACATTCTTCTAAAGACATTTGATATTGAGATGGTATTATAGAGGAATTCACGGTATCGTTAGCATAGAATAGTATTTCAACATAAAAGGTGAGCGCTTCCTCGCTATCAGAGAAAGCGCTCAAAGTGCCGCAAACCCGCCGCCTTTGCCTCTCCCGGAATGGGGTGGCGACGGAAAATTGCTGTTCTAAAACAAATCTATCTTGTTTAAAACTATGTGACTGACGTAGAAAAAACCAGACTATTAAGTACCAGATTTGGAAGCTGCGCCACCCTCAGAGTATTTGCCCTCAGAATACTTCTTTGACTTTCCGCTCTGCGCAGTGACTTCGATATTACCACCGCTTTCACTAACATCATAAGTAAATTCACCGACTTTGAGAGAAGTACCAGCGGTGATACTGCCATCGGTCAGATACTTCGCAACAGCCTCGCCGTAAGCGGAACGCAGATTGGCGATGTCAGTGGCTTCTTTGGACTTCTCCAGCTGGGCGTTGAAGATGGGGATAGCCACGGCAACCAGGACGGCGATGATCGCAACGACGATCAGCAGCTCGGCCAGGGTGAAGCCTTTTTTGTTGTTCTTCTTTTCCATAAGTTTCTCTCCTTCAATAATTCCAGGCTTGATCGCAACCACAAAAAGCAGTTCCGGGAAACACATTCTTGACGGTTACGAGCGATGCCCATAGATACCATCAAATTAGCATAAATATCTGCCAATGTCCAGTATTTTTTACGAAATCATTTCTGTTTTTTCCGGAAGAAAAATGTTAAAATTGACGATAGCGGGTTTGAGGTACCCTGTGGGGTTCCCGCTGCGGCAGGGACGGGAGCATCTTGATCCGGCGCTTCGCGCCGGCTTCCACCGAAGGAAACCGGCTTGAAGCGCTGTGCTGTTCCGTTTTTCGTTGTGCTTCTCCGCCCTTTGTCCCTGCAAGCGCGACCTCCTCAGTGGATGACGACGTTTTTGACGCCCATATCCTCCAGCTGCTTTTTGAGGGACTGCATCTGCGCGTCGGAGGGGGGGATGGCCTCCAGCGCGGGGCCGGGCCGGCCCAGGCGCTCCCATTTCACGACGCCCAGGTTGTGGTAGGGGAGCAGCTGCACCGTCTCCACCGCGTCCCCCAGCTCCAGAATGAACTGGCCGAAAGCATGGTAGGAATCCCGGCTGTTGTTGAACATGGGGATGGTGGGGATGCGCACCTGGAGCTTTGCGCCCGCCTTGGCGAGCTTCCGGGCATTTTCCAGAATGGGGGCGTTGTCCACGCCGATGACCCGCTTGTGAAGGTCGGGGTCCATCTGCTTCAGGTCATAGAGGAACAGGTCGGCATAGGGAAGGATCTGCTCCATGATCTCCCATTTGCAGTAGCCGGTGGTGTCCACCGCGGTGTGGATGTCCAGGGCCTTGCAGGCTTTCAGCAGCTCCAGGGTGAACTGCGGCTGCCAGAGACATTCGCCGCCGGAGATCGTGACGCCGCCGCCGCTGCGCTTATAGAAGGGGATATCCCGCTTCACCCGGTCGATGACCTCCTCCACGGTATAATCCGTGCCGCAGCGGTAGAGGGCGGTGTGGGGGCAGGCGTCGGCGCACTTGAAGCAGCTGGTGCACTTCGTCCGGTCGATCTTCACCACGGTAAACTCGCTTTCGTCCTTGAGGGATATCTTTTTCTCCCCCAGGCTGATGATCTTCTCCGGGCAGGCGAAGATACAGCGGCCGCAGGTCTCCACGCCCACGCAGCGGATCTCCATCCAGTTGAGCTCCGTGGGGAACTCCTGGGATTCGGGGCTGTGGCACCAGGGACAGCGCAGGGGGCAGCCCTTGAGGAAAACCGTGGTGCGGATGCCCGGCCCGTCGTGCACGGAAAACCCCTGTATATCATAAATCTTTCCCGTCAGCTTTTTTTCTTCCATAGCGTCCTCCGTGTCGTTCCGTTGCTTTGCATCTATTATACAGAGAAATAGGGAAAACCGCAAGACCCACGCGGCCTTGCGGTTTTACATCGGAACTCAGCCCTTCAGGAAGTTCTCCAGGCGGTCCAGGCCTTTTTGAATGTCCTCCATGCCGGCGGCATAGGTCCAGCGCAGATAGTTGGGTTCGCCGAAGCCGCCGCAGGGCACCAGGGCCACATTTTCCGCCTCCAGGAACGCCATGGCGAAGTCACTGCCGTTTTCGATGCGCTTGCCTCCCAGGGTGCGCCCGATGACGCCCTCCATGTTCATCATGACATAGAAGGCCCCCCCCGGCATGAGGCAGCTGACGCCCTCCATGCTGTTGATCCGGTTCGCCATATAGGTGCGCCGCTGCTCGAATACCTTGCGCATCTCCTCCACGCTCTCCTGGGGCCCCTCCAGGGCTTCGATGGCGGCCCACTGGGAGATGGTGCTGGGGGCGCTGGTGGCGTGGCTCAGGTAGTTGGACATGATCTTCGAGAGCTTCGCGTCGCAGGCGGTGTAGCCGATGCGCCAGCCGGTCATGGCATAGGATTTGCTGACGCCGTTCACGATGATGGTGTGGGCCTTGATCTCCGGGGAAAGGGCGGCCGCGCTGACGAATTTGCGCCCGTCGTAGACGAGCTTGTAGTAGATTTCGTCGGACATGATCCACAGGTCGTGCTTCACCGCGGTCTCGCAGATGGCCCGCAGCTCGGCTTCATCGTAGCACATGCCCGTGGGGTTGGAGGGGTTGTTGAGGATCAGCAGCTTGGTCCTGGGGGTGATCGCCGCCTCCAGGGCTTCCGGGGTGAGCTTGAAGTGCTGCTCCGGCGTGGTGGGGACGACCACCGGCTTCCCGCCGGCCATGGCGACGGATTCCGTATAGGTGACCCAGTAGGGCGCGGGAACGACGACCTCGTCCCCCTCGTCCAGCAGGGAGCAGAGGGCGATGTAGATGCTGTGCTTCGCACCGGAGGCGATGACGATCTCGCCGGGTTCGTAATGAACGCCGGTGTCGGCCTCCAGCCGTTTGCAGACCGCCGCTTTCAGGGCGGGGAGGCCGGAGGCGGGGGTGTATTTGGTCTTGCCCGCATGGATGGCGTCGATGGCCGCGTTTTTGATGTTGTCCGGCGTGTCGAAATCCGGTTCGCCGGTGCCGAAATTGATGACGTCCTTCCCCTCGGCCTTCAGGCGATTGGCAAGGGCGCTGACGGCCAGCGTGCTGGATTCGTGGATGGCGGACGCTTTCCGGGAAAAACTCTTCATTGGGGATCCCTCCATGCGCTTTCATGATTTTATGAAGTGCATTATACATGCAGTCTTGCAGAAAAGCAAGGGAAACTTGGGATAAAAACAGAAAAAATGCAGGATAGAAAGTCCTGAAAATTCATAAAATGCGACGAAAGGGCGGAACGGGGAATACCGTTCCGCCTTCAGACTGCAGAAAAACCTATCGGCAGGGTTTCGATATGCATGGGGAATTTGTGAAGGGGGACGGGAGGCCCTCTTCACGTTATATCCAGGCAAAATCAGAAAACAATTCTGATTTTGCCCTCAAGCTGTCGACACTTCGTCGACAGCTTGAGGGCGGAACAGGGAATACTGTTCCGCCCGCCGCAATCGATCGGAAGCGCGCAGCGCTACAGGACCGCGCCGCCGATGGCGGTGCCGATGAAGCGAGTGCCCAGGTCGATGCTGAGGCCCTTGCTGTCGATGCTGCTGCGGTTTTCCTCCTCCACGGTGATGCGGATATCGCCCACCACGCCCCGCTTCCGGGCTTCCGCCTCTGCCAGCTGCTTCGCCAGCGCCCGGCAGCGCTCGGCCGCCTGATCCCGCTCCTTCACCAGCTCCTGCCGGTCACTGGCGCAGACGAAGTAACCGTGGATGCCGTCGGCGGTGTGGTTGGGCCGCAGCTCCACCTCGATCTCGGCGGAGATATTGCCCACCACGGCCCCCACCGCGTTGGCGACGCCGGCGTTGGGGGGGATGATGCACTCGGCCCCCAGGGCCCGCGCCACGTCGGGCAGGAAGATATGGATGGGCGCGCCGATGCCCACCAGGGCGGCGGTGGTGGTGAAATCCGCGTCGAAGTAGCCCGCCGTGCCCCGACCGTCCCTGAGCTCCTCCCAGCGCCGGGCGATGATGCGCTCCAGCTGGGGACCCAGGCCCTCGTCCCGCAGGTTGGGGTAGCGGTCCATGAGGAGAATGCGGGTCAGGTTGCAGTAGAGCTTCTTTTTCACCCGATCATAGACTTCGTCGCAGAGCTTCCGCAGCTCCGCTTCCGTCTGCTTCCGGTTCATGCAGCGCAGCAGATAGTATGCGGCGATTTCCGCGGCCTTGGGGTCGTAGGCGTCGAAATCCCCTTTGAGGTGCATGAAGTCCGTGGGGGTGAGGCCGCTGCGCAGCACCACGCCCTCGGCCTCCAGCCGGTCCGTTTTCAGCCAGTAGATGTCCGTTCCCACCGCGGCGGCGGCGCTGCGGATGTCCAGCGGGCCGGCTTTCAGCGCTTCGCAGAAGGCCTTTTCCTCTTTGGTGAAGCCCGGCTGGGAGGCGATATCCCGCACAAGGGTATAGAATTCGTGGATGGGGCGGGTATGGACGTCCTTGCTGTCCAGCAGCCTTTGCAGCACGGGGATGATCTCCGGGTGCTCCTTTCCCAGCAGGCTCAGGGGCAGCACCCGGTCTGCGCCGAGCTCGAAATCATGGACCTTGAGGCGGATGGCGCTGTCGCCGCCCAGGCCGAAGGTGTCGATCTGCACGCCCCGGACGAAGGTGCGCCAAGTCCCGATCTGGATGCCGGAACGTACGCGCACGGGCTTGCCCGCCTTCACCAGGCTCACGTCCGTGGTGGTGCCGCCCATATCCACGATGACGCTGTCCTTCCGCCCGGCCAGCTCCACGCCCCCCAGCACGCTGGCGGCGGGGCCGCAGAGAATGGTCTCCACGGGCCGCAGGCGGCTGAAGGTCTCGCTCATGAGGCTGCCGTCGGAGCGCACGATCACGATGGGGGCGCGGATGCCCAGTTCCCGGAACGCCCGCCCCACAGCGTCCATGAATTCCCGGATGATGGGCACGAGCTTCGCGTTGAGCAGGGTGCCGGAGCCGCGCTGTACGCTGTTGAGGCCGCTGAACAGCTCGCTGGAAAGGACCGTGGGCAGGTCCCGCACGGCTTTCAGCCGGTCCCTGGCCTCCCGTTCCGCCACGGCGCCGTTGTTCATGGCGTAGAGCTCCACGATGCCCAGGCCGTCCGCGTCGGCCAGCCACTCCTTCGCTTCGGCGGTGATCGTCTCCCAGTCGGGGGAGGGGAGCACCTGCCCGTCATAGCTGCCCGCGCCGGGATAGGCGTGGACTTCGCCTTCTCCGTTCAGCCCGTATTTGCCGCCCACGCGGCGGAGGGTCTCGTTGTCCAGCCCCAGAAACAGGAGCTTTGCCCTGCCGCCCTTGCCCTCCACGCAGGCGTTGGTTGCCAGGGTGGTGCTGAGGGCGGCCACCTCCGCCTGGGGCAGCAGCGAGCGGTCCAGCTTCCGCAGCGCGTTCATGATGCCCACGGACAAATCGTTTTTCGTGGTCAGCGACTTGGCGGCGGACAGCACCTGCTTTGTCTCAAACTGATAGATCACGGCGTCCGTATAGGTGCCGCCGGTGTCGATTCCGATCCCGATCTTCAACGATGGTTTTCTCTCCTTTGCGATCCAACCTCCGGGTCCAGGGATATGCGCATATCAGCTCAGCTTCCGCGCCAGCTCCGCCAGGGGACGGACCGCGTCGTCCAGATTGCGGATGGCGTTGTTGAGACTGTCGAAATCCAGCTCGTTCAGCTTCCGTATGGTCTCGGTGACGGCGTCGGTGTTCTTCAGGACCATGGTGTTGGCGTTGGCGACCAGCTCCTCCGCCGCGTCTGTCATGACGTCCACCTTCGCCAGGGTGGTTTCCACCCCTTTCACCAGCTTGACTGCCTTGGGGACCGCCAGGACCAGGGCGGCCAGGATCACCAGCGCCAGCAGAAAGCTCACCCATGCGGTCACGCGGGCATGGCGCGCTTCCTTCTTCTGATAGGCCAGCAGCTGCCGCAGCAGCTCCGTGTTTTCATATTCCGGATACATGTTCAATCCTCCGCCGGCGCCAGGAAGGGGATACCCTCCCGCACGTCCCCGGCCGGGTCCAGCATCCGCAGGGATTCCCGCCGGAGCTTTCCCGCCGCCGCGCTTTTCTGAAGGGGCAGGGGCAGCAGCTCCCGCAGGGGCTTGGGCAGCTTCCCGGCAGCCAGAGCGTCGAATTTCCGCAGCAGCGCCGGATCGTAATTCCCCGTTTCATCCAGGGGGAAGATGCGCGCCGCGGCGGCGGCGTCCACGCAGCGGACGCCGGTGAGCCGCCAGTGGACGTAGCCCGGCAGGGTGGTGACGAAATCCACATAGGGGAGATAGGCTTCTCCCGCCAGCGCAGCCTGCCACAGATGGGCGAGCGCGCCCGCCGGGTCGATGGGGCGGCCAAGGGCATCGGAGAGCGCCGCTGCCGCTTCCGGACAGGGGTCCCAGGCGCCCCGATAAGCGGTGAGGGCGGTGAGGCGGGGATCGAAGGGCATGTAGCCGCCCCCCATGCCCCGGATCTGAAACTGCTGTGTCTCCTCCAGGGGGGAAGCGAATTCCGCCTTGTAGCTTTCGCTCAGCTCCCGCCAGAGGGCCCGGATGCCGGGCCAGATCATCAGCAGGGTATAGGTTTCCACCCCGTCGATCTCGTGGGGCTCCCAGGCCGCCGCCGACGTGAGCAGCCGTTCCCCCTTTTTCCCCAGGAGGCTCAGGCGCAGCTCCTCTCTGTGCAGGCCGATCTCCAGGGTCGAACCTTCCAGAAACATCGTCCTTCCTCCCCGTTACGCCAGCCGGTAGCGCAGCACATTCCAGGAATGGCGGCGCAGGGTGTGCCCGTCCCCGGCGGAGGGGGCCACGTTTTCCGGCTGATCGGCGGTATTGACGGCTTTCAGGTCCTCATGCCAGAGCTGCCGGTGCTCCACGAGCTCCGGCGTGCCGAAGCCCCGCAGGTCCAGCGTCAGTTCCCCGTCCTCCGTGAGGCTGCGGTTCACCGCCAGCACGGTCAGCTCGTTCCCGCTGACCACCGCCGCGGCTTCCACCGCGGGCGTCTCGCCGTAGGCACCGCCGTCGTAGCTGGGGCAGTCGAGGCGGCAGTCCAGGGCCGTTCCCCGGGCAAAGCGGCTGGCGTCCCGGAAGGGGTGGAAGATGGTCTGGGCCCAGGCACGGCCCCCGGTCTCCGTCATGATGGGGGCGATGACGTTCACCAGCTGGGCGAGGCAGGCGATCTTCACCCGGTCGCAGTGCCGGATGAGGGTGATGAGCAGGCAGCCCGCCACCAGAGCGTCCTCAAAGGTGTAGATATCCTCCAGCAGGGGCGGGGCCACAGTCCACTTCTCGATCTTCTTGTCCTGCTCGTTGGAGTGGAACCAGACGTTCCATTCGTCGAAGCTGAGGTACATGGTCTTGGGAGAATGGCGGATGGCCTTCACCGCGTCGCAGATGGCGCTGACGTCCGTGATGAATTTGTCCATATCCCGGCTGCAGGCCAGGAATTCCGCGCTGTTGTCGGAGCGGTTGCCGTAGTAGCTGTGGAGGGAGAGGTAATCCACCTGGTCATAGCAGTTTTTCAGCACCGTGGTCTCCCACTCCCCGAAGGTGGGCATGGAGGAGGAGGAACTGCCGCAGGCGATGAGCTCGATCTCCGGGTCCGCCATCTTCATCATCTTGGCGGCCTCGCAGGCGATGCGCCCGTATTCCTCCGCGGTGCGGTGGCCCATCTGCCAGGGGCCGTCCATCTCGTTGCCCAGGCACCAGGTGCGGATGCCGAAGGGCTGCTCGAAGCCGTTGGAGCGCCGCCGGTCGCTGAGGGCGGTGCCGCCGGGGAAATTGCAGTATTCCACCAGGTCGCGGGCGTCCTCGGCGGTGCCGGTGCCCAGGTTCACGGCCATCATGACCTCGCTGCCCGCCCGCCTGGCCCATTCCTGGAATTCGTCGATGCCCACCTCGTTGGTCTCGATGCTGTTCCAGGCCAGCTCCTGCCGCCGGGGCCGCAGGGAACGGGGGCCGGTGCCGTCCTGCCAGCGGTAGCCGGAGACGAAGTTGCCGCCGGGGTAGCGCACGATGGGCACCCCCAGCTCCTTCACCAGGGCCAGCACGTCCTGCCGGAAGCCCTGGTCGTCCGCCGTGGGATGACCCGGCTCATAGACGCCGCCGTAGACGGCCCGGCCCAGATGCTCGATGAAGGAGCCGAACAGCCGGGGCGACACTTCCCCGATGGGATAATCCTTATCCGCGATCAGACTGACTTTCATACCTTTTCCCCTTTCTGCAGGTCAGAAATGCTTACAACTTCCACGCCCTCCGCCGTGACCCGGAAGCGGACCTCCCGCCCGGCGAAGGGAAACCCGTAGACCCGCGCCGGGTCCCGGTGATAATGGGGGCGGGGGTCGCAGGCAAGGACGCCCTCCAGGGCCGCCCAGGTCTCCTCCGGGAGCTTCGTGCGTTCTTCCGCCGGGCAGGTTACGGGCAGCGTGCCGGGCTTTTCCCCGGCGGTGAAGCCCCCCGCAGCCTCCGGGATGCTGTCGGCATAGGCGATATAGGGCTTGATGTCATAGACGGGGGTGCCGTCCGTGAGGTCCGCGCCCCCCAGCAGCAGGGCCGGCCCATCCGGGCTGTCCCATTCCACCGCCAGCAGCCGTACGCAGCTGAGGCCCAGGGGATTGGGCCGGAAGGGGGAGCGGCTGGCGAAGACGCCCACCCGCGCGTTTCCCCCCAGGCGGGGCGGCCGCACGGTGGGACTCCAGCCCCGGTCCGCATTTTCGGAAAAGCCCCACAGGAGCCAGAGATGGCTGAAGCCCTCGATGCCCCGCAGGCATTCCCTGTCCCGGAATTCCTTCTCGAACACCAGCCGTGCGCGCAGCTGCGGCACCAGTCCGCTCTGCCGGGGCACTGCGAATTTGGAGCCGAAGGGGGAGAAGACCCGGGCGACGGTCTTTAGCTCCATCAGTATTTTCTCCGGCGGACGGTCCGCCCCTTCAGGTGGTCGGCGGCGAGCTGCTGGGGATCGTCCCGCTGCCGCGATGCAGTATAGGCGAGGCACACCGCCCCCGCCGTCAGCACATAGTAGACGGCGGCGCAGAGGTGGTAGGAGGCCCCTGCCGCGTGGAGGGCCAGCATCAGCTCGCAGAGAAAGTCGACGCCGAAGGCGGCGGCGATCAGCTTCTTGTCCGCCGGCTTCCGTCCCCCCTCGAAGGCATACCACATCAGCCGCACCAGGGCCACGGTCAGCGCGAAGCGGCAGATAAAGTCCACGGTGCTCATCCAGAACATTCCCGGCGCGGATTCCGCCAGATTGCGCAGCTGCAGCTCCATGGCGGGGACCTGCTCCTCCGCCACGGAATCCAGCACGGCCTGCAGGCCCTCCCGGTTGACGGTCATGGCCGTGCTCAGGCGCAGCACCGTGTTCAGGGCGCCGAGATAGAGCAGCTCAAACAACCGGTAGCCCAGGCCGAAGCTGATGGGCACCCGGATGGTGGAATGCTGCTTCTTCAGAAACCAGAGCCCCAGGGTGTAGCCGCCCACGTCGCAGGCGGCCGCGATGAGGGCCCGCAGGAGGGCATAGGACCATCGGTCCGCCCCGGCTGCCGGCGCCAGGAGGCGCAGCAGGTTTTCCGAAATGAGGAAGCCGAAAAGGAAGAAAGCGGCCAGGCCCCCCACCAGGGCGATATGGTTGAAGCGCTTGCGGTAGACATACCACATGTAATACAGGGCGGGCAGCAGCAGGCAGACGGCGAAAAGCACCGTCAGCGCCGTGACCAGCCCGGTGGAAAAGACAAAACCGGAATCCAAAGGCGGTCGACCTCCAGTAATAGAAAGGCGCCCTCACCGAGGGCGCCTCAAATTGCAGACAAAGCCTCGCAGAGTTCGCGCTCGCAGGCGCGAAATGATTCGGCATCATTTTTCGCGCGGAATGGGGAGCGGAGTGCAGACCCTTTCTCAGCGCGCAGCCCGGCAAAGCGGTCGTGCGCGGAAGTGAAGCTCAGTTGAAGATTTTCAGGATGTCGTCGAAATCATCCTTGGGCTTGGCGGGCGCGGCGGCGGGAGCCTGGGGCTTGGGCTCGGCGGGCTTTTCCGCCTTGGGGAGCTGGCCCGCGCCTTCCCCGTCGAAGCAGGTGGCGATGACGATGACCCGGATCTCGTCCTCCAGGGTCTCGTCGAAGGAAGCGCCGAAGATGATGTTGGCGTCGGGATGAGCGGCGGCTTCCACCAGGCCGGCGGCGATGTCCACTTCCTCCAGGCCCATGTCGGGGGAGCCGATGATGCTGACCAGGACGCCCTTGGCCCCGTTGATGGAGGTCTCCATGAGGGGGCTGGAAACGGCCATTCTCGCCGCGTCCTCGGCCTTGTTCTTGCCGGAGGCCTTGCCCACGCCCATATGGGCCTTGCCCGCGTCCTTCATGACGGTGGTCACGTCGGCAAAGTCCAGGTTGATGAAGCCGGTGTTCTTGATGAGGTCGGAAATGCTGGTGACGGCCTCCAGCAGCACCTGGTCGGCGATGCGGAAGGCGTTGAGCATGGTGATCTTCTGATCGGAGGCATATTTCAGGCGCTCGTTGGGGATGATGAGGAGGGAGTCCACCTTGCCGATGAGCTCGCTGATGCCCGCCTCGGCCTGGAGCATGCGCTTGCGCCCCTCGAAGCCGAAAGGCTTGGTCACCACGCCCACGGTGAGGATGCCCTGCTCCTTGGCGATATCGGCCACCACGGGGGCCGCGCCGGTGCCGGTGCCGCCGCCCATGCCGGCGGTGATGAACACCATATCCGTATCCTCAAAGGCCTTGGTGATGTTGTTGCGGTCCTCCTCCGCGCTGCGCTTGCCCACCTCCGGGTCGCTGCCTGCGCCCTGACCGTGGGTCAGCTTTTCGCCGATCTGCAGCTTCACGTCCGCGCGGGAGGCGCCCAGCACCTGCTTGTCCGTGTTGATGGCGATGAATTCGACGCCCTGGACATTTTCTTCCACCATGTGGTTGACGACGTTGTTTCCTGCGCCGCCGACGCCGACGACCTTTATATTCACCACATTGTCGGGACCTGTCTCAAAATCAAAAGGCATGGTCTTTTCCTCCCGTACATATTGCAAATTGGTTTTTACTTTATCAGTAATAATGATTCTATATCAAAGATTTCCACAGGTCAATAGGAAAAAGAAAACCGGCGGGCATTTTTTCGCCCGCCGGGTGCGGATTTTCCCTTATTTGTCGAAGAATTTCTTCCAGACGGCGTCCCAGTCGTCTTCTTCGGACACGCCCTTCTCCTGGGGAGGCGGCGCGGCCTTCTGCTTCTCGGCCACCACGGCGGCCTCCTGCCGGGAGGGCGCGGCCTCCTCCGGCCGGTCCCCGAAGTCCGTGGCGATGACGATGAGGCGCAGGGCGTCCATCAGCTTTTCGTCGAAGCCGAGGCCGAAGATGATGTTGGCGTCCTCGTGGGCGCATTCGTGGATGCGGTCCATGACGGCGGTCACATCGTCCATGGGCAGGTCCGGCGAGCTGATGATGTTGACGATGAGACGGCGGGCTCCCTGGATGTCCGTGTCCATCAGGTCGCTGTGAATGACGGCATTGGCCGCTTCCTCCACCTTGCTCTTGCCGCTGGCCTCGCCGATGCCCAGGTGGGCCAGGCCGCTGGAGCGCAGCACGGTTTTCAGGTCGGCAAAGTCCAGGTTGATGAAGCCGGTGCTCCGCAGCAGGTCGGCGATGCCGCCCACGGCCCGGATCAGCACTTCGTCGGAGACGGAGAAGGCGTTGGCCAGGCTGACCTTTTGATCGGTCACCTTGCGGAGATTGTCGTTGGGGATGACGAACAGCGTGTCCACCTGCTCCATGAGGGCCTGGACGCCCTGGTCCGCCGTGCGCATTTTCCGCGCTCCCTCCCAGCGGAAGGGCATGGAGACCACGCCCACGGTGAGGGCTCCGGCGCTGCGGGCCGCCTCCGCCACCACGGGGGTCGCCCCGGTGCCGGTGCCGCCGCCCATGCCGGCGGTGAGGAAGACCGCGTCCACCCCTTCAAACAGCTTCTGAATGGCGTTCTTGCTTTCCTCGGCGGCCATGCGGCCCAGCTCGGGCCGGCTGCCGGCCCCCTGGCCCTTGGTCAGGCGTTCGCCGATGGCGAGCTTTTCCTCCGCGCTGCAGCTTCCCAGAGCGGCGCGGTCCGTGTTGACGGCGCAGTAGGTGACGCCGGTCATCCCGCCGGCCTTCATGCGGCTCACCACGCTGTTGCCGGCGCCGCCGATGCCGACGACCTTCATGTTGATGATCTCTGACATATCTCGCTCCCCCATCCCGCCGGGCTGTCACGGCGGATCGCGCGCTATCCGCATCAGCCCGGGAAGTAGTGCCCCTCCTGCGGCGTGGACATATCCAGGGTCCCCCGGTCTCCCGCGCCCAGGTTATCCACGATCCGTTTCAGCAGGTCCAGCTTCTTGGCCAGGTTTTCCTGCTTTCCCATGCGCACGGTGAAACGGTCGAGATAGCGGAAGTGCAGGTCGCTCACGTTGCTGAAATCCAGGTCCTGCACGTCCTGCCGCATCCCCTCCTCGGTGAGCAGCACCAGCATCTCCTTCAGATAGCTGAGCTTCGTGCTCTCCACGTCGCTGACGCGCATGGTCTCGCCCACCTGGGTTTCCAGCGGGCGGATGCCCCGGACCTGCAGCAGCTCCCCTTCATCGCCCCGGAAGCCGCTGACGGCCTTGCAGTCCTGGCTCAGCAGCAGGATGCCGCTGTCCGTGTGCAGCACGGCCACCGCGGAGGTCTCTTTCACAGTGATCACCATTCGATCCGGCACGACGAGGGAAATGCGGGCGGAGGAAACGCCCGGCAGCCTGGAGCGGATGCGCCGGGAGGCGATGGTGCGAAAGGGCAGCAGTCCGCTGACGCCGGTATGCAGGCCGGAGGCTTCGGTGATCTCCTGAGAGGAGTATATCACATTTCCCTCCACCTGTATATCGGAAATTTCAAAGAAAATGTTCACTGCAAGCAGAATCGCCGCAGCAGCCAGCAGATAGCGAACGGTCCGCAGCCTGCTTTCATTCTGCATTTTCCTTCGGCGTATGCGTGTGCGCCGTTCCAGTGCCTTATCCATAGGTACCGTTCCTTCCGTCGTTACTCGGCTTTTTCCGTCAGTCGGGCTTCCGCCCCCAGGGCGGTCAGAGCCCCCGCCATATCCTCGTAGCCCCGCAGCACGTGCTCCATGCCCCGGATCTCCGTTTCTCCCTCCGCAGCCAGGGCCGCCACCGCCAGGGCCGCGCCGCCCCGCAGGTCGTCGGCGCGGACCTTTGCGCCCCGGAGGGAATCCACCCCCCGGATCACCGCCGTCCTTCCCGCCGTGCGGATGTCCGCCCCCATGCTTCGCAGGGCGGGCACGTGGCGGAAGCGGTTTTCAAAAATGGTTTCGATCATCACGGTGCTGCCCCTGGCCTTCAGGACCGCCGCCATGAGGGGAGGCTGGGCGTCGGTGGGGAAGCCGGGGTGGGGCCGGGTGATGATGGGTCCGGGGCTGACGAGGGGCCCCTGCCGCTCCAGCACGATCAGGTTCTCCCCGGTCTTTACCGCGCAGCCCATGCGTTCCAGGACCCGGAGGATGGGGACCATGTCCCGGGGGGAAGCGTCGTACAGCCGGATGCTGCCTCCTGCGGAGGCGCAGGCCGCCAGATAGGTGGCGGCGGCGATCCGGTCCGGCAGGATGCGTTTTTCCCCGCCCCGGAGCTTCTCTACGCCCCGGATGCGGATGACGCTGCTGCCCGCCCCGGTGACGAGTGCGCCGCAGGCGCGGAGATACTCCTGCAGATCCACGATCTCCGGCTCTCTCGCCGCGCCGGAAATGACGGTGCTGCCGGAGGCGCGGACGGCGGCCAGCATGGCGTTTTCCGTCGCCCCCACGCTGACGGCCTTCAGGGCCACGTTCCCGCCCCGGAGGCGGGAGGCGGCGCAGCGTATCCTGCCGGAAGTCTGGGTGACCTCCGCCCCCAGGTTCTGCAGGGCTGCCAGGTGGAGGTCCACCGGCCGGGGTCCCAGCTCGCAGCCCCCCGGAAGGGAGAGGGTGACCTCCCCGCAGCGGCTCAGCAGCGCGCCGAGAAAGATGACGCTGGAGCGCATCCGGCGCATCAGCGCGTCCGGCACCTCCGGGCGGATGGGGCCGGAGGCATCCACATACAGGGCGTCCCCCTCCTCATAGACCCGGCAGCCCACGTGCCGCAGGATGTCCACCGTGGCTGTCACGTCCGTCAGGCGGGGGCAGTTGCGGAAAACGCTCAGCCCCTCCGTCAGCACGGAGGCGGCCAGCAGCGGCAGCGCGCTGTTTTTCGCGCCCTGCACCCGCAGACTGCCGCTGAGGGTCCTGCCGCCGGTGATCTTTAATACGCTCATATCCGTCCCTCCGCCAGATGAATTCATGTCATCCTATGCAGGAGGGCGTTATGTGTTTATGGGTTTCGCTTTTTCTCCCCGCTGAGGCGGAGCATCTCCTCCACGATGACGTCGAGGGCGTCGGGCCGGTCCAGGCGCCGCTGGGCTTTTCCCATGGCCTCCAGGGCGGCGGGGTCTGCCAGCAGCTCCTTCACGAGCCTGCCCAGGGTCTCCGGCGTCAGGTCCTCGTCCAGGAGGATGCGGGCGCCGCCAGCGGCCTCCAGCAGCCGGGCGTTTTTCTCCTGGTGGTTGGCGGTGGCGTAGGGATAGGGCACCAGCACGGCGGCCCGGCCCACGGCGCAGAGCTCTCCCAGGGTGGAGGCCCCCGCCCGGCAGAGGATCAGGTCCGCCGCCGCCATGGCGGCGGGCATGTCGTAGATATAGGGCCGAAGAAGCGTATAGTTCGCTTCCTTCACCCCGGCCCCGGCCAGCAGCGCCTGCATGTCCGCGAGGCCCGCTTCTCCGCCGCCGCAGGCGTGGAGCAGGCGGAAAGCCCCGGTTTTCTCGTTTTCCGCCGCCAGGGAAGCCACGGCGGTATTGAGGCGCCTTGCCCCCAGGCTGCCGCCGAAGGAGAGGACCAGGGGCCTTTCATCCAGCCCCAGGCGGGCGCGCCCCTCCGCCCGGCTCAGCTCCCGGAAACCGCTGCGCACGGGCATGCCCACGGTGAGCACCTTTTCCGGGTCTTTATAGACGCTGCGGCTCTCGTCAAAGGCCACCATCATCCGGTCCACGTGCTTTTCCAGCATCCGGGTGGTGAGGCCGGGCATGGCGTTGGCCTCATGGAGCAGGGTGGGGACCCCTCTGGCCGCGGCGGCCCGAAGCACGGGGAAGCAGACGTAGCCCCCGGTGCCCAGGGCGGCGTCGGGCCGGAATTCCTCCACGATCCTGCCCGCCTCATGCAGGCCGCGGCTCAGCCGGCCGGCGGAGCGGAGGTTGTGGACGATCTCTTTCGGCTTCAGGCTGCGGTGGAGGTTGCCCACGGTGATCCCCCGGATGGGGAAGCCTTCCCGGGGCACCAGGTCCATTTCCATATTGCCCGAAGCGCCCACAAAGAGGCATTCCGCGTCGGGCATCAGCGCGCGTATCCGCTGGGCGGCGGCTACGGCGGGGTTGATGTGGCCGCCGGTGCCGCCGCAGGCAAAGAGAAATCTCATGGGATATCCCTCATTTATTGGCGATTTCCCGGGAGGCCGAGAGGATCAGCCCGACCTCCGCCAGCTGCACGATCAGCGCCGTGCCGCCGGAGCTGAAGAAGGGAAGGGAGATGCCGGTGGAGGGCAGGAAGTTGGTGACCACGCCCACGTTCAGGAAGACCTGGATGGCGATCAGGCTGGTGAAGCCGATGACCATCATGCGGCTGAACTGATTCTTGCACTGGAGGGCCAGCCAGTAGCCCCGCAGGATCAGCACCGCGAAGAGCAGCAGGATCAGCACCGCCCCCACGAAGCCCAGCTCCTCGCAGATGATGGAGAAGATGTAGT
>JAEETX010000005.1 GCA_016286665.1 Oscillospiraceae bacterium
AAGGTCATCCGCAACACCCGCATCATGCTGGTCACCCGCTTCAATTCCAATGTGTCCTTCAGCAGCGCGGACACCTTCACCAACCATGAGCTCATCACCAAGCGCCTGGGCGCCCGCTTCCGCTATGTCAACGCCCATGAGCTGCTGGATATGATGTCCCCCCTGCCCGAGGGCGGCAACCACACCACCCCCGGCCGCGTGACCCCCAACATCAACGCGGAGGACATGAAGGAAGCCGAGGCCATGGCCGACGAGCTGATCGGCGGGGCCGAGGTGGCGGATATCAGCCGCCAGTATCTCATCAACTCCCTGGTGGCCTACCTCACGGTGCGGAAGAACATGGATATCCTGGAGTGCAACGGCTTCACCGCGCCCTGTCCCGATATCTGCTCCACCCGCCGGATCAACGAAATGAAGTTCACCTTCTGTCTGACCCACTCCCTCAACATGGAAGAGGGCATCCCCTCCTCCTGCGAATATGACGCCGACTCCGTCCTCAGCCAGCAGGCGCTGATGGCCGTCTCCGGCATGCGGCCCTACATGGGCAACACCACGCCCCTGCCCTTCGAGGATTCCACCGGCGAATTCATGTCCCTGGCCCGCTGGCCCTCCGACGAGGTGAAGGCCCGGCTCATCGCCGACGATCCCCACAACCTCTATGTCATGGAACACTCTGTCGCCAACCGCTGCTACCGCGACCCCAACAAGAAGGGCAAGTACGGCCTAAGGCACTTCGCCCACGATCAGGCCTTCGGCGCGGTCCTGCGCTATGACTTCGATCAGGACGCCGGCCAGACCGTGACCATGTGCCGCTTCAGCCCCGACGGCTCTAAGCTCTTCATCTCCCGCGGCGACATCGTCTGCGGCGACGGCTACAACGCCAACAACTGCAACAATCTGGTGATCTTCCGGGTGAAGGATCAGATGGACGCCTACAAGAAGCAGTGCCTGGTGGGCAACCACGTGGCCCTGGTCTACGGCGACTACACCGAGCAGCTCATCCAGCTGGCCGAGGTCCTGGGCGTGGAGCCCCTGGTCTCCATTTGAGCGCCGCAGACCGGAAAACGGTACGGGAAGCGATCCGGAAATACACGAAGGCCGCGGCCTGGGAGGCCCGGTGCATCCGGGAAAACAGCCCGGCGGACTTCGGCTATGTCCGCGCCCATCTCCGGGGCTATATCTTCAGCAAATACATGATGCCGGAATGGGAGTGCCGCAGCGATCGCATCGCGGACCTGACGGAAGCCAGTCTGGCAAGGATGATGAAGGTGACCCCGGAGCTGGCTGCGCAGCTGGACACCGCCCGCAGCTGCGCCGGAGCCACCTCCGCCACGGTGAAGAAGGCCCTGCTGTTCCAGGCCATGGAGCGGGAGTTGGACATCGTCCTGCCCGCGGCGGAAGCCGTGGGGGCCAGGGACGTCACGGCCCTGGCCGGGCTCGTGATGCGCTGCAGGGCGCAGTAACGCGCCGGATGCCGCGGCAGATTCCCCCGTACCGAACGACGATTACCGGGCTTCTCCTTACATAGCGAAACGCCGCACGATCCCGGCGCGCAGACTGCGCCGCCAGAAAACGTGCGCCGCGAACCGTGCGGCGTTTCCGCCGAACTGTCGGGCCGTGGGTCCGACGCGCCAAAACGCATGGCTTACTCCTTTCACAAGGGGCCATGCGTTTTTGCTTTGTGCTGGGGAAAGTGCGGCTGCCTGCCGGCAGGAGCCGGATCCCGGAAAAGGGAACGGCGTGCCGGCGGCCCTGCCGCCCGCCGGCAGGAGCATCGGGCAGCTCTGACCGGCTTTTTCAAAAAAACGCGAAAAACTTTGAAAAACCTCTTGAAAACCTATACCCCTAGTGGTATAATGACAGCGTAAAAGATACCCGAAGGGGCAGGGAGGAGGACCCGGACTCTTCGGCGCATCCGAAACGAATTTCAATCATGTGTGGAGGATACAGAAATGAAAAAAGGTTGGGCGTTTGCAAGCGGCATCCTGGTGGGGTCCGTGGGTCTCAGCGTGCTCACCAGCAAGCTGGTGATGAAGGGCTATAAGTATGTCTTCGCCGGCGCGATGATCGCCCGGGACCGCATCATGGCCGACAGCGAGAAGGTCCAGGCCGCCGTCAGCAACATCACCGCAGAAGCCAAGGAACTCACCGAGCAGTATTACGAGAAGCTGGACAAGGAATACGAGGCGGAGGCCGCCAAAGAGGAAACCAAGGCCCCCGAAGCCTGAAAAGGAGGCGGCCGAGCTTGAACGTAACCGTATTGCACCGGGCCAAGGGACAGATGCAGCTGGGCCTGGGTCTCCGGCGGCTGAAGCCGGAGGACGCGGACACCCTGTATTACGCGCTCATCGAGCGCAGCGGGGTGCGCGGCGTCAGCGTGCTGCACCGAACGGCCCAGCTCCTGCTGCGCTTCGATCCCTGTGTGCCCGAAGCGCCGGGAGAGGTCCTGGAATTCCTCCGGGGCGCTTCCCTGGAGGACCCGGAGCTGAAAAAGCTGGTGCCCGCCGTCTCCGCCCGGGCCACCAACGAGCAATTCAAGGAGGAGATCGGTTCCCTCATCATGGCGCGGGCCGCCAAGCGGCTGCTGCTGCCGGCCCCCATCCGCTATGCCTGGACGGTTTGGAACGGTCTGCCTTTCATCCGGGCGGGGCTGAAGGACCTCATCCAGAAGAAGTTCAGCGCCGAGATCGTCCACGCCTCCGCTATTCTGGCCTCCCTGCTGACGGGGGATTTCCCCACGGCGGGCAGCATCATCTTCCTGACGAAGCTGGGTGAGATACTGGAGGAGTGGACCTATAAAAAGAGCGTGGACGATCTGGCAAGGAGCCTGGCCCTCAACGTCACCAACGTCTGGCGGGTGGAAGGGGAGACCACGGAGCTCGTGAACCTCAGCCAGGTCAAGGTGGGAGACCGCATCCACGTTTACATGGGCAGCGTCATCCCCCTGGACGGCATCGTCGCCGAGGGGGAGGCCATGGTGAACCAGTCCGCCCTCACCGGGGAGAGCGTCCCCGTCCACAAGGAGCCGGGCATCACGGTCTACGCCGGCACCGTCATCGACGAGGGCGACCTGGTCATCGAGGTCAGGGAGACCTCCGGCCAGACCCGCTACGACAACATCGTGAAGTTCATCGAGCAGTCGGAGAGCATGGTGGCCGTGACCCAGAGCCAGGCGGAAAAGCTGGTGAGCAGGCTCATCCCCTACACCTTCGGCACCGCGGCCCTCACCTGGCTGCTGACCAGGAACGTCACCAAGGCCGCCAGCGTGCTCATGGTGGATTTCTCCTGCGCCATCGAGGTAGCCATGCCCATCTCCGTCCTCTCCGCCATGCGGGAGGCGGGGGCCCACCATATCACCGTCAAGGGCGGCAAGTTCCTGGAGCATATCGCCGCCGCGGATACGGTGGTCTTCGACAAGACCGGCACCCTCACCCGCAGCGTGCCCACGGTGGAGGCCGTGGTGCCCATGAGCGGGCGGGATGAGAACGACATGCTGGCCCTGGCCGCCGATCTGGAGGCCCATTTCCCCCACTCCCTGGCGTCCGCCGTTGTCCAGGCGGCGCGGGATCGGGGGCTGGATTACGGGGTGCCCCACTCCAAGCCGGAATACATCGTGGCCCACGGCATCGTGTCCATTGCCGCGGGGCAGCGGGTGGTCATCGGCAGCCATCACTTCGTCTTCGACGATGAAAAGACCCTGGTGAAGCCGGAGGACGAAGCCAGGCTCCATGCCCTGCCCCTCAGGTACAGCCAGCTCTACATGGCCATCGACGGCGTCCTGGCCGCCATCATCGGCATCGACGATCCCATCAAGCCGGAAACGAGGCGCGTCGTCCGGCGCCTGAAGGCCGCGGGGCTCACGAACATCGTCATGATGACCGGGGACAGCGAGCGCACCGCCGCCGCCATCGCCGAGGAAGCGGGCATCGACCGCTGGTACAGCGAAGTGCTGCCGGAGGACAAGGCCCATTTTGTGGAACAGGAGAAGGCTTCCGGCCACCGGGTCATCATGATCGGCGACGGCATCAACGATTCCCCGGCCCTCTCCGCTGCGGACGTGGGCATCGCCATGAAGGAAGGGGCGGATATCGCCCGGGAGATCGCGGACATCACCCTGTCCGGCTCCAATCTGGAGCAGCTCATCGCCCTGAAGGAGCTCAGCGACAAGCTCATGCTGCGCATGAAGTCCACCGGCAGCCTGGGCATCGCCGCCAACGCCGCCATCCTGCTGGCGGGCATCCTGGGCTTCGTCACGCCCGGCACCGCCGCCCTGCTGCACAACACCTCCACCATCGCCCTCTGCCTGCGGAACATGACGGAGATGATCCCGGAGGAGACGCATTACCGGGAAGCCTGAGCATCGAACAAGAGGAATTATCCGAAAAGAAAAGATAAGAAGTCGCAAAGGGACCTGCTGCATTCGCAGCAGGTCCCTTTGTCTTGGCGCGCCTTTCCGCCGTCATCCGGTGCAAAGCGGCGGAGAAACCGCTTTTTCTATCCCCCCGGGGGGCTTGCGGAGAAGCAAGGGCGACGTTTACAATCCTGTTATCATCATACGACAACTTGAAGGATGGGGCGGCATGGACGAACTGAAAAAGGAGATCGTGGCCTACTGGGACAGGCGGGCCCCCTCCTATACTGATGTGATCGAAAAGAATATGGCGGGTCCCTGGGGCAAAATCTGGGCGGACTATCTCACCGCCCGCTTCCCGGAGGGCGCGCCGGAGGAGACCCGGGTGCTGGATATCGGCACCGGGCCGGGCTTCTATGCCATGCTCCTGGCGGCGCGGGGCTACCGGGTCACGGCGGTGGACCTTTCCGAGAAAATGCTGGCAGAGGCAAGGCGCAATGCCGGGCCCCTGGCGGCGCAGATCGACTTCCGGCGAATGGACGCCCAGGCCCTGGATCTCCCCGACGGGTGCTTTGATGTGATCGTCACCCGCAATCTCACCTGGAACCTGCAGGACCCCGTGCAGGCCTACGGGGAATGGCGGCGCGTGCTGCGGACCGGCGGGGTGCTGCTGAATTTCGACGCCGACTGGTACGGCTACCTGGCGGACGAGGAAAAGCAGCGGGCCTATGAACGGGACAGGGAAAACACCCGCCTCCTGAAAATGGAGGACCACCAGGCCTATCCGGACGGACCGAAGATGGAGGAAATCTCCCGCCGCCTGCCCATGACGGGGCTTCAGCGCCCCCAATGGGATGTGGACACCCTGCTGGCGCTGGGTTTCGCCTCCGTCACCGCCGATCTGGATGCGGGCAGAGCGGTGTGGAGCGAGGAGGAAGCCGTCAATTATGCTTCCACTCCCGGATTTCTGATCCGGGCCGTGAAATAAACGAAGATAAGGGGAGGAACCGGAAATGAAAAGGATAAGTTGCCTCGCCCTGATCCTGGCGGTCTGCCTGCTCCTGGGCCTCAGCGCCTGCGGGGAGAAGGGCCCTCCCGCGCCTGCCCCTGCCTCCGCGCCGAAGATCCTGAAGCTGGCGGAGAGTTTCGCCTATGCCAGCCTGGACGCCCACAAGGACTGGAACGGCTGGTACACCTCCATCTACGGCCTCACCGAGACCCTGTTCAAGGTAGGGGACGATCTTTCCGTCCAGCCTCTGCTGGCGCAAAAGGCCGAGGCTGACGGGCGCACCTGGACGATCACCCTGGACCCCGCGGCCGCCTTCTCCAACGGGAAAGCCCTCACCGCCGACATGGCGGCGCGCAACCTCCGGCGGGTGGGCGAAGTCAACGAGCGCTTCAGCGACGTGAAGGACTATGTCATCACCGCTGTGGATGAACACACCCTCACCATCACCACCCCGGAGGTCTATCCCACCCTCCTCACCGACAAGCTCACGAACGCCGCCTTCGGCATCATGGACCTGGACGGCAGCGCCGACCTGGACAACGCCCCCGTCTGCACCGGCCCCTTCAAGGTGAAGTCCTTCGAGCCGGAGGGCACCGTGGAGGTGGCGAGAAACGAAGCCTACTGGAAGGGAAGCGTGAAGCTGGACGGCGTCGTCTTCTACTACATGAACGACGACGAATCCAAGCTCATGGCCATGCAGAGCCGCGAGATCGACGGCTATTCCGGCGTGACCGCCGCCGCCAAGGAAATCTACGCCGCCGACCCCGCCTCCTATGTGCTCACCGTGATCCCCGCCACCCGGCTCCAGTTCTACGTCCTCAATGAAAACCGCCTCAGCGATCAGGTGCGCAAGGCCGTCAACCTGACGGTGGACAACGACGCCATCGCAGCGTTTCTGGGGGGCACGGTCTCCCCGGCGATGGGCCCCTTCGGCGCCGGCGCCCCCTACGGGAAGGTGACGAAGCCGAAGGTGGACACGGCGGCAGCGAAAGCGGCCCTGGAGGCCGACGGCTACACCCTGAATGCCGACGGGATGTATGAAAAGGACGGTCAGGTCCTGACCCTGCATATCTGCTTCTACCATGCCCGCAGCCTGGATTCCATCGCCCTGCTGATACAGGAGCAGCTGAAAGCCATCGGCGTGGCCGCCGCCCTCACCGGCGTGGAGGATGCGGACAGCACCTACCGGGTCACCGGCGACTATGATATCGCCCTCTACTGCATGATCGCCGACCAGGCGGGCGACCCCTATTATGCCATCAACGCCCTGTTCCGCCAGGGGAGCGACTGGGCCCTGGGCGGCTTTCGCAGCGATGAATGCGAGGCGCTGATCAATGAACTGCAGTCCGAGACGGACGTGACCAAACGGGCCGATCTGGCCAATCGGATCGTCCAGATGGTCATTGACGACAATGCCTTCGGCTTCGTGGGCCTGTTCAACAAGACCACCGTCACCGCTCCCGGCGTCAGGAACATCGGGGAAAACAGCCCCTTCGACTTCTACGCCGTCGGCGCGGAAACGGACATGCCGTAGGATGTAGCGCGAGCAGACTCGCGGCGGGAGATCACCCGCGAAGCGGGTATATCCTTGGGTGCGCTGCATCTGCAGCGCACCCCTTGGCCGTTTGATTCGGAGGTGAAGCCTGTGCTGAAATATATCGCCAAGCGGCTGCTGCACCTGGCGGGCATCCTCGTCGCCGTCAGCTTCCTCACCTTCCTGCTGATGTACCTCGCCCCCGGCGACGCGGCGGTGAAGAAGCTGAACGCCCAGGGGATCGCCGTATCCGCGGAGGTGCTGGAAAAAACGCGGGCGGACATGGGCCTGGACCGGCCCTTCCTCGTCCAGTACGGCGACTGGGCCTTCAGGGTCCTTCACGGGGACCTGGGGGCCTCCTATAAAGATGGGATGAGCGTGGCGGGCAAGCTGGGGAAGGCCGTGGGCTATACCGCCGTGCTGGCTCTGGGCAGCCTGGCTCTGGCGCTGCTGGTCTCCCTGCCCCTGGCACTGCTGACGGCGCTGAAGAAGGATTCCCTCCCGGACTATCTCCTGCGCTTCCTGAGCTTCGTCGCCAACTCCCTGCCCAATTTCCTCATTTCGGTGCTGCTGATGTATTTCCTCTGCGTGAAGGCCAAGCTGCTGCCGGTGGTGGCGGAAAAGAACCTCAAGGGACTGCTGCTCCCCGCCGCGGCTCTGGCCATCCCCATGATGGGGCGCTTTCTGCGGCAGTTCCGTGCGGAAATACTGGAGCAGCTGGGAAAGGACTATGTCTCCGCCGCCCGCGCCCGGGGGGTGAAGGCCCGTTATATCCTTTTCCGCAATGTGCTGCACAACGCTTCCATCTCCATCCTCACCATCGTGGGTCTCTCCGTCGGCACCCTGTTCGGGGGCAGCGTGGTCATCGAGACCGTTTTCCGCTGGCCGGGGTTGGGGAAGCTGGCCATGGACGCCATCACCAACCGGGATTATCCCGTGCTCCAGGGCTTCGTGCTGTTCTCCGCCGCGGTCTATGTGCTGGTGAACCTGCTGACGGATATCGCCTATCACCGGATCGACCCCCGGGTGCGGCAGGAATGAGGGGGTTGGGATGAAGGATCGAATGACGGTCGGAAAACGAAACAGGCTGCGCCTTTTCCTTTTCCTGGGCCTGACGGGGCTGCTGGTACTCCTGAGCGTTTTTGCCCCCCTCCTGGTCCCCAACGACCCCAACGCCACCAATGCGCTGCATATGAACGAAGCTCCCGGCAGGGATTTCCCCCTGGGCACGGACCGCTACGGCCGCTGCGTCTGCTCCCGCGTGCTCATGGGGACGCGGACCAGCATCTTTTCCGCCGTGATCCTGGTGGCGGTCACCTTTGTCTTCGGCACCGTTCTGGGCATGCTGGCGGGCTGGTTCGGCGGCGCGGCGGACGCCCTGATCATGCGCCTGACGGACGTCTTCCTTGCCTTTCCCCAGATGGTGCCGGCCATCGCCGTGGCGGGCATCCTGGGGGGCGGTATGTTCAACGCCATGCTGGCCATGGGCGTCACCGGCTGGACCCTCTATGCCCGGCTGGCACGGGCCCAGGTGCTGGCTCTCAGGGAGGAAGCCTACGTCTCCGCCGCCCGTCTCACCGGGCAGGGGGCCCTGTCCATCCTCCTGAAGACCCTGCTGCCCAACATGCTGGGCCCGCTGGTGGTCAGCGCTTCCACCCAGATCGGGACCATGATGATTGGCATCGCCGGCCTGAGCTTCCTGGGCATCGGCGTGACGGAACCCCAGGCGGAATGGGGCAGCATGATCTCCGCCTCCCGCGCCTATCTCCAGCTGGCCCCCTGGGCGGTGCTGGCCCCCGCCGGCGCCACCATCTGCACGGTGATGGTCTTCAACTATCTGGGGGACTGCGTCCGGGACGTGCTGGATGTGGAGGGCCTGCGATGAGAGCGGAGAACATCCTGGAACTGAAAAACCTCAGCGCAGGCTACGGCCCGGAATGCGCGGTGGCGGACGTCACCCTCTCCCTCCGCCGGGGGGAGATCCTCTGCGTCGTGGGGGAGAGCGGCTGCGGGAAAAGCACCCTGCTGAAAGCCGTACAGGGCATGGAGCCGAGGCTGCGCATACTGGAAGGCCGCGTCGTCCTGGACGGCAAGGAACTGCAGAGCCTGCCGGAGAAGGAAAGACGCAAGGAATGCGCAGAGCGCATCGGCATGGTCCTGCAGAATCCCGGCGGGGCCTTCAACCCCATCCGCAGCTATCGGAAGCAGTTCATCGAGACCCTGCGCAGCCGGGGAGCGTATGAACCCGCCGCGTTTGAAGACCGGGCGGCGGAGGCCCTGAAAAAGCTGGGTCTGGAGGACTGCCGGAGGATCCTGGCTTCCTGCCCCTATGAGCTGAGCGGCGGCATGAACCAGCGCGTCGCCCTGGCCCTGACGCTGCTGTTGGGACAGGAGGTGCTGCTGGCGGACGAACCCACCAGCGCTCTGGACGCCACGGTGCAGCTCCAGGTGGCAAAGGAGTTCCTCCGCCTGGGGGAGGTGAGCGGCGTCAGCCAGATCGTCGTCACCCACAATCTGGCCCTGGCGGGTTTCCTGGGGGATCGCATCGCCGTTATGTATGCCGGCAGACTGGCGGAGCTGGGGCCTGCGAAGGCCGTGACGGCCTCTCCCCGGCATCCCTACACCCGCGGCCTCCTGGCAGCCATCCCCACCCTGGCGGGCAGGATGCCCGCCCCCCTGCCGGGGCAGCCGCCTCCGGGCGGACCGGTGAAGACGGGCTGTGCATTCGCCCCCCGCTGCCCCAGGGCCTTGGCGGAATGCCGAAGCGCGCCCTATGCCCTGCGGGAGGCTTCGCCGGGGCACTTTACCGCCTGTCTCCGGGAGAAAGGAGACGGGAAATGAGCCTGCTGGAAGCACGGGATATTTCCAAGAGCTACCGGAGGAACGGACTCCGGACGGACGCCCTGCGGGATGTGCGCTTCACCCTGGACGACGGGGAGATCCTGGGTATCGTGGGGGAGAGCGGCAGCGGGAAAAGCACCCTGCTGCGGCTCCTCAGCGGCCTGGAAAAGCCGGACAGGGGGGAATTCCTTCTGGATGGGAAGCCCCTGCCCGCCAAACGGACGAAGGAGCAGTACCGGGCGATCCAGATGATCTTTCAGGATGCTCCCGGCTCCTTCCAGCCCCGGCGGAGGGTCGCTGCCTCCATCCGGGAGGCGGTGAAGAGCCTCTGCGGCCGCGCCGCGGAGCCGGATCTGGACAAGCTCTGCGCTCTGGTGGGCCTCAGCCCGGACCTGGCACAGCGCTACCCCCGGGAGCTCAGCGGCGGCCAGTGCCAGCGCTTCGCCATTGCCCGTGCGGTGGCCGCAAGCCCCCGCATCCTCCTCTGCGACGAGATCACCAGCGCCCTGGACGTCTCCACCCAGGCCCAGGTGCTGCGTCTCCTGGCGGATATCTGCCGGGAAAAGCACATGGCCGCCCTGTTCGTCTCCCACGATCTGTCGGTGGTCAGCTGTCTTTGCAGCCGGGTCCTGGTGCTGTATGAGGGAAGCCTGGTGGAGGAAGGGCCGGTGCGCCGGGTGATCGGCGCGCCGGAGGAAGCCTATACAAAACGCCTGCTGGATTCGGTGCTGGAGGTCAGATAAAGTCCGGGGTGCGCTGCAAAAGCAGCGCACCCCGTTTCTCGATTTTACCCCAGCAGGGAATAGACGACGATGCCGCTCAGGATGAGGCCCAGTGCCAGCAGCTTCCTGGGCGACAGCTTTTCATGGAAGATGACCACGCCGAAGATCGTCACATAGATGTAGCCCGTGGCCTCCAGGATCGGACCCATGGAAAGAGGCACCGCCCGGTAGGCGAAGACTGCCAGCAGGCTCGCCCCGAAAAAGATGACGTAGGCGACGATCACCCGGGGATTGAGGTATTCCTGCCAGAAGGAGGCATATTGCCGCCGGGCCGCCTTTTTCAGCATCACCTGTGCCACGGAGCTGATGAAGGTGCCGACGAGGATGAGGACGGCGTAGGAGAGAACGCGCTTATCCATGGCCTTCCTCCTCACCGCCGGACAGGCCGTAGAGCACGATGCCCGCCAGCACCAGGGCCCCGCCCGCCAGCTTCCCCGCGCTCAGCTGTTCCCGGAAGACCAGCAGGCCCCAGACGCAGCCCCACACCACCGTGACGGCCTTGTTGGCGTAGGCCGCCGAGAGGGGGATGTGCCGCAGCACCTGCTGCCAGCCCAGGGCGTAGACGCCCAGCAGGGCCACCACCCCCGCGTACAGCAGGAGAAAGGGCCAGCTGAGGAACGTCTGCTGCGCAGCCAGCTTGCTGAGGATGCTGTTGGCGGAATAGACCATCAGCAGCAGATGGAGAAAGAGATAGACCTTCAGCTTCTTATTCATCTTCGCTGTCCATATTGATCGTCTCCCGGATCACATACTGGGGAGAACGGTTCAGGCTGATGTAGATGCGGCCGATGTATTCCCCGGTCATGCCGAGGATCAGCATCACCACGCCCGACGAGAAGAGCTGCACCGCCATGAGGGAGCTGTAGCCCATCATGACCTCGGGATGCACCAGCTTGCGGATGATGACAGCCAGTCCGTAGACGAAGCCCAGCAGGGCGAAGAGCACCCCCAGCAGGGAGGCGATGCGCAGGGGCTTCACGGAAAAGGCGGTGAGCCCGTTGGCAAAGAGAGAGAAGGATTTTTTGAAGGTGAAGCCGGTGGCCTTGCCGTCGCCCCGTTCCCGCTCCTCCATGGGGATCATCTTGATGCGGTGGGTGGCCCGCATCAGGAGGCCGGAGACATAGGGATAGGGGTTGGGATAGCGGAGCA
Organism: Oscillospiraceae bacterium; assembly: GCA_016286665.1. Classification (GTDB taxonomy): domain Bacteria; phylum Bacillota; class Clostridia; order Oscillospirales; family Oscillospiraceae; genus UBA1774. The sequence continues at coordinate 11,667 of JAEETX010000005.1, forward strand.
TTTCGTCGCAGACATAGCGGCGGATGACATGGAAATTCTCCACATTGACGCCCTTGGGGGGCTCGATGAGCCAGGTCACCATGCGCGCGTTCACCTGGCTGCCCAGCTTTTTCCAGGCGGCCTCCTTCTTCCGGGGATAGACCGCCGTGGCGCAGTCGTAGCCCTCCAGGATAACGGCGTCCATGAGCTTCCACAGCTCGCCCACCGGGCACTGGCAGTCGTCGTCCAGATTCACCACGTAGGCCCCCCGCACATAGCCGAAGCCCGCCATCATGGCGCTGTGCTTCCCGAAGTTCTTCGCCAGGTCTACCACCCGGATGCGCCTGTCCGCCGCAGCCAGGCGGCGCAGCACCTCCAGCACCCCGTCGGGGGAGCAGTCGTTGACGGCGATGATCTCATAGTCGTATTCCGGGCGCAGGGCCATGGTCTCCGCGATCTCCGCGCAGACCTTTTCTATGGTCTCCTCGCTCCGGTAGCAGGGGATCACGAAGCTCAGGAGGTTATCGATCACAACATGCTTGTTCATGGTATCCTTCCTCGTTCCCGCATGCTCCTATCCTACTTTTCGCGCCGCCGCCTGTCAAGCCTCCTTCCCAAATTATGAGAGGCGGACTTGCCGGTGGCCACTTAACCAGCGGTTTATTGCCGTCGCCGTATCCCGCTGGTATAATGCTCAGAGCCTGACACCGGCGCCCTGCCGGAAACCGCGCTGCCCGATCGGGCGCAGGAGGAATCATGGAGCGAAAGAAGATCCTCATTCCCAACGGGAATCCCTCGGAGCTGCAGCTCATCAACGCCGCCCACCGCCTGGGGCTGTATGTCGTTACCTCCGGCAACAACAAGGCGGCTCCGGCCCACGCCTTTGCGGACAAATACATCCCCGTCGACTTTTCCGACAGGGAGGCGATGCTTGCCCTGGCGCGGGAGGAAAAAGTGGACTATATGTGCTCCAACTCCAACGATATCGGTCTTCTGACGACGGCCTATGTCTGCGAAAAGCTGGGGCTGCCGGGACACGATCCCTATGAGACCGCCCTGCACCTGCACCACAAGGACCATTTCAAGCGCCTGGCAAAGAAGCTCTCGCTCCACGTGCCGGATGGGGAAGCCTTCACGGACCGGGCAGAAGCCCTGGAATACGCCCTCTCCCGGCAGGAGCCCCTGGTCGTCAAGCCCGTGGACCTGGTGGGGGGCAACGGTGTTTCCACGGTGCGCACGCCGGAGGAAAAGTCCGCCGCTGTGGACAAGGCGTTCCGGCTGTCCCTGAACAAGCGCGTCGTGGTGGAGCGTTTCATCGACGGCACGGCCCACAGTTTTTCCACCTTCCTGGTGGGCGGAAAGGTCGTCAACAGCTTCAGCGACAACGAATATGTCTTCGGAAAGCCCTTCAAGATTTCCACCTCCGCCAGCCCCGCCGACGGGGTGGAGCCCGTGCGGGACCTCCTCATCGGGGATATCGAAAAAGCTGCGGAGGAACTGAAGCTCATCGACGGCCGCATGCATGTCCAATACCTGCTGAAGGACGGAGAACCCTATATCCTGGAAATGACCCGGCGCATCAGCGGCGACCTCTATGCCGTGCCGGAATCCTTCTCCCTTGGCTTCAATACCGCCGACTGGTATCTGCGGGCGGAATGCGGCATGGATGTCAGCGCGGTTCCCCGACGGACCCAGCAGGGGATGTACGGCCGCCACTGCATCGTCTCCCCCCGGCCGGGCGTCACCGACGGCATCCGTCTGGACCCGGCGCTGGAGGAATGCGTGATGCTGAAATGGCTGTGGAACGCCTGGGGGCACCGGGTCGTCAACTGTGAAAACGACATCCTGGGCCTGCTTTTCTTCCGCTTCGAGAGCGAAGAACAAAAACAGACGGTGCTGGCAAACATCCATGAAATGATATCCGTGAATCTGATCGGATAAGAACAGGAGCGTAGAACATGAAAAGAACAATGCATCTGATCCTCGCCCTTCTGCTGCTGCTCAGCCTGACGCTGACCGGCTGCGCCAAGGAAAAGACCGTGACGGAAGACGGCTGGAAGCCCACAAAAAAGGTCACCTTCTACCTCTATTCCGGCGCGGGCGGCGACACCGACACCGCCATGCGGGCCCTGGCTGCCTACTGGCAGGAGAAATACGGCGTCGCTTTCAACGTGGTGAACATGACCGGCGGCGCGGGGGGCATCGCCGCCAATTATGTCTACGATCAGCCCAGCGATGGCTACACCCTATTCGGCATGGCCGACGGATGCAGCACCATGAACGTGCTGGGCGCCTTCGAGCACACCAATGATGTGTGGGATATCATGCTGCTCTTCGGCGGCGTGGGCTGCATCGGCGTGCCGAAGGACTCCCCTTATCAGACGCTGGAGGAGCTGGTGAACGCCTCCAAGGGCGGCGAGAACATCCGCCTTGCCTGCTGCTCTCCCGGCACCATCTGGCATGTGGACGCGATCCAGTTTGATCAGGGCGTGGAGGCCGGGCTGAACATCCTGACCTACGACGGCTCCGCCCAGGCTATCATCGGCCTGCTTTCCGGGGAGGCGGAGGTGGTCTGCAGTTCCCTGGGCGAGCAGTCTGAATATATCCGCAGCGGAGACATCCGCCCCCTGGCGGTGCTGAGCGACAGCCCCCGGACCCTGGAGGGCTACGAGGGGGAGATCCCCGCCATCACAGCCCTCTATCCCCAGTTTGCCCAGGTGTCCTTCGCCCGTCAGTGGAACGGCGTGGGCATCAAGGCGGACGCGGACGCCGCGATCCGGAAATTCTATGAGGACGCCTTCTCCGAAGCGGTCAGCTCCGGTGCGCTGGATTCCGTCCGGGATGCCCGGAAGACGGAATACATCGGCCTCATCGGCAAGGACGCCCACGACTTCGTGGACACCTGCACCTCCATCTGCTCCTGGACCATGTGGGACCTGGGCATGGCCACGGTCTCTCCCGAAGAATTCTCCATCCCCAGGCAGTAAGGGGGAAATCCTTGGTGCGCTGTCCCTATGCAGCGCACCAAATTCTTTTGGAGGAGGGAAGGAAATGGGAACTGAGGAAAAGCGAACGCCGGCCGCGCAGCCGGATGGCGGCACGGCGGAGGCCCGGCTTGCGAATATGGACCTGGCAGGAGGCGTCGCCGTCTTCTGCTTCGGCCTTTTCGTTTTCCTCAGCGGCGTGCACATGTGCTTCTTCGCCGTGACCGGGGCCAAGGTCTGGTACTATTCCCCCGGCTTTTTCCCCTGCTTCATCGGCGCGGTGCTGATGCTGGCTTCCCTGATCCTGGTTCTGGGGAAGCGCCGGGCCGGGGCGCGGCTGGGGAAGGGCGCGTTCACTTCCGCCGACCCTCCCGCGGCCAGGCGCGGCGCTTGGCGGCTGCTGCTTTCCGTGGGGCTCTTTGCCCTGTATGTGTTTGTGCTCATCGGCACGCTGCCCTTCGTGCTGGCCACCTTCCTCTACCTGGCGGTCACCATGATCCTATTCCGCAGGGATGGCTATCCCGTCTGGAAGCTGCTGCTGATCTCCGCCGCGGCCGCAGGCGCCGTGTACCTCTTTTTCGGGGTCGTCGCCTCCGTGCCGCTGCCCTGAGGGAGGCGGAACATGCAATCGCTGCTGACCCTGGGGCAGAACATCCTGGCCCTGCTGACGCTGCAGAATATCCTGCTGTTCATCGCCTGTTCCCTGGCGGGCATCATTTTCGGCTGCCTGCCGGGCCTTACCGCCTCCATCGGCATCGCCCTGCTGACCGGCTTCACCTACGGAGCGGACACCGACACGGCCATGGTGATGCTCATGAGCATCTATGTGGGGGCTATTTACGGCGGCTCGATTTCCGCCGTGCTCATCGGCATCCCCGGCACCGGCTCGGCGGCGGCCACGGTGCTGGACGGTCATGTGCTGGCCCGGCGGGGCGAGGCGGGAAAAGCGCTGAGCCTGGCTACCGTCGCCTCCTTCATCGGCACCCTGTTCGGAATGCTCTGTCTGGCGCTGCTGACTCCTCTGCTGCTGAAGCTGTCCCTGAACTTCACCTCCGTGGAGTTCACCCTTCTGGCCATCTTCGGCATCACCATCTGCGGGTCCCTCACCTCTGCGGGAGAGCCCGTCAAGGGCTGGATCTCCGGCTTTATCGGCCTGTTTATTTCCGCCGTGGGCTTCGACTCCATCTTTTCCTATCCTCGCTTTACATACGGGAGCGTGCCCCTGCTGGGCGGCATCAATTTCGTCCCCGCCATGATCGGCCTTTTCGGCCTGCCCGCCGTTTTCATTTCCCTGTCCGGGGGAAAGGCCTCCGATGTGCCGTCGGGCGTGGAAAAACGTTCCGGCAGCGTGGGCACGCTGCTGAAAAAGCATGTGGGGCTGATCCTGAAATCCGGACTGATCGGCTCCTTCGTGGGCACCATCCCCGGCGTGGGGGAGGATGTGGCGGCCTGGCTCTCCTACGACACGGCGAAGCGGAGCAGCAAGCACCCGGAGGAATTCGGCAAGGGCTCCTATGAGGGCGTGATCGCGGCGGAGACCGCCAACAATGCCTGCATCGGCGGCGCCATGATCCCCCTGCTGAGCCTGGGGGTGCCCGGCAGCGGCCCCTGCGCCGTGCTGCTGGGGGCCCTGACCCTCCACGGCATCCGCACCGGTCCCATGCTGGAGACCGCCAATCCCGGCTTCATTCTCAAGATCAGCGCCATCATCATTCTGGCCGCCCTGTTCATGCGTTTCGGCGGCCTGCTGATCTCCCGCATCGCGCCGAAGCTGCTATCCGTCCCCAGCTTCATCCTCATGCCGATCGTGGGCGTGCTGTGCGTCGTGGGGAGCTACGCCATCTACGTCACGAAATTCGATATCTACAGCATGTTTTTCATGGGGCTCCTGGGCTATGTCTTCGACCGGCTGAAGGTCCCCTCCGCCCCGGCGGTGCTGGGGGTTATCCTGGGCTCGCTGCTGGACAGCAACCTCCGCCGCTCCCTTATGGCGGCCAACGGCAGCCTGGTGAACTTTTTTACCCGGCCCATCGCGCTCATCCTGCTGGTACTGATCTTCTTCTCCGTCTTCTCCCAGACGGGCGTCTACCGCCGCTTTCTGGGAAAGTTCCGGCGGAAGTAAAACGGAAATGCAGCAAAACGCCGCATGCTCCTATCTGCGCGGATCGCGCAAAGGGGTATGCGGCGTTTCACGGGAAAACACAGATGGGGCCGGAGATTTCACCGGCCGCCGTACATCCGTTGATAATAGCTCTGATACTCCCCGCTGATGATCTCCTCCCACCAACTCCGATTATCCAGATACCAGCGGATCGTCTTTCGGAGTCCGTCCTGAAAGCCCGTTTCCGGGGTCCAGCCCAGTTCGCGGCGTATCTTCGCCGGGTCGATGGCATAGCGCTGATCATGCCCCTTCCGGTCCGTCACAAAGGTGATCAGACTCTCCGGTTTTCCCAGTTCTGCGCAGATCAGCTTGACGATGTCGATGTTGTGCATCTCGTTGTGCCCGCCGATGTTGTAGCATTCGCCCTCGCGCCCCTTCCGCAGCACAAGGTCGACGGCTCTGCAGTGGTCCTCCACATAGAGCCAGTCCCGAACGTTCTTCCCCTCTCCGTACACCGGAAGGGGTTTGTCGTTCAGACAGTTGGCGATCATCAGGGGGATCAGCTTTTCCGGGAACTGATAGGGCCCGTAATTGTTGGAGCAGCGGCTGAGTGTCACCGGGAGGCCATAGGTGCGGTGGTAGGCCATGACCAGCAGGTCCGCTCCTGCTTTGCTGGCGCTGTAGGGGCTGGAGGCGCGCAGGGGCGTCTCCTCCGTGAACAGCAGGTCCGACCGGTCCAGCGGCAGGTCGCCGTAGACCTCGTCCGTACCCACCTGGTGGAAGCGCCCGATCCCGAATTCCCGGCAGGCGTCCATCAGCACGCCTGTTCCGATGATGTTGGTCCGGAGAAAAACACCGGGATCCTCAATGCTGCGGTCCACATGGCTTTCCGCCGCGAAATTGACCACCGCGTCCGGTTTCTCCTCCTCAAAGAGGGCATAGACGCCCGCCCGGTCGCAAATATCCAGCTTCACAAATCGGAAGGAGGACTCCTCCATGACCGGACGAAGGGTGGATAGGTTTCCGGCATAGGTCAGCTTGTCCGCGCAGACGATCCGGTCCTCCGGATGGGCGGACAGCATGTGGAAAATGAAATTGCTTCCGATGAATCCGGCGCCGCCGGTGACGATGACGGTCATGCTGCGAGCCTCCGTTAAACTCTCATAGCGCCGCGGGCGACATTTTTCAGGTGTTCTCCATAAGGAGATTTCCCGTAAAGCTCCGCAGAATCCAGCAGCGCCTCCCTGGTGATCCAGCCCTTGCGGAAAGCGATCTCCTCCGGCGCGGAGATCATCACGCCCTGGCGCATTTCGATCATCCGCACGAAGTCCGTCGCCTCCGCCAGACTGTCCGCCGTCCCGGCATCCAGCCAGGCAAAGCCGCGGCCAAGGACCTGCCCTTTCAGTCGCTTTTCCCGCAGGTACAGCTCATTGAGGGAGGTGATCTCCAGTTCTCCCCGCCGGGAGGGCCTGACCTGCTTTGCCTTTTCCGCGACGCCCGCGGGGTAAAAATACAGGCCGGTGATGCAGTAATTGCTTTTGGGATTTTTGGGCTTTTCCTCCACGGAAAGAATATTCCAGTCGTCGTCGAACTCCATGATGCCGAAGCGTTCCGGGTCGCTCACATAATAGCCGAACACTGTGGCATCACCGTTCTCAGCGCGGCTGCAGGCTTGCAGGAGGATATCCGAAAACCCGTTTCCATAGAAGATGTTGTCGCCCAGGACCATGGCGCAGGGTTCATCCCCGATAAAGCCTTCGCCGATGAGAAAGGCTTGGGCCAGTCCATCCGGCGACGGCTGCACCCGGTAGCTCAGACGGAGACCGAAGGGACTGCCGTCCCCCAGCAGCCGTCGGAAGTTGGGCTCGTCCGCCGGTGTGGAAATGATCAGGATATCCCGGATGCCCGCCAGCATCAGGGTGGACAGAGGATAATAGATCATGGGCTTGTCATAGACGGGGAGAAGCTGTTTGCTGGTCACCAGGGTCAGGGGATACAGCCGCGTTCCCGCGCCGCCGGCCAGGATGATTCCTTTCATGTGTTTGCCCTCGATTCCGATGTCGGCCTTTGACGGGCCGATCTCCGCGTTTCCCGCAGTCGGGATTATCATACGTTTCCCCCGCGCACCTGTCAAGTGCCGGCCTTCACGTTTGGCAAAAGACAGCGCCATGCCGCGCGATAATGACCCGCTGCGCCCTTCCGCGGCGTTGACAAGGCCGCGGGGCTTTGCTAAAATGAACAATTGAAATCATGCATACGGGAGGCGGAAACCGTGGAAAAGAGGATCCCCCTGATCATCGACTGCGACCCCGGCGTGGACGACGCCCTGGCTCTGAAAATGGCCTTCAGCAGCCCGAAGCTGGATATCCGGCTGCTCTGCTCCGTGGCGGGCAACGTCAGCATCCGGCTCACCACCGCCAACGCTCTGTTCCTGACGAAAAAATACGGGGGAGATATCCCCGTGGCAAGGGGCAGCGCCAGCCCTCTTTCCCGGCAGGCGACGGACGCTTCCGGCGTCCACGGGGCCAGTGGCATCGGCGACTATGTGATCCCGGCGCACGACTACAAGCTGGATTCCGAGGACGGGGTGGAGGCCATTTACGAAGCGCTGAAGGCTGCGGGGGAGAAGCTCACCCTCATCACCCTGGGTCCTCTCACCAACATCGCCGCTCTCCTGGAACGGCATCCCGACGCCGCGAGCCTGCTGGGACGCGTCTATGCCATGATCGCCTCCGTGGATGGCACGGGCAACATCACCGAATACGCGGAATTCAACGCCTGCTGCGATCCCGAAGCCCTGGCGGCGGTGGTGGCTTCCGGCGCGGAGATCGTCTTCGCGCCCATGCACCTGGGGCGCGTGGCGAAGCTGGCCCAGCAGGACATTCTGGAAAAGGGCAGGGGCACCGAATTCGGCGAGATGCTGGCGCAGATCTTCCGGGGCTACCGGGATGACGCCGCCGGGGAGGGCTATGTGGCCATGTACGACGCCAACGCCGTGGAAGCTCTGCTGCGCCCGGAGCAGTATGACTTCATCCGCTGCACGGCGGAGGTCAACGTGACGGACAAGCCCGGCCAGACCTTCCTGCGCCCCGACGGGGAGGGGAAGTGCTTCTATCTGGAAATCAAGGACCCGTCCGCTCTGGCGGAAGCCATGCTCTCCGACCTTTTCCCCGGCTGAAACCTAATCAAGAAACGCGGTGCAAGCTATGAAACTGCGGCGTTCCCCCCGGCTGTCCGGCGTACCGGAGCAGCCAAACGGCGCGCTTCTGATCCTTTTGTCTTTCTTCCTGCCCTTCGCGCTGATCCTCATCGCGCTGGCAGGAATGAAGATCACCCCCTTCGGGGACGAGACCCTGCTGATCGCCGACGCCAACGGCCTCTATATCAATACCCTCAGCTATGCCTCCAGGATGTATCAGGGCCTGGAGGGGGTTTTCTATTCCTTTGAAAAGGGCCTGGGGGGCAACATGACGGGCCATCTGAACGGCATCCTGCTGACGCCCTTCACCTTCCTTCTTTGCTTTGCCGAGCTGCGGGACTATCCCACCGTCTTTACCTTCATCTCCGCTTTGAACATGAGCCTGAGCGGCCTGACCATGTATTTGTTCCTGACCTCTCTCTACGGCCAAAAGCGCGGCAGCCTGATCTTTTCCACCGCCTACGCCCTCATGGGCTTCAGCGTCGCCAACGTGTTCCAGGCCTGCTTTTTCGCCGCGGCGCCGGTGCTGCCCGTCATGGCCCTGGGGCTGCACAGGCTCCTGCAGGGGAAAAGCCCGCTGGTGTATCTCTTTGCCATCGCCTACAGCCTCGTCACCAGCTACGCTTTCGGTTTTATGCTTTGCGTGGCTTCCGTGCTGTTCTTCGCCGCCGCCATGATCTTCGGCGGGGAAGATGTGCGGGGAAGGCGGGGCCGCCTCTTTGTCCGCTATGCCCTGGCGTCTCTCTGCGGGGGGCTGCTGGCCGCGGCCCTGTGGCTGCCGGCCTTCCTCTCTCTCCGGGGCGGGCGGCTGGAGCAGACGGGCCTGACGGATTTCTCCTTCGGGGAAAACATGCCCTTCCTGGAGATCGGCGCCAAGCTGTTTTCCGGGGCCAACTCCACCGACGAGCTGGTGGACGGACTGCCCAACATCTTTGTGGGCCTCCTGCCGGTGGCCCTGTCGGTCCTCTTCTTCCTGAACAAGGGGATCGACCGGCGGAAGAAGGCGGCGGCGGCCTTCCTTCTGGGCGTCTATCTCCTCTGCTTCTGGATCGTCGCCCTCGATATGCTGATGCACGGCGGCACCACCACCAACTGGTTCAACTATCGCTATTCCTTCGTCGTCTCCTTCCTCCTGCTGCTGATGGCCGCCGAGGTGTGGCAGAGGCTGGAGGAGGTCCCGGAAAGGGACATGAAGCGCTGTCTGGCGGGGATGCTGGTGGCCGCGGCGGTGATCCTGAGCAAACGGTATGCGTTCCTCAAGGGCGGGCTGGTGGCGCTGGATTTCACGCTGCTGCTGCTGGTTTACCTGGCCTGGCGGATGCACCGGCGGGACCCGGAGAAGAACCCGAAGCGCCTGTTTGAGATCATCACCCTGGTGCTGGTGTGCGTGAATCTCTTTATGAACTACCGCGTCTGCACGAAAAACGTGATGGACTGGTCCCATTCCCTCTCGGAATACCAGGAGACCGTGGATCAGGTGGGGGCCCTGGTGCGGGGGGTGCGCAGCAGCGGCAGCTTCCTCCGCATGGAGGTCAACGAGCAGCGCTCCCAGACCTGCGGCAACGACCCCATGCTCTACGGCTACGACGGGGTGGGCCACGGCGGCTCCAACGAGCGTGATTTCGTACGGAAGGAGCTCAGCAAGCTGGGCGTTCCCTGGTTCGATATGCGCAATTACTATGCCGACGGGGTGCCCGCAGCCGCGGACGCCCTGCTGGGCCTCCACTATATCGTCGCTGCGGAGGACCTGACGGAGGAAAAGGGCTACCCAAACCTGACGAATTTCTCCCAGGTATCCCTCTATGAAGGCCTGGATACCGTCTACGACCTGTATCGGAATCCCCATGCGCTGAATATCGCCGTGCTCTCCGGCGGCGGCGTGGACGGCGTGCAGACGGATTACGACGACGTGTTTGCGAACCTCAACCGGGTCTGGAGCGCTCTCAGCGATTCCGAGCAGCCCGTCTTCCGGGAGGAAACGGAGATCACCTTCGTTCCCCACAGCTTCCAGGACGCGCAGGCGCTGGACGCCCGCCGCGCCCGGGAGATCACCGCCTACTACGACGCCAAGGCGTCTTCCTCCGGCGGCGGGGATAGCCTCGCCGTGCCGGAGGGCGTGAACGAGAAAGCGCCGGAATTCGACTCCTACATCGAGTTCAGCTTCACTGCCGCCCGGGACGGCCTGGTCTATACCTATCACCGTGCCGCCCTGTCCGAGACGAGCGGCAGCCCAGAGCCGGTGCTTACCTGGGTGGGCACCTATCGCGCCGGGGATCGGGTGAGCGGCGTCATCCCCGTATATTCCCCCTCCATCGACCGGGTGGTGATGGAGGAATACTGCGGCCGCTTCCGGGCTGCCTACGCGGACGGGGAGGCCCTGGAAGAGCTTGCCGCCGTCGTTCGGGAACGGCCCGTCACCTTGGAAAAGCACAGCGAAACGCACCTCAGCGGGACCTTCACCGCCGAAAGCGGCCAGAAGCTCCTTTTCACCATCCCCTGGGACGAGGGCTGGCGCTTCACCGTGGACGGAGCAGCGGCGGAAGCCCATCCGGCGGTGGGAGTGTTCATGGCCCTGGATGTGCCGGAGGGAAGCCACAGCTTTGACATGCGCTACACCCCGCCGGGGCTGCGACCGGGTCTGGTAATCTCCGCCGCGGCCCTGGTGCTGACGCTGGTTTTCCTTCCCCTGGACAGGCGGTGGAGAAGGAAACGGCGGCCGGCGGACGGGGAAGCCACCGCAGCGGCGGACGAGCCGCCGGAAAAGGAGGAAAACGGACATGATCCCCTTTAACGTGCCCCCCTGCGTGGGAACGGAGCTGGACTATCTGGCGGAGGCCGTCCGCGCAAGAAAGATCAGCGGCGACGGGCAGTTCACCCGGCGCTGCAGCGCCTGGATGGAGGAAAGGTTCGGCGCAAAGCGGGTGCTGCTGACCACCAGCGGCACCGCCGCTCTGGATATGGCCCTGCTGCTCTGCGGGCTGCAGCCCGGCGACGAGGTGATCCTCCCCAGCTACACCTTTTCCAGCACCGCAAACGCCGCCGTACTGGCCGGGGCGAAGCTGGTGTTCGTCGATATCCGGCCGGACACCATGAACATCGACGAGAAAAAGATCGAGGCAGCCGTAACGGAGCGGACGCGGGCGATCATCGTCGTCCACTATGCCGGGGTGGCCTGCGAGATGGACGCCATCATGGCCATCGCCCGGAAGCATGGCCTGAAGGTCGTGGAGGACGCTGCCCAGGGCGTCATGGCGACATATAAGGGCCGCTGGCTGGGCACCATCGGAGATTTCGGCTGCTATTCCTTCCATGAGACCAAAAACTATTCCATGGGGGAGGGCGGCGCGCTGGTCCTCAACGACCCGAAATACATCGAGCGGGCGGAGGTCCTGCGGGAAAAGGGAACCAACCGCTCCCGCTTCTACCGGGGGGAGATCGACAAATACACCTGGGTGGATTTCGGGGACAGCTTCCTGCCCAGCGAGCTGAACGCGGCCTACCTCTGGGCACAGCTGGAAAAGGCGGAGGAGATCAACGAAAACCGGCTGCGCAGCTGGAAAAACTATGAGGAAGCCCTGTCGCCCCTGGCGGCGGCGGGGAAACTGGAGCTGCCCGTCGTGCCGGAGGGCTGCGGGCACAACGGCCACATGTTCTATGTGAAGTGCCGGGACCTGGAGGAGCGGACGAAGCTCATTGCCTTCCTGAAGGAACGGGACATCAGCGCGGTTTTCCACTATGTGCCCCTCCACTCCGCCCCCGCCGGGCGGAAATTCGGGCGTTTCCACGGGGAGGACGAGGTCACAACGCGGCACAGCGACCGGCTGGTGCGTCTGCCCATGTACTACGGACTCACGGAGGAGGACGCCGGCCGGGTGATCCGGGCCGTGAAGGACTTTTACGGAGAGTGATGGACGCAGAACGGATCGGAAGGGCCATCCGCACCCTGCGCCAGAAAGCCGGATATACCCAGAAGGAGCTGGCGGAAAAGCTCTTTATCAGCGATGTGGCGGTCTCCAAATGGGAGCGGGGCAAAAGTGTCCCCGACACGGCCACCCTGATGAAGCTCTCGGAACTGCTGGACATGGATGTGGACGGCCTGCTGGACGGGACGGCCTCCTATCTGGGGGACCGCTGGCTGGGGGCGCTCCTGCTGGACGGCGCCGCCCTGCGGGCGGATACCCCCCTTTTCGACAAGCCCCTGATCGACTATCTCCTGAGCTATTTCCTGCTGGCGGGCGTCAGGGAAGCGCTGATCGCCTGCGGGGAGAAGGAGCGGGATTATATCGACGGCCGCTTCCGGGGCGGGGAAGCCCTGGGCATCCGGCTGCGTTTTACCTCCCCGGAAGCGCTGACGGCGGAGGCCGCGCTGGGTTGCTTCCGGCAGGGGGAAGGGGACCTCATGCTGGTGACCGAGCCCTTTTTCCTCTACGGCGTGGATCTGACCCGCTTCCTGCAGCGGGCCATGCAGCGGAAAAGCCCGGCGGTGAACCTTGCCAGCGTGGTGGGTCAGGGGGGGACCCCTCTGCGGGAGGGCTTTTCCCACTATGCCTACCGTCCGCTGCCCCTGTTTTTTCTGCAGAGCCGGTTCCTGGCGGCTTGCCCCTCCCGCACGCCCCTGCGGGAGCTGCCCCGACTGGCGGAGGAGGGGAAGCGCCTGCGGTCGGAGCCCATGGACAAGGGGTTCCTCTGCGCCCCGCTGCGCTCGAAAGAAAATGCCCGGACGGTGTCCGCCCTGGTGCACGTCATCCAGCAGCTGGGAAACTATCTCATCTACTGCCCCCCGGAGATCGCCTGGCGCAGGGGGATGCTCCGCGGGGAGGAACTGCTTCGGGCAGCGGAGGCGTTCCCGGAATACGGGGAATACCTGCGCAGCCTCGTATAATACGAAACTCCCACGAAAATACGACAGTCCTTGCGGTCTGATTTGCGCCATCCTTCGCCAGCGTCCTTGGCGGGCGACAGCCCGAAACGCGTCCGACGCCTCATTCCGCGCGCGAGGGCCCCTGCAGGGACGCGTGTGCTACCGCTGACACAAATCATCCGCGCAATTCCTTGTCTGGTTTCCATGAGAGTTTCGTATAAGAAAGGAAAAAACGATGTCCATAGAAAGAGTCAAAGCGTATTTCGCCCGGGAGGGGCTGGCGGACCGGGTGCAGGAATTCGACGTATCCAGCGCCACGGTGGAGCTGGCGGCCCTGGCGCTGGGCTGCGAGCCCTGCCGCATCGCCAAGACCCTCTCCTTCCTGGCGGAGGGCGGCGCCGTGCTGATCGTCGCGGCGGGGGACGCGAAGATCGACAATCCCAAATACAAGGCGCAGTTCGGTACAAAGGCGAAGATGCTCACGCCGGAGGAGGCGGAGACGCTGGTGGGCCATGCCGTGGGCGGCGTCTGCCCCTTTGCCGTGAACGAGGGCGTGAAGGTCTATCTGGACGTATCCCTGAAACGCTTCCCAACCGTGTTTCCCGCCTGCGGGAGCCCGAACAGCGCCATCGAGCTGACGATCGAAGAACTGGAGAAGCATTCGGGATACGTTGCCTGGGTCGACGTCTGCAAAAACTGGCAGACCTGATACTGCTGCCGCCATGAAAACGGGGAAAGGAGTGTGCTGACAGATGTCTTATGCCGCCATCGGCGTCCTGTCGTTTCTGGTCCTGCTGCTGGAAAACCATGATATCCTGCGCAGCCGCGACGACGCATACTCCCTGCCCGCCTGGAGGACCTACCGGCGCTTCCTGCTGGCGGTCCTCACCTATTACGTCACGGACATCCTGTGGGGCGTTCTGGAGAGCCGCAAGCTGGCCGACGCTCTGTTCGCGGACACCACGGCCTATTTTATCGCCATGGCGGTGGGCATCCTGTGCTGGAGCCAGTTTGCCGTGACCTATCTGGAGGAGGAGAACGCTTTCGGGCGCTTCCTCCGCGCCGCCGGGCGGGTCCTGGCGGTCCTGGTCGCGCTCCTCAGCCTCGTCAACATCTTCGTGCCCGTGCTGTTCACGGTGGACGAAGATTGCGTCTACCGCGCCCTTCCCCTTCGCTATGCGATGCTGACCGTCCAGATCCTGATGCTTCTCCTGATCTCCATCTACGCAATCTCCGCCGTGCGCAGACGGCCCGATGCGGCGGAAAAACGGATCCGCTACCGCGCCCTGGCCCTTTTCGGGCTCATCATGGACCTGTTCCTCTTTGCCCAGCTGTGGTATCCCTATCTGCCGCTCTACGGCATCGCCTATCTCCTGGGGACCTGTCTGCTGCACGCTTTCGTCGTCATCGACGAGAAGGAGACCTTCAAGCGCAGCCTCGCGGAGTCCGAAAAGGTCGAGGAGCGCAACGCCTACGCCCGCCTGAGCGCCCTCAGCGGCGATTCCCTCTGCGTCTATCTGGTGGAGCCGGAGACGGGGCGCTACCGGGAATTCAGCGCAAGCGCGGAATTTGAAGCTTTTTCCCTGCCCAAGGAAGGCGCGGATTTCTTCGCCGCCGCGCGGGAAGCCGGCCGCCGCTTCGTCTATCCGGAGGACCTGGACCGCTTTCTCGCCGCCTTTACCGCCGAGGGCGTCCTGTCGGAGATCCGGCGGAGCGGCATCTTTGCTCTGACCTATCGTCTGGCGGCGGAAGGCAAGCCCTCTTTCGTTCAGATGAGGGCCGCCATGGTGGAGGAAAAGGAGGGACGGCGGCTGGTAGTGGGCATCAGCGACGTGGACGTTCAGGTGCGGCAGGAGGACGAATTCGCCAGACGCCTCGCCCAGGCCCAGACCCAGGCCAGCGTGGACGCCCTCACGGGGGTGAAGAACCGCAACGCCTTCCTGAACGCCCAGGAGCAGCTGGACAAGCAGATCGCGGAAAAGCAGCATCCGGAGTTCGCCGTCGTGATCCTGGATGTGAACGACCTGAAAAAGGTCAACGATACCGCCGGCCATCAGGCGGGGGACCGGTATCTGCAGCAGGCCTGCCGGGTCATCTGTGAGATATTCCGGCACAGCCCCGTCTTCCGCATCGGCGGCGACGAGTTCGCGGTGATCTCCCGCGGCAGCGACTACGGGGAGATCGAAACGCTGGTGAAGCGCGTGGAGGACCACAACCGGGAGGCAAAGGCCGTCGGCGGGGCGGTCGTCGCCTGCGGCATGGCGAAATATGCCGGTCAGACCGGCGTGACCCCCGTGTTCGAGCTGGCGGACAAGAGAATGTATGAGAACAAGCTTCGCCTGAAGGGCGGCGAAGAAGCGAACCAGACGCAGATATATTAAGGAGGCAGACGCCGTGCATTGGGAAGACGACGCGCAGATCCGCTTTCGGACGGACGGGCACGAGGCCGTCCTTTCCGCCAATCCCGCGGGGCTGCGGTCCCTGGCCGGACTTCTTTCCGCCCTGGCGGAGGAAACACCGGGCAGTCATTACCATCTGGATGCGTACAATTCACTGGAGGAGGGCTCCGACGAGCTGATCGTGGAGCTCGTATGACCGGCTATCTTCTCCGCCGGAAGACCGGCCCGACGGCGCCGGAGAAAGGACACCGACATGGAATTCACAACGGATATTTTCAGCCTTTTTGACAAAAAGTGGGCCCTACTCACCGCGGGAAGCATGGAGAAGTTCAACTCCATGACCGTCAGCTGGGGCGGCCTGGGCACCCTCTGGGGCAAAAGCGTCGCCACGGTGTATGTCCGCACCAGCCGCTACACCCATGAATTCCTGGACCGGGAGGACTGGTTCACCCTCAGCTTTTTCCCGGAAAACTGCCGGGACAGGCTGCTGCTCCTGGGCACGAAATCCGGCCGGGATATGGACAAAATGGGCGGGAGCGGCCTGGAGGCCCTGCCCTGCGGCAAGGGCGTCGCCTACCGGGAGGCGGAGGCGACCCTTGTGTGCCGCAAGCTCTTCATGCAGCCCCTGGACCCGGCGCGCATCCCTTCGGACATCAGGGAAAAGCTCTATGCCCACGACGCGCCCCACGACCTGTATATCGGGGAAGTGACGGAGCTCCTCCGCTGAGGCCGTCCCGCAGCAAAAGCAGACCGGAGGGAGAAGCATGAACGGGGATTCCGGGAAGTTCGGCATCCACATGAAGCGCTGGTGTCGGACGCATGAAAAAGCCGTGCGCACGGCGATGGCAGCGGGAAGCGGGGATATCCGCCTGCTGGAAAAGCACCTGGAAAAGCTCCGCTGGCTCCAGCACGAACGGCTGGTGCACCTGATCGTGACGGTGATGACCGTCATGGCGGAACTGCTGGCCGTGTGGCTGACCCTGACGCGGCCGGATCTGGCCCCCTGGTCCGCGGCGGTGGTGGTGCTCCTGGCGGTGCTGCTGGGCTTTTATTTCTATCATTATTTCTTCCTGGAAAACGCCGTTCAGCGCTGGTATATCCTGGCGGAGCGGATGATGGATTCCCTTGCGGAAAACGCAGACAGAGAGAGGAAGTAATCACCGATGACGAAAAAGGGAAAACTCTGCGCGGCGGGTCTGTTTTATGTCCTGTTCCTGGCGCTGATCGTGCTCCTGTGCCTGGTGGACCGGCAGCCCTGGGCTGAGGGAACGGAGATCGGCCTGGCGACGGTGAACGCGTGGTTCGCCATCGCCGTCGCGGGACTGAACGGGAGCTGGGGCGTCGACGGCAGCATGGACCTTTCCTTGAAGCTGTATAAGCTGACGGAATACCTGGGCTATTTCGCCA
Organism: Oscillospiraceae bacterium; assembly: GCA_016286665.1. Classification (GTDB taxonomy): domain Bacteria; phylum Bacillota; class Clostridia; order Oscillospirales; family Oscillospiraceae; genus UBA1774. The sequence goes on from JAEETX010000005.1 coordinate 28,597, forward strand.
TCCTGGTGCTGTGCGTCTTTGCCCTCATCGGCCTCGTGCAGCTGATCCGCCGCCGGAGCCTCAAAAAAGTGGATCGGGAAATCCTCACCATGGGCGGCCTCTTTGTCCTCACCCTGATCCTCTACGTCTTTTTTGAAAAGGTGGTCGTCAATTGCCGCCCCATCGTCCTGCCGGGGGAGAGCGGCTTTGAGCCCAGCTTCCCCTCCAGCCACACGGTGATGGCTATCGTCATCCTGGGCAGCGTCTCCATGACGCTGAAAAAGTATGTGCAGAACCCCGCTCTGCGGGCGGTGCTGCGCGTCCTCTGCATCCTGCTGATCCTCGTCATGGTCTGCTGCCGCTTTCTGAGCGGCTGCCACTGGTTCACGGATATCCTGGGGGGCGTGCTGGTGAGCCTGGCCATGCTGGCCCTGTTCGACGCCGTCGCCTTCGGGGAAAGCGCTGCCGGACAAGGTTGACAAGCCGCTGCGGAACAGCATATACTGTCCACAGCGGGATACCATTCATGAAAGGAATGACACACATGGAGATCACCAAGGATATCCGCTATATCGGCGTCAACGACCATCAGGTGGACCTGTTCGAGGGGCAGTATGCCGTGCCCCTGGGCATGGCCTACAATTCCTATCTCATCCTGGATGACAAGATCGCCGTCATGGACACCGTGGCCGAGGGCTTCACCCACGCCTGGATCGAGAAGCTGACCGTCGCCCTGGGCGGGCGGAAGCCGGACTATCTCGTCATCCAGCACATGGAGCCGGATCACAGCGCCAGCATCGGCTGCTTCATGCACACCTATCCCCAGGCGACGATCGTTTCCTCCGCCAAGGCTTTCACCATGATGAAGAATTTCTACGGCGAGGACTATGCAGACCGGCGGATCGTGGTGGGAGAGAAGGACACCCTCCCTCTGGGGAAGCATACCCTCACCTTCGTCGCCGCCCCCATGGTCCACTGGCCGGAGGTCATCGTCACCTATGACGACGCGGACAAGGTGCTCTTTTCCGCCGACGGCTTCGGCAAGTTCGGCGCGCTGGACAGGGAGGATCCGGAGGGTTGGGCCTGCGAAGCCCGGCGCTACTACTTCGGCATCGTGGGGAAATACGGCGCTCAGGTCCAGGCTCTGTTGAAAAAGGCCGCCGCTCTGGACATCCAAATCATCTGCCCCACCCACGGCCCCGTGCTCACCGGGGACCTGAGCTATTACCTGAATCTCTACAACATCTGGTCGAGCTACGGCGTGGAGAGCGAGGGCGTCGTCATCGCCTATACCTCCGTCTACGGCCACACCAAGGCCGCGGCGGAAGAACTGGCCGCGAAGCTGGAGGCCCGGGGCTGCCCCAAGGTCAGCCTCACGGACCTGGCCCGGGACGACATGCCCGAGGCGGTGGAGGACGCTTTCCGCTACGGGACGCTGGTGCTGGCCTCCACCACCTACAATGCCGAGGTGTTCCCTCCCATGCGGACGTTTATCGAGCATCTGGCGGAGCGGGGCTATAAGAACCGCACCGTGGCATTCATTGAAAACGGCTCCTGGGCCCCCATGGCGGCCAAGGTCATGAAGGGCCTGCTGGAGGGCTGCAAGGGCCTTACCTTTGCTGAACCCACGGTGCGCATCCTCTCTGCTCTGAACGCCGAGAGCGAAGCGCAGCTGGAGGCCCTGGCGGACGCCCTGTGCCCCCGGGGCTGAGCTTCCTCACCGAATCAGCAAATCCGAATCATAAGGAGGATCATGATGAAATACGTGTGCGACCTCTGCGGCTGGGAATATGATGAGGCGCTGGGCGATCCCGACAACGGCATCGAACCCGGCACCAGATTCGAGGACCTGCCGGACAGCTTTGTCTGCCCCCTCTGCGGCGCGGACAAGTCCAGCTTCTCCGAAGCATAAAACCCCGTCCCGGGCGCGGAAGCCTCCGCGCCTGGGACAATGTTTACGGGCAGAAAGGAGCGGATGCCTGTGAAGTACATCTGTCAGGTCTGTGGCTATGTGTATGACGGCGGGGAGGAAGCCCCCTTCGATTCCCTGCCGGAAAGCTGGAAGTGCCCCCTCTGCGGAGCGCCCAAGGGGGAATTCAAACCGCAGGAGGCGGCCCCTCCGGCGGGGACGGAGGGGAAAGCGCAGCTGGAAGGGGAACTCGGCCCCTTCACTGCCGGTCAGCTGGCGGCCCTCTGCTCCAGCCTGGGGCGGGGCTGCGAAAAACAGTACAAAGCGGAGGAGGCGGGCTTCTTCCGGGAGCTGGCCGCCTGGTTCACCGCCGCAGCGCCGCCGGCGGAGGAGGCTTCGGCGGAATCTCTGGCGGAATCCCTCCGCCGGGACGTGGCGGATTATCCCGCCCTGCGGGCCGCGGCGGACGCCGCCGGAGACCGGGGCGCAGCGCGCATCTGCGTCTGGGGCGAGAAGGTGACGCGGATGCTCTCCTCCCTTCTGGACCGCTATCTGCGGGAAGGGGAGGCCATGCTGGAGGGACAGGAGATCTGGGCCTGCTCCACCTGCGGCTTTGTCTGGATCGGGGAAGCGCCGCCGGAATTGTGCCCCGTGTGCAAGGTGCCGGCCTGGAAATTCGAGAAGGCGGAAGGAGGCGTGAAGGCATGAAAAAGCTGGCGGTGCGCAATCTGCGCCTCTGCACCAAGGACTGCCTGTGCCTCTATGTCTGTCCCACCGGGGCTACGGACACGGAGAACAGCGTCATCGACCCGGCAAAATGCGTGGGCTGCGGCGTCTGCGCCGAGGCCTGCCCCAGCGGGGCCATCAGCCTCATCCCCCTGGAAATGCCGCCCCAGCAGCCCAAGACGGAGGAGATCAAGGGCCTGCTGCGCGCCTTTGCCCGGCGGCGGACGGAGGAGGAAGCCGCCGCCCGCAGGATCGGGCGCGCGTCGGAGAAGGAAGGGCTGCGCAAGCTCATGGCGGCCGCGGCCATGTCCACCCGGCTGGTGACGGAGGATGTGCTGCGGGAGGCGGGCTTCATGCTGCCCCAGTGCCCGGAGGTGCGGGAGATCCTGGAAAAGCTGGCGGATGAACCTCCCGCGCCGGATTTCCCGGAGGAGACCCTTTGGCGGCTCCTGGGCAAGCTGCCCATGCCCGGCGGCAGCGGGGAGAAAAAGGAAATCAGCTACCGCTGCGGCGTCTGCGGTCTGGTCTTTCCCCTGACGGAGGGAGAAACGCCGGAATGTCCCGTCTGCGGCGCAAAGGGGGACAAGCTGCTTCCCCTGGAAAACGCCTGAATTGCCGCAATGTCGGTGGGAATCGGTAAAAGGATAAAGTTTTTTTACCAAAACCCCTTGACAAACAAAAAAAGGGAGAGTATATTCTCCCCATACTACCGCGGGAGGTTCCCGCGCCGATTGGGAGTTCTTCATGAGAAAGTTTTCCGGCATCGCGTTTTGGTGGTTCTGGTTTCGCTTTACTGATTCTTCGGTAAGGTCGATTTGCGATGCTTGAAATCATGAAGAAATAGGATTCATGAACGAAGCGGCACAGATTGACCTGTGCCGCTTGATTTTTTAACGAAAGGAAAGGAAATGCACCATGGAAAAGATCCCTTACAAAATCTACCTTACCGAGAATGAGATGCCCCGTGCCTGGTACAATCTCCGTGCCGATATGAAGAACAAGCCCGCCCCCCTGCTGAACCCCGGCACCCACCAGCCCATGAAGGCGGAGGAGCTGAGCCCCGTCTTCTGCGAGGAGCTCATCAAGCAGGAGCTGGACAACGACACCCCCTATTTCGAGATCCCCCAGGAGGTCTATGACTTCTACAAGATGTACCGGCCCAGCCCCCTGGTGCGGGCCTACTGCCTGGAGCAGGCGCTGGATACCCCCGCCCACATCTACTATAAGTTCGAGGGCAACAACACCAGCGGCTCCCACAAGCTGAACAGCGCCATCGCCCAGGCCTACTACGCCAAGAAGCAGGGCCTCAAGGGCGTCACCACCGAGACCGGCGCGGGCCAGTGGGGCACCGCCCTCAGCATGGCCTGCGGCTATCTGGGCCTGGACTGCAAGGTCTATATGGTCAAGGTCTCCTATGAGCAGAAGCCCTTCCGCCGCGAGGTCATGCGGACCTACGGCGCGGACGTGACCCCCTCTCCCTCCGAGAGCACGGCCATCGGCCGGAAGATCCTGGCGGAGCATCCCGGCACCACCGGCAGCCTGGGCTGCGCCATTTCCGAGGCCGTGGAGGTCGCCACCTCCACCCCCGGCTACCGCTATGTGCTGGGCAGCGTGCTGAACCAGGTGCTGCTGCACCAGAGCATCATCGGGCTGGAGACCGAGGCGGCCCTGAAGAAATACGACATCGTGCCCGACGTCATCATCGGCTGCGCCGGCGGCGGCTCCAACCTGGGCGGCCTCATCGCCCCCTTCATGCGGGATAAGATCCAGGGCAAGCTGGACGCAAGGATCATCGCCGTGGAGCCCGCCTCCTGCCCCAGCCTCACCCGGGGCAAATACGCCTATGATTTCTGCGACACCGGTATGGTCTGCCCCCTGGCGAAGATGTACACCCTGGGCTCCAACTTCATCCCCGCCCCCAACCACGCCGGCGGCCTGCGTTATCACGGCATGAGCAGCGTCCTCTCCCAGCTCTATGACGACGGCCTGATGGAAGCCGTCAGCGTCGTGCAGACGGACGTCTTCGCCGCCGCGGAGAAGTTCGCCCGGGTGGAGGGCATCCTTCCCGCCCCCGAGAGCAGCCACGCCATCAAGGTGGCCATGGACGAGGCCCTCAAGTGCAGGGAGACCGGGGAAGCCAAAAACATCGTCTTCGGCCTCACCGGCACCGGCTACTTCGATCTCGTGGCCTATCAGCGCTATAACGACGGGGAAATGACCGACTATATCCCCACGGACGAGGAGCTGGCGAAGAGCCTCGCCACCCTGCCGGTCATCGACTGAGCCGTCCATTTCGGCAGTTTGGACAAAAGCCGGGCAAATAACCGGACAGATTTGACAAAATCTTTTTCAGAAACCCCTTGACAGGCGGACGATTCAGGCGTATAGTGATTTAAAAGAATGAAGAATCCTCCGGCCGCTCCCTCACTTGCGGCGGACCTCCGGGGCCCGAAAGCCGGGCCCCGGAAGGGGGAGGCTCCGTTCTCAGATCAAAACAAGCGAGGTATATCGCCATGGACCAGACCGCCGTCATCACCCTGATCCTCATCGTCTGCTTTTTCGCCGTCATGATCTTCATCGGCATCCGCACCAAGCGCCATGCCGTCGACGTCAACGGCTTCGTGCTGGGCTCCCGCAGCGTGGGCCCCTGGCTCAGCGCTTTCGCCTACGGCACGTCCTATTTCTCCGCCGTCATCTTCGTGGGTTATGCCGGGCAGTTCGGCTGGAACTTCGGCCTGGCCTCCACCTGGATCGGCCTGGGCAACGCTTTCATCGGCTCCCTGCTGGCCTGGAGCATCCTGGGCCGCCGGACGCGCATCATGACCCAGCACCTCAGCAGCAAGACCATGCCGGATTTCTTCGGCACCCGCTTTTCCTCCCGTCCCCTGAAGATCGCCGCCAGCGTGATCACCTTCCTGTTCCTGATCCCCTACACCGCCTCTCTCTACAACGGCCTGAGCCGCCTGTTCGCCGCCGCCTTCCAGGGCATCGATTACGCCGTCTGCGTGATCATCATGGCGATCCTCACCGGCATCTACGTCATCCTGGGCGGCTATATGGCCACCGCCCTCAACGATTTCATCCAGGGCATCATCATGCTGGGGGGCATCATCGCCGTCATCGGCGCGGTGCTGAAGGACAACGGAGGCCTCATGGCCGCCATGACCGGCCTGGCCACCGGTCCCAACGGGGGCTGGCAGTTTTCCTCCTTCCTGGGGCCCGATCCCATGTTCCTTCTCTTTGTGGTGCTTTTGACCTCCCTGGGCACCTGGGGCCTGCCCCAGATGGTGGGCAAGTTCTATGCCATCAAGAATGAGGATTCCATCAAGAAGGGCACCGTGATCTCCACCATCTTCGCCCTGATCGTGGCCGGCGGCTGCTACTTCCTGGGCGGCTTCGGCAGGCTCTACAATGTGGATGTGGCCGCCGAGGGCTTCGACGCCGTCATTCCCCGCATGCTCTCCACCCTCCCCAGCGTCATCATGGGCGTGGTCATCGTGCTGGTGCTCTCCGCCTCCATGTCCACCCTCTCCTCTCTGGTGCTGGCCTCCTCCTCCACCATCACCCTGGATTTCATCGATCCCCTTCGGAAAAAACCTTTGGAGGAGAAGAAAAAGCTGCTGGTGATGCGGCTGTTCATCGTGGTCTTCGTGGCCATCTCCGCCCTCATCGCCATCAAGCAGGCCAAGAGCCGCAGCCTGTTCATCGCCCAGATGATGGGCGTCAGCTGGGGCGCGCTGGCTGGGGCCTTCCTCGCCCCCTTCCTCTACGGGCTCTACTCCAAGAAGACCAGCAAGGCCGCCGTGGCGGTGTGCTTTATCTGGGGCGTGGGTCTGGAGGTCATCCAGCTTCTCGTGTCCCTGAAGGCCCTGGACGTGGCCTCCAGCCCGCTCCTGGCTTTCGTGTTCAAGAATTCCCTTTATTCCGGCGTCTTCGCCATGGTGGGCGGCCTCATCATCGTGCCCATCGTCAGCGCCCTCAGCCGGAAGACCGTTCCCGCCGATGTGGAGCGGATGTTCGAATGCTACAACGACCGCACCACCGTCGGCATCACCGACAACCTGGGTAAGTAAGAGGGCCTCCCGCTTCCCGGGAAACCGCCCCCGACAAAAAGGAGAATCTCCGTGAAAAACTACTATCAGAAAGAAATCGAGACGGCATCCCGGGAAGAGATCCTGGCGATCCAGAACGAGAAGATCGTGAAGCAGGTCCGGCACGTCTACGATCATGTGGCCTATTACCGCAAGCTCATGGATGAAAAGGGCGTGAAGCCCGAGGATATCCGGAGCGTGGAGGACATCAAAAAGCTGCCCTTCCTTTCCAAGGCGGACCTGCGGGACGCCTACCCCTACGGCCTGCTGGCAAAGCCCCTGTCCGAATGCGTCCGCATCCACTCCACCTCCGGCACCACCGGCAAGCGGGTCGTGGCTTTCTACACCCAGCACGACATCGACCTGTGGAACGACTGCACCGCCCGGGCCATCGTGGCCGCGGGGGGAACGAAGGAGGATGTGGTCCAGGTCTGCTACGGCTACGGCCTTTTCACCGGCGGCGCGGGGCTGGACGGGGGAAGCCACAAGGTGGGCTGCCTGACCCTGCCCATGTCCACCGGCAGCACGGAGCGGCAGATCCAGTTCATGATGGACCTGAACGCCACCATCATCTGCTGCACCCCCTCCTATGCCGCCTACATCGGGGAGACCCTGGCGGAAAAGGGCTATAAGCCGGAGGACAACAAGCTGCGCATCGGCATCTTCGGGGCCGAGCCCTGGACGGAGGAGATGCGCCGCAATATCCAGAAGAGCCTGGGCATCAAGGCCTATGACATCTACGGCCTCACGGAGACCAGCGGTCCGGGCGTGGCCTTCGAGTGCGAGGAACAGCACGGCATGCACATCAACGAGGACCATTTCTATGCCGAGATCATCGACCCGGACACCGGGGAGGTGCTGCCGGAGGGCTCCAAGGGCGAGCTGGTGTTCACCGCCCTGGACAAGGAGGCGTTCCCCCTGCTGCGCTACCGCACGAAGGATATCTGCGTGCTGAGCCGGGAGAAGTGCTCCTGCGGGCGCAATTTCGTGCGCATGTCCAAGCCCATGGGCCGCAGCGACGATATGATGATCATCCGCGGCGTCAACGTCTTCCCCAGCCAGATCGAGACCGTGCTGCTGAACGAGGGCTATACCCCCAACTATCAGATCCTGGTGGACCGGGTGAACAATACCGACACCCTGGATATCAATGTGGAGCTGAGTCCGGAGCATTTCTCCGACAAGGTCTCGGATATCCAGAAGCGGGAGCGGGGCCTGGAAACCGCCATGCGGGGCATGCTGGGCATCGGACCCAAGGTGCACCTGGTGCCGCCCAAGTCCATCCAGCGCAGCGAGGGCAAGGCCGTCCGCGTCATCGACAAGCGCAAGCTGCATGACTGAGGAACCGTTCCGGGAAAGGAGAAGACTACAATGGCAATTACACAATTATCCGTGTTTCTGGAAAATAAGCCGGGCCAGCTGGCCGCCGCGGTGAAGCTCATTTCCGACGGCGGGGTCAACATCCGGGCTCTCAGCCTGGCGGACACCCGGGATTTCGGCATCCTGCGCCTCATCGTCTCGGATGTGGCGAAGGCAAAGGCCCTGCTGATGGAAAAGAGCATCGTCACGGAGACCCCCGTCATCGCCGTGAAGATGGAGGACGAGGCCGGGGCCCTGAACCGCATCCTCCAGTCCCTGCAGGAGGAGCGGATCAACGTGGAATACCTCTATGCCTTCACCGGCGCCGCCGAGTTCAGCGCCTACACCGTGCTGCGGGTGGACGACGCAGCCCATGCCGAGCTGGTGCTGAAAAACGCGGGGGTCGCCACCCTCTCCGACGGGGAACTGATGCAGCTCCTGTAAGCGCTGCAAAAAAGGAGGAACCATGGACTATCAGCGTGTTTTGACCGTACAGGATATCTCCTGCGTGGGCCAGTGCAGCCTCACCGTGGCTCTGCCCATCCTCAGCGCCTGCGGCTTGGAGACCTGCATTCTGCCCTCCGCCGTGCTCTCCACCCACACCGGCGGCTTCACCGGCTATACCTTCCGGGACCTGACGGAGGATATGCCCGCCATCGAGGCCCACTGGGTGAAGGAAAAGATCCGGTTCGACGCGGTCTATACCGGCTACCTGGGCAGCGCGAAGCAGATCGACTATGTAAAAAGCATGCTCCGCAGCCTGAGCAAACCCGAATGCCTTGCGGTGGTGGACCCCGCCATGGCGGACAACGGCAAGCTCTACGTGGGCTTCGACGAGGCCTTTGTCGGCTGCATGCGCACCTTGGCGGCGGAGGCGGACTATCTCCTGCCCAACATCACGGAGGCAGCCTTCCTCACCGGAACGGAATACCGGGAGAGCTATGACGAAGCCTATGCGGACGCCCTGGCGGAAAAGCTCCTGGCGCTGGGGGCGAAAAACCTCATCCTCACCGGCGTCAGCTTCCGGCCGGAGACCACCGGCGTCCTGGTCTTTGAAAAAGGGGAGCGGAAGTATTATGAGCACCGGAAGATCGCCCAGGGCTGCCACGGCACCGGAGACGTCTACGCCTCCGCCTTCGTGGGGGCGCTGCTGCGGGGCAAGAGCGCCTATGAGGCCGCCTGTATTGCGGCGGACTACGTGGTGGCGTGCATCGAATTCACCCGCCGGCTCCCGGACCACTGGTATGGCGTCGCCTTCGAGCCCGTGCTGGGCGAGCTGATGAAAAAGCTGTAAGGAAAGATTTTTTTGGCGCGCTGCGGTCGCAGCGCGCCAAAACTATGCTATTCCGTCGGCCCGGTCATTTCCTCCGGCATCTCGTCCAGCCAGGTTTCCGTCAGTACCCCGTTTTCCAGGTCGTAGACGATGCAGGGCTTTTCCGGCCAGAGGGTGCGGGCCAGCAGCTCATTGACGCCATCCCCGTCAAAGTCCAGGATGCGGCAGCCGTGATCCCCGTAAGTGCTGTAGCCAAGGCAGTCCCTCACCCGCACCAGCGCTTCGTCGGCGTGCATGTACCAATCGTCGCTCTCGTCGCCCTTGTAGAAGATATAGGTGGAGAGATAGCCCTTCCCGTCGGGATTGCGCTGCCGGGTGTGAATCTCCTCCACCACGCGGGAAAAGCCGAACAGCTCTCCGTCGCCGTCGAACAGGACGAAGGCGGAGCCCGCCTCGTCCATGGGTCCGCCGATGGCCATTCCCGACGTCACTTGGCGGAAGCTCAGCAGCGTGCCGGACCAAGTGCGCCGGTCCCAGCGGTATTCCGCAAAGATGGGATCCCCAAAGGAAACCAGCTCCAGAAGTGCGGCGGGGTCCGCTTCCGGCGCGCAGCGGAGGCGGAGGAGATGGCCCTCCTTTTCCGTGAACAGCGTAAGGTCCGCCTCCGTCCCTTCCGTGTGGAGGACTCTGATCTGATCACTTTCTGTCGTCTCGTTCTTCCCCAGCAACAGGGCGCCTGTGACAGCCAGGGCCGCCAGCAGCAGCACTGCCAGGACCGACAGCAGCACCGTCCTCCGGCGTCCCCGCTTCCGCTCCGTATGCAGGCTCTCCCCGGAGATGTCCAGCAGCGTCTGCACCGCCGCTTCCTCCCCCCGCTCCTCCGTCGGGGGTATCTCCCAGTCCGCCCGCTCCGCCGGGGCGGGGGAGGGCGCTTCGCTGCGGCAGGACACCAGCTCCGTGACCCCCATGCCGAAGGCATCCGCCAGGGGCTCCAGCAGGGTCACGTCCGGGTAGCTCAGGCCCCGCTCCCATTTGCTCACGGCCTTATCCGTCACATGGAGCCTTTCTGCCAGTTCCTTCTGGGTAAGCGCCAGCTTTTTCCGGTTCTCCGCCACGAAAGCGCCGAATTTCGTTTTGTCCATTTGCTTCACCTCGCCCTCAGTCTAGCCAAAACCTGCTCCGAAGGCAACCGACCGGCGGTAGAATCGGCTTGTTTCCGCCGTTTTTCCGCGAGGATCGGGCGCAAGCGAGCAGTTGACCTTTTTCCGACGATGGGGTAAACTATAAGGGTTTCCCGAAAACGATCGAGTATCCCCGAAAGGATGGGATTTCCGCTATGATGATCCGCAGATGCTTCCGTGTCCTCGGCCTGTGCCTGGCCGTCCTCGCCCTCCTGACGGCGGCGGTCCTGGCCGCCGGGGAGGAGCCGCCCTTTGCCGCGGTGATCGACGTTCCCGGCCTGGGGGAGGTGGAGATACCCGTGCAGCAAACCGAGCGGGGAGACTGCCTGTTCCTGCCCTCCGCCGCGCGGCCGGAAGCTTTTGTGCTGCGCTTTTCGGGGGAAACCGCCCTCCTCAGCGGGGAAAAAGGCAGCCTCACGGTGGAAAGCGGCGTGCCCTTCTCCCTCCTGCCCCTGCTTGCCGGCGAGGGGGAGGGCTGCCCCCTGACCTTCGAAAACGGGGAAACGCGCCTCAGCTTCACCCTTCTGCGCTCCGGCAGCCTGGGCTCCGCCTGGCTGACGAGCAGCGACCGGGAGCAGGGCCGCAGCTATGTGGAGGAAGACAAGGAACGGAAGGTGAAGGGCGTCTCCTTCGCCCTGCTCCGCGCGGACGGAACGCCGGTGTGGGCGGGGGAGCTGAAAAACATCAAGGGCCGGGGCAACTCCACCTGGTCGTATCCCAAGAAGCCCTATCAGATCAAGCTGTCGGAAAAGGCGGACCTGCTGGAGACCGGGGAAGCGGCGGAAAAGGAGACGACCTGGGTCCTTCTGGCCGACTACGCCGACGAAAGCCTTCTGCGCAACCGCCTCACCTTCGACCTGGCGGCGGATTTCGGCCTGCCCTATACCCCCCACAGCCGTTCCGTGGACCTGTACTACGACGGGGAATACCGGGGCGTCTATGAGCTGTGCGAGAAGACGGAGATCTCCAAGGGCCGCGTCGCCATCCGCGACCTGGAGGGGGAGATCGAGGACGTTAACCCGGAGATCGGGGATTTTGCCCTCCTGCCCGGCGCGGAGGGGACGCTGCCCGGCGTCGTCTATCACTATACGCCGGACCTGGCCGCCCCCGAGGACCTTCGCGGCGGCTATCTGCTGGAGCTGGACTATCCGAACCGCTCCATGGAGGAAGCTGCCTGGTTCAGCACCGAGGGCGGGCAGTATATCACGGTGAAAAGCCCGGAATACCTGCCGGAGGAAGCGATGATCTATATCGCGGACCTGTTCCAGCGCTTTGAACGGGCCGTGATGGCCGGGGGAACGGATCCGGTCACGGGGGCGGATTACCGGGACCTGTGCGATCCGGATTCTCTGGCCCGCTGCTTCCTGATCCTGGAGCTTTCCATGGACAACGACGCTTTCCTTTCCTCCACCTATTTCTACAAGCCACCGGAGGAGGAGAAGCTCTATGCGGGGCCCCTGTGGGATTTCGACACGGGCTACGGCGTCTCGCTGCTTCCGGCGGATACCGCCGTCACCCTGAGCTCCCGCTTCGGGCGGAGCCTCCTGCGCATCCCCTCCTTCCGGGAAGCCCTGCTGGACTGCTGGCAGGAGCTTGAGCCCCGGGTGAAGGATATCCTTCTCAGCGCCGATCCGGCGGCAGCCGGACTTCGGCTGCGGAGCCTCGCGGGCTATGACGGGGAGATCGCGGCCTCCCGGCGCATGGATCGGGCGCTGTGGGGCCGGCCGGCGTCGGAGACCGCCGCGGAGGACCTGCATTCCTTCCTCCTGCGCCGGACCGTCTGGCTGGATGAGCGGCTGGAGGCCTGGGCCGGCGGCGACGTGCCCTACTGGACCTTCGAGGATGTGACGCCGGAGCGCTGGTTTTTCTCCGCTGTGGAATTCGCGGCAGAGCGCGGTCTGATCACCGTCGGCACCTCCCTCCGCTATCAGCCCTACCAGGCCATGAACCGGGCCATGTCCGTCACGCTGCTGCATCGCTTGATGGGCGCGCCCACGCCGGAGAAGCGCGCGCCCTTCCGGGATGTGCCGCCGGACGTCTGGTACGCTTCGGCGGTGGCCTGGGCGGCGGAGACCGGCGTCACCCGCGGCGTGAACGCCGCTTTATTCGCCCCCAACGCCAAGGTCACGCGGGAAGCCTTCATCACCATGCTCTACCGCTGCCTCCTCACCGCGGGCGTCCCCCTGGAAGAAGGGGCGGACCTCTCCGCCTTCTCCGACGGGGAAGAAGTACATCCCTGGGCGCGGGAGGCCGTAGCCTGGGCGGTGGGCAGCGGCGTCCTCCAGGGCATCGGCGGAAAGCTGGAGCCCGGCGGGGAGACGAACCGCGCCCAGGCGGCGGCTGTCGCCGAGCGCGTCTGCCGGACCATCCTGGACCCTTTGGAAGAATAAATCCCTTGGGCTCGAATCTCCGTGAAAGGAGGGTACGCAGTTGGATCACGCAAAGAAAAAGGTCAGACTCACCGCCGTGAGCACCCTGCACTATATCCGTCTCGTCTACCGCAGCCTGCTGTTCGCCGGCTTTTTCGCTCTGTATCTCAGCTATCGCCTCCGGGGCGGGGAAGACGTGGCCGCAGCCCTGGAGCGGCGGCCGTGGATGCTCATTCTCATCTGCGCTGTCTTCACATTGGAAATGGTCCTGCGCTTTTTCCCCTCCGGCCTGGAGAGCCCCGGCTGCCAGAAGCAGTTCCGCAGGAACTATATCAAGACGGGGAAGACCCACATCGAAATGCACGACAACAACGCCACGGTGCTGGTGGCCCTGATCTGGATCTTCTTCAACGCCATCTTCGGCGCGCTGCACATGCTGGGCGTCCTGGACGACGGCGCCATGATCCTCCTGAGCTGCGCCTACAGCGTCTGCGATATGATCTGCATCCTCTTTTTCTGCCCCTTCCAATCCTGGTTCCTGCGCAACAAATGCTGCTCCACCTGCCGCATCTACAACTGGGACTATGCCATGATGTTCACGCCCCTCTTTTTCGTGCGGCGCTTCTATACCTGGGGCCTGCTGATCCTCTCCGTGGCCCTGCTGGCCCGCTGGGAGATCACCTTCTACCGCTATCCCGAACGCTTCTCCGAGCAGACCAACGGCTATCTCCGCTGCGAGTGCTGCACCGAGAAGCTCTGCGCCCATAAAAACCAGCTGCGCAGCCTGTGGCGGGAGATCGCGGCCTATACGGACAGGCGCATCCAGAAGCTGAAGCTGGATGTCCAGACGGAGGGGGAGCGCCTGGCCCAGAAGCGGAAAAAATAACCGAAAGAAAATACTATTTACCTATTGACAAAGTAGGATTATTGTGCTAATCTGCAATTACCTAGCAAACAAGTAGGATAAAGAAAGGATGAACGTCATGTCCGCCTATCGTTTTGAGACTCTGCAGGTCCACGCCGGTCAGGAAGCGCCCGATCCTGCCACCGACGCCAGGGCCGTGCCCATTTATGCCACCACCTCCTATGTCTTTAAGGACAGCGCCCAGGCGGCGGGGCGTTTCGCCCTGACGGAGGGGGGCAACATCTACACCCGCCTCATGAACCCCACCAGCGACGTCTTCGAGCAGCGCATCGCCGCGCTGGAGGGGGGCGCGGCAGCCCTGGCCACCGCCTCCGGCTCCGCCGCCATCACCTATGCCGTCCAGAACATCGCCGTGGCGGGGGACCATATCGTCTCCTCCACCAATCTCTACGGCGGCACCCACAATCTCTTTGCCAACACCCTGGTGGAGCAGGGCCTGACCACCACCTTTGTGGACCCCTCCGACCCGGAGAATTTCGAGAAAGCCATCCAGCCCAACACGAAGCTGCTTTATGCCGAGACCCTGGGCAATCCCAATTCCGACGTGATCGACCTGGACGCCATCGCCGCCGTCGCCCACCGTCACGGCATCCCCTTCATCGTGGACAGCACCTTCGCCACGCCCTATCTGCTGCGGCCCCTGGAGCACGGGGCGGATATCGTGGTCCACTCCGCCACCAAGTTCATCGGCGGCCACGGCACCGTCATGGGCGGCGTGGTGGTGGACGGGGGCAAGTTCGACTGGGCGCAGAACGATAAGTTTCCCGGCCTGAGCAAGCCCAATCCCTCCTACCACGGCGTGGTGTTCACGGAGGCCGTGGGCAATATCGCCTATATCGTCAAGCTGCGCACCACCCTCATGCGGGACCAGGGGGCCACCATCTCCCCCTTCAATTCCTTCCTTCTGCTCCAGGGGCTGGAGACCCTCTCCCTCCGGGTGGAGCGCCATGTGTCCAATGCCCTGAAGGTGGTGGATTTCCTGAAAAACCATCCCCAGGTGGCGAAGGTGAACCACCCCTCCCTGTCCACCGGCAGGGAGAAGGAGCTTTACGACCGGTATTTTCCCAACGGAGCCGCCTCCATCTTCACCTTTGAGATCAAGGGCACGGCAGAGACCGCCAAGAAATTCACCGAGAGCCTGAAGCTTTTCTCCCTCCTGGCCAACGTGGCGGATGTGAAGTCCCTGGTGATCCATCCGGCCAGCACCACCCACAGCCAGCTCAATGAAGAAGAACTGCTGGCGGGGGGCATCAAGCCCACCACCATCCGCCTCAGCATCGGCACGGAGCACATCGACGATATCCTGGCGGATTTGCAGCAGGGCTTCGACGCAGTGAAATAGTCAAATCGAGCCCGCTTCGCTGGGCCTCGATTTGAGGGGATGCGCTGCGCTCCCCGCACTCGCTTCGCTCGCACAGTCCGCTCCGCGAGAAGTATTTTTCGCCCGGCGCATGTCCGTGCGAAAAATGATTCCAATTTCTTCGCACCTGCGGGCGCGAACTCTGCGAGGCTTTTACGAAAACCAAAAGGGGCTGCCATCGGCAGCCCCTTTGCTTTCCGAGCTTTCCGTGCTATACTATGGAAACATTCCCCACAGGGAGGCAGAGACCATGACCACCCGCAGCGCCGCTTATATCGCCATGATGGCGGTGATCCTCTGCGTATGCAGCTGGATCACCGTTCCTTTCACCGTGCCCTTCACCATGCAGACCTTCGCCGTCTACTGCGCTCTCTTGCTCCTGGGCGGAAAGCGGGGCCTCATGGCCATCGGCCTGTATATCCTGCTGGGGCTGGTGGGATTGCCGGTGTTCTCCGGCTTTCGGGGCGGTCCCGGCCACCTGCTGGGCCCCACGGGGGGGTATATCCTGGGCTTCCTTTTCACCGGTCTTGGCTATCTGCTCATGGAAACGAAGCTGCAAAGCCTGCACTTCCTGCCCCGCATCCTGCTGCTGGCCCTGGACCTCGTTCCCTGCTATCTTGCGGGCACCCTCTGGTTCACTGCCGTCAGCAGCCTCAACGGCTCGCATACCGGCTTTTTCGCCGCCCTCAGCCTCTGCGTCCTGCCCTATCTCCCCCTGGACCTCCTCAAGCTGGTCCTGGCGGAGCGCATCTGCGCGCGTGTCCGGCGTCATCTGCCGGGGGAACAGGGCGCGATTGACAAATGACGGATATTGCACTAAAATATCGTGAAAAACAGACCTCCCGAAAGGAGAAGGGGAGACTGTCAGCGCCGGGCCCTGCGGGGTGACGAGGACGGCAGTTGTCGAAAGACTCGGCGGATGCTGCCGCGGCCGGGGCGGGTCGTGAGAGAGGGAGCAAAAAACGGAATCAACACCGCAACAGAGGCCCTCTCGCCGCTGCAGGCTCTCCACGGGGAGCCGAGAATACGATACTAGGAGTGTAACGATGAGAGTCGTCATTCAGGAAGACTATACGAAGATGTGCAGGTGGGCGGCGAACTATATCGCCGCGAAGATCAACGGCCACAAGGAAGATCGCCCCTTCGTCCTGGGCCTGCCCACGGGCTCGTCCCCCATCGGCGTCTATAAGGAGCTGATCCGCATGAACAAGGCGGGGGAAGTCTCCTTCGCCAACGTGGTCACCTTCAACATGGACGAATACCTGGGCCTGCCCCGGGAGCACGACCAGAGCTACTGGTATTTCATGCACGACAATTTCTTCGATCATCTGGCGGATATGAAGCCGGAGAATATCAACATCCTCAACGGCATGACCGACGACCCGGAAGGGGAGTGCGCCCGCTATGAGGAGAAGATCGCCTCCTACGGCGGCATCGACCTCTTTATGGGCGGCATCGGCGTGGACGGCCACATCGCCTTCAACGAGCCCTACACCTCCCTCGCTTCCCGCACCGGCGTGCGCAACCTCACCACGGACACCCGGATCGTCAACTCCCGCTTCTTCGGGGGCGACCCGGAGAAGGTGCCCGCCCAGGCCCTCAGCGTGGGCGTGGGAACGGTGACGGATTCCAAGGAAGTGCTGATCCTCATCAGCGGCCACAACAAGGCCCGCGCCCTGGCGGCCACGGTGGAAGGCTCCGTCAGCCATAAGTGGACCTGCTCCGCCCTCCAGCTGCACAACGGGGCCATCATCGCCTGCGATGAGGACGCCTGCGGCGAGCTGACGGTGGACACCTATAAGTATTTCCTGGATATCGAGCGGAAGGAAAGACTGTAAGAGAGACAAACCGGCGAGGCCCCGGCAAACGGATCAACACCGTTCTGCCGGGGCCTCGATCATGTTTTGCTTTATGTCCTTTTGAAATTCCGGTCCAGCTGCCGCTTGGTCAGGCGCAGGGTGACGGGCCGGCCATGGGGGCAGTATTTCACCTCGCCCCGCAGCACCGCCTCCGCCACCGGGACCCACTCCTTTTCGTCGGAGCTGTTCCCGGCTTTCACGGCAGCCTTGCAGGCCATCGTTGCCAGGGGCTCATCCCGCATGCCCAGGCTGCCGGGCTTTTTCCCCAGGCGCAGGGCCTCCGCCAGCTCCGAAAGCAGGGAATCCGCGTCCTCCGGCGCAAGGCCCGCGGGAAGCTGCCGCACCAGCAGCGCCCCGCCGCCGAAATCCTCCGTCTCCACCCCCAGCTCCGAGAGCAGAGGCAGGTTTTCCAGCAGGATGGCCAGGTCCTCCGGGCCGGGCTTCACCACCCGGGGGCTCAGGAGCAGCTGGCTCACCGTGTCGAAGGAGCGCTGCTTCAGCTTGTCGAACAGCATGCGCTCGTGGGCGGCGTGCTTGTCGATGAGGATCAGCTCCTCCGCGCACTCCACCACGATGTATTCCTTGAAGGCTTCCCCCAGAATGCGGTAGGGCGGCAGGGGCGCTTCTTCTGCTTTTTCCGGCGCTTTCGCCGCCGGCTGCGGCGCCGGAGTCGCCGTCTCCGCTTTCGGTGCGGGAGGTTCCGTCAGCGGGGAAACGCGCAGGGGAGGGGCTTCCTCCGGCTCCTTCTCCGGGCGGTTGTAGGCCGCTTTCGCGCCGGAAAACACCAGCTGCTCCACGATCCGGGGCATATCGGCATTCTCCGGCTCCCGCCGGGGCGCGGCAGCCGGGAGCTTCCCCCTGGGATAGGCGGGCGGGGGAGGGAGGGGCGAAGCTTTCGGCGCGGGGGAAGAGGGAAGCCGGGAAGCTTCCTTCTGTTCCGAAGCCCGGTCCTCCGCCGGCGGGGGCAGGGTCATTTCCGGCTTTTCCTTTTCCCCCTGCAGGGCGGCCAGCACCGTGCGGTACACCGCGTCGAAGACGGCCCTTTCCTGGAGGAAGCGCACCTCCGTCTTGGCGGGGTGTACGTTCACATCCACCAGGTTCGGCTTCATGGTGAGGAACAGCACGCAGGCGGGATAGCGCCCGGTGAACAGGCTGCCCCGATAGGCCTGCTCCAGGGCGGCCTGGAGCTGCTGGGAGCGGATGCAGCGGCCGTTGAGGAAGAAATACTGAGCGCTGCGGTTGCCTCTGGCGCTCACCGGCGGGCAGACGAAGCCCCGGACCGTGATCCCCTCGCCGCTGCCGGAGGCGGGCAGCATGGTCCGGGCAAAATCCCTGCCCAGCACCGTGTAGACACAGCCCTCCGGCTTCCCGTCCCCGGCGGTGTGGAATTCTTCCTTCCCGTCGTGGAGGTAGCGGAGGGACACCTCCGGATGGCTCAGGGCGCAGCGGATCACCGCCGCGGTGACGGCGGCGGTCTCGGCGGCGTCCTTTTTCATGAATTTCAGCCGGGCGGGGGTGTTGTAAAAGAGGTCCCGCACCACGAGGGTGGTCCCCTCCGGGCAGCCCGCCGGGTCGCAGGATATTTCCTTCCCGGCCTCCAGCACCAGGCAGACGCCCTCCGGCGAGCCCCGCAGCCGGGTCAGCAGCTGCACCCGGCTCACCGCGGCGATGGCCGCCAGGGCTTCTCCCCGGAAGCCCAGGGTGCCGATGGCCTCCAGACCGTGCTCGTCCCGCAGCTTGCTGGTGGCGTGGCGCAGGAAGCAGGTCCGCGCGTCCTCGCTGCCCATGCCGCAGCCGTCGTCCGTCACCCGGATGAGGCCCATGCCGCCCCGCTGGATCTCCACGGTCACTTTTTTCGCTCCGGCGTCGAAGCTGTTTTCCAGCAGCTCCTTCACCACGCTGGCGGGCCGCTCCACCACCTCCCCCGCGGCGATCAGGTCCGCCACGTGGGGGGAGAGCTGACGGATGACGCTCATTCTCTCAGCTCCACTGGCAGGAAGCGCACCATCCGGGGGTCCGCGTCCAATACCGCCAGGTCCTTGGGGCTGCATTCGCATTTCGTCACGTCCAGGGTGAGGGCGACCATGCCGGTCTGGCCCAGGATGGGCACCCGCTTGCCTCCCACCCGCACAACGGGCTCAAAGCGTTCGCTGGGGCTGACGAAAGCGCGCATCCGGCGCACCAGGGGCAGCTCCTGCCGCTCCGAGCGGTGGAGGACGCCGACACCGTTAGCCCAGCCCAGGTCCACCACGGCCACGCGGGTGGCCTTTTTCAGGGTCGTGCCCTTGCCCAGGCCCACCACGGTGCCCTCCGGCAGCCACTTCACTTCCTCCAGGGTGGCCTCTATGCTGCCCACCTTCACCAGACCCGCGCCGGTTTTCAGGGGCGTGCGTCCGATGATGGCGGAGCCGATGAGCACCGCGTTCTGCTCGCCCGCGTCCAGACGGAAAAGACTGCAGGAATCCAGGGCCATGAGGGCGCCCGTATCCACCCCCAGGTCCTGCAGGGCCTTGGCGGCCCCCATGAAGGCGCCGTACTGGGCTTCGGCGGCGCTTTTGAGGTTGACGCCGGACATGCGGGTGTACATGCCCGTGATGGCGATGCCCGGCATGTGGCGGTAGAGGTTCAGCATCTTGTCCGTCTCCGTGGGTAGGAAGCCGTATTGCCCCAGGCCCGTGTCCACCCGGATCCTCGCCTCCGCCACGGTGTGCAGCTCCCCGGCCAGGCCGTTGAGGGCGATGCCCGCCTCGTTGGAGCCGATGGTAAAGGTAATGCTGTTGTCGATCAGGTCCTGCAGCTCCCGCACGTCGGTGATGCTGCGGAGCATGAGGATGTGGGCCTGCTGGAAGCCGCCCCGCCGGAGGGCGACGGCGTCCCGCGTTTCCGTCACGGCGAACTGCTCGATCCCCTCCTCCGAGAGGAATTTTGCCATGCGCAGGAGGCCCAGCCCCTGCCCGTCGGCGCTGAGGTCCGCCACGATCTCGGCGTTTCCCGCCCGGGAGCGGATCTCATTGAGGTTCTGCCGCAGGGCGTTTTTGTCGGCAACTAAAGTTTTCATTGGCGATTCCTTTCTCACACGGTCAGGGAAGCCTGACCTTCCGGAAGAAAACGTAACTGACGGCGGCGCAGACCAGGAGGATGCCCAGGCTCCACAGCAGGGTGGGGGTCATGTTCGCGCCCTGGTCCCAGGCCTCCAGGCTCTGCCCCGTCATGGGCAGGACCGCGGTGAAGCGGGCGAGCAGATCGTAGACGACGATGAGCGCGCCGGCGATAACGGTCTTCCGCAGGAGGCAGACCGCCAGCAGGGGCGGGGCCATGAGGGCCAGGTCGCTGAGGGCGTGGAGCCCCAGGCGGGACCAGACGTAGGCCGCCGGGAGGCGGGTGTAGACGGTGGAGGCGAAGATACCCGTCAGGGCGCAGATGCCGATGAGGTTGATGAGGAAGCCCATGATGAAAAGGAAAAGCAGCTTCCCGAAGAAGACCCCGTTTCGGGAATGGCCCGCATAGAGGGCGTTGTTGAAGCTGCGCCGGTCGAAATCCAGGGCAAGGAAGGCGACGGCGAAGACCAGGGGGATCACCAGCAGCCCGCGGCGGCTGGCCAGCACCCAGCGGAACTGATAGGGGTGCACGTCCTGAAAAACGCCCATCAGGTCCGTGGCGTCGCTCTCCTCCAGCTGGCCCCGCTTTTTGAAGAAAGCCTTGGCGGTGCTGACGCTCATGGTGGAATTCTCCGCATAGCTGGTGAACTGGCCCATGGTGCACAGGCGCGGCAGCTCATACATGTTGGAGGTGGTCACGGGGGTGCGGGAGCTGAGGAAAAGGTCCGCCGCCAGGATCGCCGCCAGGGCGATCCAGAAAACGCTGCTGCGGAACATGCGGTAGAATTCGCTTCTGAGAATGCGGCTCATGCCTCGGCCTCCTTCCAAAGGGCTTCCTGCAGGGAGGAAAGCGCGGCCCCGGAAGCCTCCTCCGGCAGCCTGGCCGCCAGCGCTTCCCTTGTATATTGTGCACGGAGCCGGCCCTTATCCAACAGCAAAAAATCCGTGGCGGTGAGCCAGAGGTTGGGGAGGAAGCTCCCCGTCAGCAGCACTGCCATCTGCCGCTCCTCCGTTTCGATTCTCAGCAGTGCGTCCATGAGCCGGGCGTCGTCGCTGTCCAGGCCGGCATAGAGCTCGTCCAGCAGCAGGAGCCTGGGAGAACCCAGCAGGGCCATGGCGGCTGCGGTGCGCAGCTTGATGCTCTGGGGGCAGGAACCCATGGGCCGCCGCCCCGTCTGCCGGGGCAGGATTTCCAGGGCCTTCATCAGCTTGCCCATGCGCTTCCGGTCCGGCTTGCCCAGCAGCCGCCCCTGCATTTCCAGGTTGCCCGCCGGGCTCAGCTCGCCCCAGAAGGCGGGCTCGTCCACCAGCATGCCCGTCTCCCGCCGGGAAGCGGGATCGGCGGCGCTGACGCCCATGATCTCCGCCGTACCCTCCCACTGGGGCCAAAGCCCCGCCAGGATGCGCATAAGGCTCGTCTTGCCGCTGCCGGGCTGCCCCAGCAGGGCGTAGATATGCCCTCCCTCCAGGGAGAGGCTCAGTCCGTCCAGCACGGTTTTGCCGCTCACCGAGCAGCGGAGGTCCCGGACCTCCAGAATGGTTTCGCTCATGGATGTGCTCCTTTGACGCCGGGGGTCAGCTTCCCCGCTCTTTCAGCCTGCCGGCGCCGAAGCAGCACAGCAGGACGAGGATGTTCACGCAAACCACGCTGGCCCCCGTGGGGATCGCCAGCGCATAGGAGGCCACGGTGCCCGCCGCGAAGCAGGCCACGGAGACCGCCGACGCACAGATTATAACATGCCGGAACCGGCGGCACAAGCGCATTGCGCTGAGGGCCGGAAAAATAACCAGGCCGGAGATGAGCAGCGCCCCCATCATCCGCATGCCCACCACCACGGTGAGGGCCGTCAGCAGGCTCAGCAGGGCGTTGTAGGCGCCGGCTCTTGCGCCCGTGGCCCGGGCGAAGGTCTCGTCGAAGGTGACGGCGAAGATGGGGTTATAGAAGATGACGAACAGCAGCAGCACCGCCGCCGTGATGCCCAGGCTCAGGCGCACGTCCGAATCCGACATGGCGAGGATGCTGCCGAACAGATAGTTTCCCGTCTCCGTGTTCATGCCCGTGGTGACGGACAGGACGATGACCCCCAGGGCCAGGGAGCCGGTGGAGATCACGGCGATGGCGGCGTCCCCCCTGATCCTGCCCGAGGAGCTGAGCCGCAGCAGCAGGAAAGCCGCGGCAACCACCACGGGGATCGCCACACTAAGGGGCGCGGCGTTCAGGGCGGCGGCCACGGCCAGGGCCCCGAAGCCCACGTGGCTCAGCCCGTCGCCGATCATGCTGTAGCGCTTCAGCACCAGGGGAACCCCCAGCAGCGCCGCGCAGAGGCTGACCAGCACCCCCACCACGAGGGCCCGGACCAGGAACGCATAGGAAAGCATTTCCCGCAGGATGCTCATGCTTTTTCCCCTCCTTCCGCCGGCCTGCCCTCCATGAAGCTGCGGCCGATCTCGCTCAGGCGGTAATCCTCGGCTCTCCCGAAGAACAGGGGCACCGTGCGCAGGTGCAGGATCTTCTTTGCCCGCTCGATGGCGCAGTCCACGTCGTGGGTGACCATGACGATGGAGACCCCTTCGCCGTTCAGCTCCCGGAGGATGCGGTAGAGCTCCGCGCTCACCGTGGGGTCCAGCCCCGTCACTGGCTCGTCCAGCAGCAGCAGCTTCCGCGTGGCGCAGAGGGCCCTTGCCAGCAGCACCCGCTGCTGCTGGCCGCCGGAAAGCTCCCGGTAGCAGGCGTTCCGCAGCTCCGTAAGGCCCAGCTTTTCCATGTTTTCCTCCGCCCGGCGCTTCTCCGAGGGGGCGTAGAAGGGATTTGCCCGGCAGCCGGAGCGCACCACCTCCAGCACGGAGGCGGGGAAATCCTTCTGGGCCGGGGTTTGCTGGGGCAGGTAGCCGATCTCCCGCTGCTTCAGCCCGTCCCCGTAGACGATGCTGCCGGAGCGGGGCTTCTTCAGGCCCAGGAGGGCCCGGATGAGGGTGCTCTTGCCGCTGCCGTTTTCCCCCACGATGCAGAGGTAGTCGCCGGAAAGCACGTCGAAGCTCAGGCCCTTCACGGCGGTCTTTCCCTCATAGGCCAGGCACAGGTCCCGGCAGGTGATGAGTGCCATCCTAGTTCAGCGCCTCCCTCAGTGCTTCCGTGTTTTTCGCCATGAGGCTCAGATAGGTTTCCCCGGCCTCGAAGTCGTCCTTGGAAAGAGTGTGGGCGGAATACAGGGTCAGCACCTTCGCCCCCGCCGCCTCGGCGATGGTGTCCGCCAGCTTCCCTTCGGAGAGGTCGCATTTGAAGACGACGGGGATGCTTTCCTCCTGCACGATGTCGATCAGCCGGGCCACGGTGGCGGGGTTCGCGTCCGTCTCCCCGGAGCAGCCGGGGAAGGCGGCGGCATAGTCGAAGCCGTATTCCCGCGTCAGATAGAGGAAGGGGAAGCGGTCCCCGAAGACCAGCAGCGTCCGCTTGGAGTTCTGTGCCAGCTCCCGCAGCTGCGTGTCCAGGTCCTTCAGCTTCGCGGCATAGCTTTCCGCGTTGGCGCGGTATTCCTCCGCTCCCGCCGGGTCCAGCTCCGTGAGGGCGTCCTGCATGGCCTTCGTCAGGATGAGCATGTTTTTCGGGCTGGTCCAGACGTGCTCGTCGTATTCGTCCCCCTCCGCTTCCGCTTCCTCCACGGTCATATATTCCAGGGTCTCCTCACGGCGCAGCAGGGCGTGGTCCATGAGGGCCAGCACTTTCGTGTCCCCCAGGTCGCCGGACTCCAGCAGCCGGTCGGCCCACACGTCGCTCTCCCCGCCGCCGTAGACAAAGAGCTTCGAAGTGCGGATGGCCAGGATGTCCTGGGGGCTGGGCTCGAAGCTGTGGGCTTCCATGCCCGGCTTCAGCAGCATCGCCGCCTCCACCCGGTCGCCCCCCACGGCCCGGAGCAGATCGTATTCCGGGAAAGCGGAGGCGACGGCTTTCAGCCTGCCGGTCTCCGCCGTCTTTCCGGCGCAGCCGGAGAAAAGGAGCAGACAGCAGCCCAGGAGCAGCAGGGTCTTCAGCCTTTTCATTGCCCCTCCGCCTCCTTTTTCAGACATTCGGCGCAGGTGCCGTAGAGCACGCTGCGCAGGGGGTCCGTGCGGAAGCCGTGCTCCCGCAGGATGTGCTCGCTGAGCCGCCCCATCTCCTCGCACTCCAAGTGGATGAGCTCCCCGCAGGAAACGCACTTGAGGTGGAAGTGCTGCATGCAGTTTTTGGCGTCGTCCCCCACATACTGATAGCAGGCGGGGTCCCCGTCGCCCACGTATTTCCGCACCAGCCCCCGGGCGGCCAGCTTGTCCAGCTGCCGGTAGATGGTGGCGGTGCCGATCTTCTCCGGCAGTCCCGCGGCGATCTGCTGCACGGAGACGTGCCGCGATCCCTGGCTGCGGAGATATTCCACCAGGGCTCTGCCCTGTTTCGTCTGATAAGCCATCTTGCGCCTCACAATTTGAAATTGATTATCAATTTCGAATTATATTCTCGCTTTCCGATTTGTCAAGAGGGAGAAAAATAACCGTTGACAAAGCAAGGCAAAACTGCTGTTGACAAATCCCGGCCCTGTGATATAATTCTCCCGGAAAATTGAACAGCCTTATCAAGAGTGGCGGAGGGAACGGCCCTGTGATGCCACGACAACCTCCCCGGTCACCGCCGGGAAAGGTGCCAATTCCGACGGACAGCGAGAGATAAGGCGGGAAAAAGAAAAGCTGCGCTCCGTCGGAAGACGGAGCGCTTTTTGATTCGGAGGAAACTATGAGCATCGTAAAAGACATGGCCCTGGCGGAGAGCGGACGCCGGAAGATCGACTGGGTCCG
This sequence comes from Oscillospiraceae bacterium, assembly GCA_016286665.1. Classification (GTDB taxonomy): domain Bacteria; phylum Bacillota; class Clostridia; order Oscillospirales; family Oscillospiraceae; genus UBA1774. The sequence goes on from JAEETX010000005.1 coordinate 53,550, forward strand.
CTCCTTCATGCCCGCTCTGGGGGGCATCGAAGCGCGCTTTCAGGCGGAGCAGCCCTTCCGGGGGAAGCGTATCGCCGTCTCCGTCCATCTGGAGGCCAAGACCGCCAACCTGGCCTTTGTGCTGCAAAAGGGCGGGGCGGAGGTCTTCCTCACCGGCTCCAACCCCCTCTCCACCCAGGACGACGTGGCCGCCGGCGCCGCGTCCTTAGGCATCGAGACCTTCGGCATCCACGGGGTGGACGCTGCGGGGTATGCCTCGCTGCTGAAGGAGACCCTGCAATGCCGCCCCCACATCATCATCGACGACGGGGGCGACCTGGTGGACCTGCTGGCGGGAGAGTGCGCGGACTGCGCGTCTGAGCTGCTGGGGGGCTGCGAGGAGACCACCACCGGCATCCTGCGACTGAAAGCCAGGGAAAAGGCAAACGCCCTGCCCTGCGGCATGGTGGCGGTGAACGACGCCAAGAGCAAGCACTATTACGACAACAAATACGGCACCGGCCAGAGCGTGTGGGACGGCATCATGCACACCACCAACCTCATCGTGGCGGGGAAGACCGTGGTGGTGGCGGGCTACGGCTGGTGCGGCCAGGGGGTCGCCCTTCGGGCCAAGGGTATGGGGGCCGACGTGATCGTCACGGAGGTGGACCCCTTCAAGGCCCTGGACGCCACCATGAACGGTTTCCGGGTCATGACCATGGACGAGGCCGCCCCCCTGGGGGACGTGTTCGTCACCGTCACCGGCTGCCGGGACGTGATCACCCCCCGGCACTTCGCCGTGATGAAGAATAACGCCCTGCTCGCCAACGCGGGCCACTTCGACGTGGAGGTGGACGCCGCGGGCCTCCGGGCCATGGCGGTGAAAAGCGTGGAGCGGCGGGAGAACATCGTGGGCTACGTCCTGCCCGACGGGCGGACCCTGAACCTCCTGGGGGAGGGAAGGCTGGTGAACCTGGCCTGCGGGAACGGCCATCCGGCGGAGATCATGGACATGTCCTTCGCCGTCCAGGCCCTGACGGCGGAGTGGATCGCCAATAAGGGCAGGCTGGAAAAGAAGCTTTACAAGGTGCCGGAGGAGATCGACGACGCCATCGCCGTCGTGAAGCTGGCAGCCATGGGGATCAAAATCGACACATTGACCGAAGCCCAGAGGGAATACCTCGGCGGCTGGCAGGTCTGAGACAGCTAGATCAAGGAGGAACAACAAATGAGCAAGCGCCTTTTCACTTCCGAATCCGTCACCGAGGGACATCCCGACAAGCTCTGCGACCAGATTTCCGACGCGGTGCTGGACGCCATCCTGGAGAAGGACCCCACGGGCCGCGTGGCCTGCGAGTGCACCGCCACCACCGGCATCCTCTATATCATGGGGGAGATCACCACCAGCTGCTATGTGGATATCCCCGCCGTCGCCCGCAAGGTGGTGCGGGAGATCGGCTACACCGACGCGGCCTTCGGCTTCGACGCCGACAGCTGCGCTGTCCTCACCAGCATCCATGAGCAGTCTGCAGACATCGCCCTGGGGGTTGATAAATCCCTGGAGGCCAAGGCGGAGGGCACGGACGAACTCCAGAACGGCGCGGGGGACCAGGGCATGATGTTCGGCTATGCCTGCACCGAGACCCCGGAGCTGATGCCCCTGCCCATCTCCCTCAGCCACCGGCTGGCAAAGCGCCTCAGTCAGGTGCGCAAGGAGGGTCTGGTGGACTATCTGCGGCCCGACGGCAAGACCCAGGTCACCGTGGAATATGTGGACGGCAGGCCCGCGCGGGTGGACACCGTGGTCCTCTCCACCCAGCACAGCCCCGAGGTTTCCCTGGAGACCATCCGGAAGGATATGATCGAGCTGGTGGTGAAGCCCATCATCCCGGCGGAGCTGCTGGACGAACAGACGAAATATTATGTCAACCCCACCGGCCGCTTCGTCATCGGCGGCCCCCACGGGGACTCCGGCCTCACGGGCAGGAAGATCATCGTGGACACCTACGGCGGCTATGCCCCCCACGGCGGCGGCGCCTTCTCCGGCAAGGACCCCACCAAGGTGGACCGCAGCGCGGCCTATGCCGCCCGCTGGATCGCCAAGAATGTGGTGGCGGCGGGCCTGGCGGAGAAGTGCCAGATCGAGCTGGCCTATGCCATCGGCGTCGCCCAGCCCGTGAGCGTCCTGGTGGACACCTTCGGCACCGGCAAATATCCCGACAACGAGCTGGAAAAGGCCGTGGGCAAGGTCTTCGACCTCCGGCCCACCGCCATCATCCGGGCCCTGGACCTGCAGAAGCCCATTTACCGCAAGCTGGCCGCCTACGGCCACATGGGCCGGACGGATCTGGATGTCCGCTGGGAGCGGACGGACCGGGTGGATGCGCTGCTGGAGGCGCTGAAGTAATGGGCGTCCTGTTTCGGGGCATCCTGGCCCTGCTGCCGGATATGACCATCCGGGAGACGGACGTCTGCGTGGAGGGAAACAGGATCGCCGCCGTGGGAGAGGTCCCGGCGGGCTTCCATGCCGACACGGTAGTGGAGGGGAAGGACCGGCTGCTGCTGCCGGGCCTGGTGAACGCCCACACCCACACCTATATGACCATGTTCCGGGGCTGCGCCGACGATCTGCCCTTCGCGGAGTGGCTGAATGGCCACATCGACCCCCTGGAGGCGCAGATGACCGCGGAGGACTGCTACTGGTCCACCCTCCTGGGGAACATGGAAATGATCCTCAATGGGACCACCGCCAGCATCGACATGTTCATCTACACGGAGACGGCCTCCCGCGCGGCGGAGGAGTGCGGTTTCCGCACGGTGCTGACCCGGGGCCTCACGGGGCCTGAGGGCGGGGAGCGCCGCCTCAATGAGTTCTTCGGGGAATACGAAGCCTGGAAGGGCCGCTGCAGCCGGGTCACCTTCGCCCTCGGCCCCCACGCCCCCTATTCCTGCTCGGAGGAATATCTCCGGCAGGTGGCGGATCTGGCGCGGGAAAAGGACCTGGGGCTGCACATCCACATTTCCGAGAGCAAATTCGAGCAGAATCTGATCCGGCAGCAGTACGGCTGCACCCCCGCGGAGCTGCTGGACAAGTGCGGCATCCTGGGGCCGAAGACCCTGGCGGCCCACGGGGTGTATCTGGATGAGGCGGATATCGCCCTCCTGGCGGAGAGGGGCGTCAGCGTGGTCACGAACCCGGTGAGCAACCTCAAGCTGGGCAATGGCATCGCTCCGGTGCCGAAGCTGCTCGAGGCCGGGGTCAACGTGGCCCTGGGCACCGACGGAGCCGCCAGCAACAACGCCCTGAACCTTTTCCGGGAGCTGAGCTTCGTCACCCTGCTCCACAAGGGGGTCACGGGGGACACCACCGCCGTCCCCGCCGCCGAGGCTCTGAAAATGGCGACGGTGAACGGGGCAAAGGCCCTGGGTCTCGCCGGCTGCGGAGAAATCAAAGCCGGAGCGGTGGCGGACCTGACGGTGCTGGATATCGACAAGCCCTGGCTGAGGCCCCGCTGCGACCTGCTGAGCAGCCTCGTCTACTGCGCCAGGGGCGACGAGGTGACGGACGTGATGGTGGACGGCCGCTTCCTCCTCAGGAAGGGTGAGCTCACCACCATCGACCGGGAGCGGGTGCTGTTCGAGGTGGACAAGACCTGCAAACGCCTGGGACTTTTGTAATGACGGACTGACCTCATGGAATCCGGGGCTGCAGCGGCATAAACCGCGGCAGCCCCGTTCTTTCGCCATAAACATAGCAAGGAATATAATTCAACTTTTGGTTAAAAAACTTAAGCTATCGTATAGTTGACGAATATTACTCATTCACGGTACAATCATAATAGTCAGAGAGGAGGTCGGACAGTGAAACATATAGGAAACCGGCTGCGGGAGCTGCGGCTCAAAAACGATATGTCACAGGAATACGTTGCCAAGATGCTGGGGGTGAGCGTGCAGGCAGTCAGCAAATGGGAAAACGGCAAAACCGGCCCGGACATTACCAATCTGATCCCCATTTCAAGCCTGTTCCATGTTCCCGTGGACGACCTGCTGGATAAAGAGAACCGCTACAGGATATGGGAGAATGATTGGCATGACGTTGTCACTTCAGACGACAGTGAAAAACGATTGGCATTTCTGAAGGACGCCGTTGCGGCATTTCCCGGAGACTATACCTTCCGATACCGCTTGGCCTGTGAAGAGTTCTTTGCCGCCGGGAAAGAAGCGGACGAAGGAAAACGCGGCGCTCTTTTGCTGATGTCCGACGATCACTTTTCGTCCTTAAGGAAGGAATACCCGGAATCCGCCCTCGCTGTTGATATGCATGTCAAGGTGCTGTCCACCCTGGGGCGAAAGGAAGAAGCAATAGAGTTGGCAAAGACCTCTCAAAACCGGGATCGGCTTCTGATGTTGATTTTGGATGGGGAGGAATTGGCTGCGCACAAGCGGAAGCTGGTGACGACGAGCCTTCTGAACCTGTTCGGTGATCTGATGCGGGAGGGGTCGCACAAAGCCCTGACCATGGCGGAAACGGTGATGTCCGCCGTAGCCACGGAGGACGGGCAATTCCTTTCCCTGCTGCTGGACGCCCATGTGCAGCATGCGCGCCTCTATTGCGAAGAAGGGGATCGCTGCGCTGCTCTGGCGCACGTGGAAGCGTGCCGAGCGCTGATCCGGTCCGCCGGTGACGCAGGAAGCGAAAAAGCCGGGGAGGAACCGCTGCTGTACTGCCCGATGATGCCGCCGGCGTCCAAGGCCGACATGGAAGAAAGGCTCCGTCAGTACCTTCGGGAGGAGTGCTTTGCCGGATTTGCGGAGGATCGCGGATGAAAAACCGCTATGCTTTCAAAATGCTGCTGCGAAGCCCGGTCAAGACGTTGATAACTCTCCTGCTATTATCAGTAGCTTCTTTTCTGTTTTTATACAACTTATCCGGTTATCTCATTCAGATAGAAGCATCCAAGCAAGTAGAGGAGAGCTGTAGAGGGGTTCTAACCGTTGAGCATGGGATGGTTAGAAGCTTTCTCGATACGAGACTCTTCAATGCTTTTATGCTGTCAGACCCGACGAATCCGGCAGAAACCTATGGGCGTTACTTGTACGAAGACTACCATCATCAGCCGTTGACGCAAGAAGAAGTAGAATCTCTGGCCTCTCTTCCTTACGTAGATTCTGTGGATAAACGCTATATGACAGCCGGAGTCTCAGCAGAATACGTTCGTTTGGATACCTACCGCGAATTTTTTAGCAATTCTGACCGCTGTGTTATTGAAGCAACTGTGCTAAAGAGTAGCATTAACGAAGAATGGGCGAAATCAGTTAAATCCAGTAATGGAAAAAACAACAACTATAGCGCTGTATATGACTATACTTTAAGTGATGTCACAATGCTTGCTGGCGATCCACAATGGCTGGAAACACAGCTCGATCAGTATGCCGGACATGCTCGTGTGCAGATTTGTGCCTTACTTGATGAGTTGCTTGAATCGAAACGGGACTTCTTTGTTCCAACACAGGGAGGAAGAGCTGCTGTTGATTGCCTTGATTATGATGTTTCTTTATCGGATGTGGCTGTGATTCAAGAGGGTCGCCGTTATGTTTTCGTATTGCGTGTTGCACCTTATGCCATTAAGGATCCGATGTTTTATATGGGGGATGATTTTCGCAAGGATTGGTGGCCTTACATCGCCGACGTGACGGATCTGCCAGAAGACTACCTGGAAACCGAGGACTTTGCGCCGCTGCGAGAGCTGATCCGAGTCATCAACGATGACCTTCACACCTTCGACGTGGTCTACACCGACGACATGGAATCCATCCGCCGCGTCACCCAGGAGCAGCTTTTGCCGGTGCAGGGAAGGTTCCTAACGCCTGAAGACGAGGGCAGCCCCATCTGTGTGGTGAGCGAAGCCTTGCTGAAAAAGCTGGAGCTCGAAATCGGCGACGAATTCACCCTCAAGCTGGGTAACAAGCTCATGGAGCAGTATGTACCCGCAGGGGCCCGGGCCATCACGCAGGGCCGCTATGCCGACGAATGGACAGAGCAAACCTTCACCATCGTGGGCAGCTATCAGGATATCTTTGACCGCAACTGGATCGACCGGGATCTCTATTGGAGCTACGGGGACTGCACCATTTTTGTCCCCTCCTCCTACCTGCCCGCCACCTGCGATGTGGAAAACCACGTTTTCCGCCCCGCGGAGGTGAGCTTCATCATCTCCGATGCCTGGAACATCGTGCCCTTTATTGATGAGTGCATCCCCCAGATTGAGGCAATGGGCCTCCAGTATGTGTACTATGACGGCAATTGGCCTGCTGTGGCGGAAAAGATGGCGGAGACTCGGTTCATGACCCTTATCAAACTTATCATCTTCTCTGTGGCGGCGTTTCTGGCGGTCATTCTAACGCTGTACCTCTTCCTGCACCGCAGAAGGAAGGAATATGCCGTCCTGCGGGCCCTGGGTTCCCCTAGGCGTGCTGCGGCTCAATCGTTGTGGCTGCCCCTCCTGGCCCTGTCCAGCGTTGCTGTTTGCTTGGGTCTGCTGGCCGCCTGGTCACGCAGCGAGGCGCTTGCGGCGAACAGCCTGAAGGGATTTGCGGAGGCGGGACTCTCGGAATTGCCGCCAGTGCGCTTTGTCTGGTTCCTGCTGGGCGCTCTGGGCGTTTTTGGACTGATTGCCGGGATGAATGCCGTCTATTTCCTCATTTTAGGTCGGCGGAGCCCCCTAGCTCTGCTGCAAGACAGCGGTGGGCGAAAGCGGCGAGGCGCGTCTGCGGCGGAGGTTGTGGAGTTAAGCACTGAGCAACGGGCTGCTATGGCGGCGGTGTTATCTGCCCCCGTCACGAAAACGGGGAAGCCCATCAAAGGTTTCCTACGGCGCTATGTCCTCCGGAGTATTCGCCGCTCCAGGCTACGCACAGGGCTGGCCCTCCTGCTGGCAGCCCTCCTGGCCGGAGCAGTGGGGCATCTCACCGTTTTGCGCACTCGCTACGGCGAGCTTGTGGATCTGATCGAAGTCGACGTCCACTATTTCAATGGCCTATCCATGACCAAGGCCCGGACCCTGGAGAAATCCGGCTATCTCCATAACCCGGTGTATCAAAAGTTCTATCGGGACGCGGAACTGGAATTCGAGACGACAACAGTTTGCTTTACCAACCGTCTCGACTCAGTGTTTCAAGAGCCGGTGACTTGGCTAGAAGGCTGGGATGAAGAAACTGGGATGAGTGCTACTGGCATGGTGTGTATCATTCCTGCGCCAATAATGGACAGTATGGGAATTGCATTAGGAGACTCGGTTCGTATCAATGAGGCTAACTGCATTGCTTGGTTGATGGAAGGGTATAAAGTTCTCCCAAAAACCTGGGATGAGCAGGTAGCCCTTCGTGACGCGCATCGAAATTTTTATACGGTGATTGGACGGGTGGAGACCGAAGAGAATTACCATGTGATCTATGCTCCTGTCACGGCATTCCAAAGCTATTCTTGTTTTGGGATAGTTCTTTATTTAGACAGCGCATCCTTCAAGTTAGATAATTACGATGAGGCCAATCAGTTCAAACACTATTCAGATCAACTTCTTCTAACAGCCCTAGATCCCCCCGCCTTCCAAATGGACACCTCTGATGCGGATCGCATTTACCGGACCTATCGGCTGATCGAGAACATCTACCCCTTAATGATCGGTGCAGCCCTAATCTTGGGCACGGTATTGCCGGGATTGATGGTTTTACAGGAGCAGAAAGAGGCGGCGGTGCTGCGGGCCCTGGGCTGGTCGAAGAAGTTGACGATCCGGCGACTCACTCTGGAACAGATAACCCTCTGCTTGGCTGGGCTGGTGCTGGCCGTGATCGCCCTCTTTGCGGTGAACGGCTCCGGCTTTCTGGGGGTGATTGTTGTGCCGCTCCTGTACATTGTGGCCCACTTCGCCCTCTGCGTGGCGGCCTCCACTGCCATCTCGGCGTCCATACTTCAAAAAAGCCCCATGAGATTGCTGCAGACGAAAGAGTAAAGGTGGGAGAATACCATGTCCATCCTGTCCATTGAGAACCTAAGTTACACCTATCCCGGCGGGCAGAAGGCCGTGCTGCGCTCCGTCAGCGCCGAATTCGAAGCCGGGAAGATGTACGCCATCACCGGCCCCAGCGGCAGCGGCAAGTCTACCCTCCTGAGCCTCCTGGCGGGGATGGAGACCCCCACGGAAGGGGGGATCGTCTGCGAGGGGGAGTCATTGGCCGACATGGACCTGGACGCCTATCGCCGGGAGAAGATCGCCTTTGTCTTCCAGGCCTACCAGCTGCTGCCTCTGCTGACGGCGCGGGAAAACGTGTGCCTGCCCATGGAGATGCAGGGCGCGCCCACGGCGGAAGCTGCGGAGCGGGCGGACGCCCTCCTGCTGAGCGTAGGCCTGCCGGACACCCTGCACAAGCGCT
>JAEETX010000053.1 GCA_016286665.1 Oscillospiraceae bacterium
TCCGGGTCTTCACTCCCCGGCACAACGGGAAGGTCGAGCGGAGCCACCGCAAGGACAACGAATACTTCTATGCCTCGCACAAGTTCTATTCCTTTGATGACTTCCAAAGACAGCTTACGGTTTGGAACAAAAAGTACAATCGTTTTCCCATGCGCCCCCTCAACTGGCGCTCTCCTAAGCAGGCCCTTTCTGACTTCGCCGCTGCTCCTCACGCGGCCACCGATTCAGGAATAGGTTCGTCGCCTTCGGCTCCTCCCTATTCCTGAATCGTGTAACACATCATTGACAAACCCACAACCCCTGCGACCGGAGCGGCAAAATATCCCTTGTAGTTTCCTCCCCGCTATGATATGATACCAAGTCAGAGACCGTCCGGTCTCGCATGAAGGAAATACCTTTCCGAAGAAGGGAGCGTATTCTAAATGGTCAAGATCAACACGGAAGAAGGCGTCATCCGCATTTCCGGCGAGGTGTTCACCACCCTGGCGGGGGCCGCCGCCACCAGCTGCTTCGGCGTACGGGGCATGGCGAAGAAATCCGCCAGCGACGGCCTGGTGCATCTGCTGAAACGGGAAGCCATGGGCAAGGGCGTGCGGGTGATCTTCCATGAGGAGGAGGGCTCCATTTCCATCGAGCTCCACATCGTCGTCAACACCGGGGTGAACATCCCCGTGATCTGCGATTCCATCGGCTCCGCCGTGCGCTATAAGCTCACCCAGGCTACCGGCGTCAAGGTCCGCAACGTGGATGTGTTTGTGGATTCGGTCATGCCGGAATAAAACGGAGGTCAGCCAGATGAGAGAGAAAATCGACGCGCAGCTTTTCCGCGATATGGTGATCCACGCCGCCGCTTCGGTGGACGCCTGCAAGCAGGACATCAACGAACTGAATGTGTTTCCGGTGCCCGACGGGGACACCGGCACCAATATGAGCATGACCCTCAACGCCGCCGCCAGGGAGCTGGACAGCAAAATGCCCAAGACCCTGGGGGAGGCCGCCGAAAAAACCGCCGCCGCCATGCTGCGGGGCGCCAGGGGCAACAGCGGCGTCATCACCAGCCTCCTGTTCCGGGGCCTTTCCCGCTCCCTGAAGGAGAAGAAGGAGGCCTCGGCGGCGGAGTTCGCCGCCGCCATGAACGAGGGCGTCAGCGCCGCCTACAAGGCGGTGATGAAGCCCACGGAGGGCACCATCCTCACCGTTTCCCGCCTGGCCTCCGCCGCGGCGGAGGAGGCGGCCAAGAAGGAAAAGGACCCCGTCCGCGTGCTGGATGCCGCCATCGCCGCCGGGGAGGAAGCCCTGAAAAACACCGTGGAGATGAACCCGGTGCTGAAAAAGGCCGGCGTGGTGGACGCCGGGGGCGTGGGCTATATGGAGGTCCTGCGCGCCTTCCGCCGCGTCCTGAAGGGCGAAGCTACTGCCCCCGTGCCTTCCGCCGGGGAGAAGAAGGTCGCCGAGGAAAGCCGCGCCTCCGTTTTCACCCAGTTCGACACGGAGGAGGACATCACCTTCACCTACTGCACGGAGTTCATCGTCTCCCGCGACAACGACAAATCCGTGGACCTGCTGCGCAGCTTCCTCAGCTCCATCGGCGACAGCGCCGTGGTGCTGGACGACGAGGAGCTCATCAAGGTCCACGTCCACTCCGACCGCCCCGGCGACGTGCTCACCGAGGCGCTGACCTACGGCGCGCTCCAGACCGTGAAGGTGGAGAACATGCGCCTGCAGCATTCCGCCAAGCTGGAGGAGGCCCAGCCCGCCGCCCGCAAGGCTGCGCCGGCCCCGAAGCCCGCCGCGCCCGTGAAGGATCTGGGCATCGTCTCCGTCTGCGCCGGGGAGGGGCTTGCCAACCTCTTTAAGGAACTGGGCACGGACGAGGTCGTCTCCGGCGGTCAGACCATGAACCCCTCCACGGAGGATATCCTCCGGGCGGTGGAGGCCACCGGCGGCAGGACGGTGATCGTGCTGCCCAACAACAAGAACATCATCATGGCCGCCCAGCAGTGCGTGGGGCTGACGGACCGGAAAGTGATCGTGGTGCCCAGCACCACGGTGCCCCAGGGCATTTCCGCCATGCTGTCCCTGGACCCGGCGGCAGCGCCCGCCCAGGCGGCCGAGGCCATGAAAGAGGCCATCGGCGGCGTGAAGACCTTCTCTGTCACCTATGCCGCCCGCGACAGCGTGTTTGACGGGCGGGAGATCAAGGAAGGGGAATATCTGGCTCTGCAGGACGGAAAAATGCTCTGCAACGTGCCGGATAAGGAGACCCTCACCCAGACCATCGGCAGCGCCCTGGCAGAGGGCGGGGCGGAATTCATCAGCATCTTCTACGGGGAGGACGTGGCCGCAGAGGAGGCGGAGCAGTTCTCCGCGGCCATCGGCGCGCGCGTGCCCGACGCGGAGATCAGCCTGGTTTCCGGCGGCCAGCCGGTGTACTATTATCTCATTTCCGCGGAATAAGATATAGGGCAACACCGCACATACAGGGCAACACTCCGCGATTCCCGCAGAAGGGGGCTATTCTTTGGAGGAACGGAAAAAAGAGAGCTTTGTGACCGGCGCCGCTGTGCTGACGGCCAGTACCATCGTCATCAAGATCCTGGGCGCGGTCTTCAAGATCCCCCTCTCCAATATCATCGGCAAGTCCGCCATGGGGGATTTCGGCGTCGCCTACAATATCTATGCCCTGCTGCTGACCCTCTCCACGGCGGGGCTGCCCGTGGCCCTGAGCCGCATGGTCTCCGTGGCGGACGCTCTGGGCCGGCGGAACCAGGTGCGGCGCACCTTCGTGGTGGCGCGGGCGGCTTTCTTCGTCCTGGGCATGACCAGCACCCTTTTCATGCTGCTGTTCAGCCGCTATCTGGCGGATTTCATGGGCTCGCCGGAGGCGGAGGCCGCCATTTCCGTGCTGGCGCCGGCGCTGGTCTGCGTCTGCCTCATGTCCGCCTACCGGGGCTATTCCCAGGGCCTGGGGGACATGGTGCCCACCAGCATTTCCCAGATCATCGAAACCCTGTGCAAGGTGGTCTTCGGCCTTTCCGCCGCCTGGATTCTGATCCGCCGGGGCCAGAGCGGCAGCGTCGGCGCTGCGGGGGGCATCTTCGGCGTCACCATCGGCACGGTGCTGGGCCTTGTGTATATCGTCCCGGCGACCCTGCGCCTCGACCGCAAACGGGGCAGGCCAAGTCCCAGCCCCGACGTGCCGGAGAGCCGGCGGCAGACTCTCAAGGAGCTGGTGGTCATCGGCGTGCCCATCATCATCGGCTCCTGCGTGCTGAACCTGGTGGCCATGGTGGACACCAAGATGATCTTCGGCCGCCTGCAGAACGCCCTGGGCTATTCCTATGAGACGGCGCGGGCCCTCTACGGGACCTATTTCAACAGCCAGACCCTCTATAATCTGCCCTCCGCCTTCGCGGTGCCCATGGTCACCAGCGCCATTCCCGCCATCGCGGCCTACGCGGCGGGGAGAAAGACAAAGGACGCCGCCCAGGTGCTGGGGGCCTCCCTCAAGCTCATGAACCTGCTGGCCATGCCCATGGCCGTGGGCATGGGGGTGCTGGCAGCGCCGCTCATGGGCGGGCTCTACGGGGACACGGACCCGGCGGCGGGGGCCATCCTTTCGGTGCTCAGCGCCGCGGGCTACGGGGTCTGCATCATGATGGTCACCAACGCCATCCTCCAGGCCTACGGTTATGAACGCCTGCCCATCCTGACCATCGCTGCGGGGGGCGTGTGCAAGATCGTCGTGAACTTCGTGCTCCTGAGCAGCCCCCGGGTGAACATCGTGGGGGCCGCCGTGGGCAACGTGGCCTGCTACCTGGTCATCAGCCTCCTGAACCTGCTCATCATCCGGCGCAAAGCGCCGGACTGCCCCAGGCTGCTGCCCCTCTTTGTCCGGCCCCTGCTGGCCTCCCTTCTCATGGGCGGCTGCGCCTGGGGCGTGTACGCGGCGCTGCGCGCCGTGCTGCGCTCCGCGGGCCTTTTCCAGAGCGGGCGGATGATGTTCCTGGTCCCGGCGGTGCTGGCGGTGCTGGCGGGAGTGGTGCTCTATCTGGTGTTCATCGTGGTGCTGCGGGCCATCACCCGGGAGGAACTGGAGCTGGTGCCCAAGGGCGACAAGCTGGCGAAGCTCCTCCGGGTGCGGTAAAGGAGAAGAAACATGCGACTGGACAAGTATTTGAAGGTTTCCCGCCTCATCAAGCGGCGGACCGTCGCCAACGAGGCCTGCGACGGCGAGCGCGTCTCCGTCAACGGCAAGGTGGCGCGCGCCTCCTATGAAGTGAAGGTGGGGGACGTGATCGAAATCCGCTTCGGCGAGCGATGCCTGAAGGTGAAGGTCGCGGCGGTGACGGAAAACGCCACCAAGGACGCCGCCTCTGCCATGTACGAGGAAATACGGTAGTAAAGAAGGAAATCCCCGCCCGGTTTAGCCGGGCGGGGATTCAAGCTGTCGACAAAGTGTCGACAGCTTGAGCGCAAAATCAGAAATGCATTCTGATTTTGCATAGATTTCACGTGAGGGGGGATTCCCGTCCCCCCTCACAGTTCCCCCGTGCATGTCGAACCTCTGCCGATAGGTTTGTCTACAGTCTGAATCCCCGCCCGGTTTAGCCGGGCGGGGATTCTTGGAAACGTTTATTTTTTGCTTTCGCGGGTGTAGTCGCGGAGGGCTTCGATGGACTGCTTCACCAGCTCCGCCAGCTCCGGGTCGCCGTCGGTGACCACGTGGCGCAGGCGGGTGATCTGGCTGTCCGGGTCGTAGCGCAGGGCGCCCAGGCCCTTGACCGCGGCCACCTTGGCTTCCCGCTCCGGGCGGGCCAGGATGTCGATGAGGATGTTGCGCGCCTCCTCGCTTCTGCCGGCGCCGCAGGCCTCCGCCACGGCGACGGCATCCGCCACGTCCTTCTTCTGCCCAAGCTTTGCCAGCTTCTTCCAGTTCTTTTCCGCGACCAGCTTATCGTATTTGCTTGCCATTGTGTCGATTCCTTTCTCTTGCGTAGAATGCCTTTTCTTAGTTTAACGGGATTGGTTCCCTCTGTCAACCGCGGGAGCGGGAAGTTTCCGCAAAAAGTTGACGGAGCGGGGAGGGCGTGCTAAACTGCGATTACCCCATCGGCGGCATTGCCGGCGGGAAAGCGTCCTCAAGGGAGGGTGAAGACTGTGCATGAACAGGAACCGGCGCAGAGCCGGTGGGAGCAATGGTGCCACTGGCTGGAAAACGTCTTCTGGTATCACTATAAATGGTATTATTTCGTGGGGGTCTTCGTGGGCATCCTTTTGATCTCCTCCGTGGTCAGCTTTGTCACCCGGGTCAAATGGGACTGGACCGTGCCCTATGTCCACGCCGGTCAGGCGGACAAGGGGAGCGTCGCCGCCGTGAAAAAGGCCCTGACCGGCCTGGGCACCGACGTGAGCGGCAACGGCAAGGTGCAGATCAAGGTGGAGGAATACCCCGACACCGGGGACCCCGGAAGAAAGGATATGCTGGGCCTGCTGCGGGAATCGGACAACATCCTGTTCGTGATGGACGGGGAGACCCTGGCGCTTTATCAGGCCCTGGGCTATTTCGGCGACGCCGCGCCCCTGGGGGAGGGCCTCTGGGCCGCCACCCACGATACGCCGGTGACGCCCTTCACCCTGGAGGAATACGCCGCCTACGGCTACTCACAGGAGCAGATCGACGAGTCCAACGCGTATATGGCTTCCAAGCACGCGCGCCTGCTGGAGGACGCGGCGGGAATGCTGCGGAGCCTGCAGAACCCATAACGATCAGCGCCGCCGGGCATTTGCCCGGCGGCGCTGTTTTTCTCAACCTCAGGTTGCGGAAACCCGAAAAGGATACCGTAGACGCTGCCGCCGCCCCTTTGCTACAATGGAGCCAGACCGGTCGAGTATGAAAAAAGGAGAATAACAGATGAGCGAAAGGAACACATTCGGCACCCGCCTCCGGAACCTGCGGCTGAAAAGCTCTCTCAGCCAGGAGGAAGCGGCGGCACAGCTGGGGGTCAGCCCCCAGTCGGTGAGCAAATGGGAGACGGACAAATGCTATCCGGAATTCCTCCTCATCATGCCCCTGGCCCGGCTCTACGGCGTCAGCACCGACGAGCTGCTGGGAAACGAGGACCGGCGGGCCTGGTGGGAGAAGGAGTTTCAGGAGGCTCTGCGCCGGGGCGGGGAAAAAGCTACCCTCCCCGTCACGGAGGCGGCCCTCAAAGAGCTGCCGGGGGACTGGCAATTCCGCTACCGGCAGGGCTGCACGGAGTTTTTCATGGGCCAGGACGCGGAGACGGAGGAGGAAAAGCTCCGCTGGTTCTCGGCGGCGGAAAAGCACCTGGCGTCTCTCTACGCAGACCAGCCGGAAAACGATTCCGCCGCCGGGATGCTGGTGACTGTGCTGACGGCCATGGGGCGGCGCAAGGAGGCGGAGGAGCTGTGCCGCACCATTCCCGGCGGGGAGCGGCGGCTCCAATTCGTGCTGGAAGGGGAGGCGCAGAAGAAGCAGCGGCGCATCGTGCTGACAAAGGACTTCTTCATTCTGCTGAATGACCTGATCGGCTACGGAACCCCGGAGGCATGGGAAGCCGCGGAGCGCATCATCGTGGATACGCTGGGGGCGGAGGGCTTCTATGCGGACAGGCTGACCTTCATCCACATACAACGGATGAAGGAGCGGTTGGAGCAGGGGCGACAGGAGGAGGCCGTGAACGAGCTTCTTGCTATCCGCGACCTGACGGCCCGCTGGGCCGGAGCCGGGGGCTATGACAAAGCCCCGGAGAGTGCGCCCTTCCTGGAACCCCATTCCCCCGTGCATCATGAGGAGCACTTGTGGGCGAGCTTTCTGTCCTTCTTCCGCGACCCGCTTCTGGACCCGCTGCGTAACCGGGAGGATTTCCAAGCCCTCCTGGCGGAGGCGGAGCGGGAAGCAGCGGAGGATACGGCCTTCGGAAGCTGAAACGCCCCTGTACGACCATCCCGCGCCTGCCGCGTTGCGGCGGGCGCGGATTTCTTATATAATCAACTCGTTTTTGACACAGAGAAGACACATGCGGATGCTATCCTGCCGGTGAAAGAGGTGGAACGGATGGATTACAAGGTGCTGATCGTGGAGGACGAACCCCGGCTGCGCAGCGTACTCTGCGACTGGTTCCGGGGGAAGGGGGACGTCCCCGTCCCGGCGGAAAACGGGGCGGAGGCCCTGGAAAAGCTCGCTTCGGCGGAGTTCGACGCGGTGCTGCTGGACATCCTCATGCCGGAGCTGGACGGCTTCAGCGTCTGCCGCGCCGCCCGGAAGCAGAGCGACGTACCCATCCTCTTTCTCACCGCCCTCTCCGACGAGGAGGACAAGCTCCTGGGCTATGAGCTGGGGGCCGACGACTATGTGACCAAGCCCTTCAGCATGGCGGTGCTCTATGCCAAGGTGGACGCGCTCATCCGCCGGCGACGGGGCAGCCTGCGCACCGGCGACCTGCTGGAGGCAGGGGATATCCGCCTCAGGCTCAGCACCCGGCAGGTCTGGGCGGGAAGTCGGGAAGTGAGCCTCACCCCCAGGGAATATGCCCTCCTGGAATGCCTCCTGCGCAACCGGGGCATCGTTCTCAGCCGGGAGCAGCTCCTGGTGAAATGCTGGGGCTACGATTACGAAGGGGAAGCCCGGGCCGTGGACACGCAGATCAAACGTCTGCGGGAAAAGCTGGGGCCGGCGGCGGAACGCATCAAGACCGTCATCAAGGCGGGCTACAAGCTGGAGGGCTGAGATGTCGTCCGATGTTTTGATCACCCTGTATCTTTTGGGGCCGGCGGCGCTGTTCCTGCTGCTCCTGGCTCTCCTGACGGGGCGGGAGCGGCGGAAGAAGGCCGGAAAGCCGCCCCGCTCCATGAAAGCCCTGGCGGCGCTGGTCTTTTCCTGTCTGGGCCTCCTGTGGCTCAGCGCCATGGGGGCCATGACCTGCCAGGTGGGGGTGCAGCTGGCTGAGCGGCTGGCGAAGCACAGCGAAGATTTTCTCACCTGGACCACGAATTCCTGCTCCCTTCCCCAATACTACGACCCGGAAATGACGGACGCAGGGATGCTGTGGCAGCAGTACGAGGACCCGGCCCGCTTCCGCTGGCAGCTGCTGGAGGGAGCCGCCTATGCAAGCGACTTCTCCCTGGATTCCGAAGGTATCAGCCTGGGAGGGCGCGCCCTGGGGAACCTCTCCCTGGGCCGGATCCCTCTGACGGAGAACGAAAACCGGCTTTTTGACTGCGCCGTCCTCTTTCTGGACGGGGAGGGAGAGCCCCTGTTCACCGGGGACGTCCTCTATTTCTATTATGCTTCGGCGGAGCAGTGGGCGGAGGACCTCCCCAGCTCCTGGTCGCCCTCCTGCGGCTGGGTGCAGCTGCCGGAAGCGGGGGAGGGGGATGCCTGGCGGCGGCTGCGGGAGGCGCGGCTTGACCCTGACCGGGGCAGACTGCGCGCCGCCGTCCGCGCCCTGCGCATCACTGCCCCCAGGCCGGCGGAGACGGGGGAATTCTTCCCCGCTGCGGTGGACATGGCGACGAGGGAAGCCTGCGACAAGGCCGCTTCCCGCTGGACCGCGGAAAACGGCGCATTCAGCGGGGATATGGGCGTGGACGACCTGGACCGGACGGGATATCTGGAGTGGGAGCATTTGTTCGGGGACGCCGAAGAAGCCGGAGAGGACCAGATCACCGTCTACGCCCTCGTGCCGGAGCTGAGCCTCGCTTCGGAGCGGGAGCTGCAGGCGGGCGTACCGCTCATCCTTCGCAGCGCCCTGGGGGAGACTCTCCGCTATGAAAGCGTGGGGGACATGCTCCTGGACCGGATCAACAAGCCTTACGCCGTCCTTCGCAGCCTGGGAACGGTGCTGACGGTCCAAAGCCGCCAGTACCATGACCGGCGGGAGGGCGGGGACGCCGTCGACCTCATCGTGATCACGGCTGCGGCAGCCCATCCCCTGCGGAGCGCCGCAAAACTCCTCTGGCTCACTTATCTTCTCACGGCCCTCCTTGCCCTGGCCCTGGGGCTGCTGATGCTCCGCCTCCTCCGGCGACGGCTGGTGGACCCCATCCGGGATGCGGCCGACGGCATGGCGGGGGCGTGGCCGGGCATCCGTTCCCCGGCGGGGGAAGCCCCTGTCTGGGCGGAAACAGCGGCCCTTTGGGAGGCCTGCCGCGCGGAGCAGGACTTCCGCCGGAAGGAGGAAAACGAAATCCGCCGGCTGGAGCGGGCTCTCGGCTACGCCAAAGCGGCGGAGGAGGAGCGGCGGCTCCTCACCTCCAACCTGGCCCACGAGCTGAAAACGCCCCTGGCCGTGGTCCACAGCTACGCCGAGGGACTGCGGGAGCGCATCGCAGAGGAAAAGCGGGAGCAATACCTGGATACCATCCTCTTCGAGGCGGAGCGCATGGACGCCCTGGTGATGCAGATGCTGGACCTGAGCCGCCTGGAGGCGGGCAAGGTGAAGCTCAGCCGGGATGGATTCGACCTGCGGGCTCTGGCGGCTGCGACGGCGGACAAACTGGGGCCTCTGGCGGCGGCGCGGGACCTGACCGTGACCCTGGCGCCGGGGGAAGCCTGCGCCGTGACGGCGGACGAAGGCCGCATCGCCCAGGCGGCGGAAAACCTCCTGGTGAACGCCCTGCGCTACGCCCCGGCGGGGAGCTGGGCGCGCCTGCGGGCGGAAAAGGAGGGCAGACAGGCGGTTTTCCGGGTGGAGAACCCGGTGGAGAAGCCTTTTTCGCCGGAGGAGCGGGAAAAGGTCTGGGAACCCTTCTACCGCAGGGACAAGGCCCGCAGCGGCGGCGGCACCGGCCTGGGCCTGAGCATCGTCCGGCAGATCGTGGAGCTCCACGGCGGGACCTGCGGTGTGCGGAATACGGCACAGGGCGTGGAGTTCTTTTTCGCCCTGCCGTTGTGAACGTCACGGAAAGGAGAAACCGGTATGGCAGAAGCTCTCGCCACCCATGCGCTGACAAAGCGCTACAGGGGAAAGACCGCCCTGGACGGGCTGACGATCTCCCTGGAGGAAGGACATATCTACGGCCTGATCGGCGGCGACGGCGCGGGGAAAACCACCCTCCTGCGCATTCTGGCGGGCCTCAGCGAGCCCACGTCAGGCAGCTTTTCCCTCCTCGGCGGGGAGACGCCGGCGGCGCTGTGCAGGGCCAGAAAGCGCGTGGGCTTCCTTGTCGACAGGCCCACAGCCGTGGAATACTTCTCGATCCGGAAAAATCTGGAAATGCAGGCCCGCCTCCTGGGCGGCGTCGACAGAGAAAAGCAGAAGGCGCTGCGCCGAAAACTGGAACTGACGGAGCGAAAGGTGGGACGGCGGCGCTATGACGACTGCGCCCTGTGGGAGCGGCAGCGCTACGGCGTCGCAGCGGCCCTCCTGGGGGACCCGGAGCTGCTGGTGCTGGACGAGCCCATGAACGGGCTGGACCCGGAGGGCATCCGGGCGGCGTGGGAGTTGCTGGAGGAGCGGAACAGGACCGGCGGCGTTACCGTGCTGATCACCTCCCCGCAGCCGGAGGAAGTGCGGGGGCTCGCTACGGACTATCTCTTTCTCGGCGCGGGCCGCCTGCTGGCGCAGATGACCGCGGCAGAGCTGGAGGAACGGCTGGAAACGGAGGGAGCGGAAGCTTTTGCAGCGCTTTTGTCCCCGGCGGCGGTGCGGGAAGGGGGCGAAAGGGCATGAATCGGACGGGCGTCACCCTTCGGCGCATCCTGGGGGACTGGCGGCTTTATCTGGCGTTCGCCCTGCTGACGGGCCTGCTCTGGCTGGGCCTGACCTTCAACATGAAGGCCGGTTACCGGTATAAGACCTTCCTGACCCTTGCCAGCGAGGCAGTCCACCCCAATCAGATCGCCCGCAGCCTGGGCCTGGAGGGACAGTATGAGACCATGGAACAGGTCTGGGAAACCTATGTGGACGACCCGGACCGCGCCGAATACTATACCCTCGCCATCCTCTGCAACGCTTCCTTTACCGGCACCCTGGCCGCCGTCTTCTTCTCCTTCTGGCTGGTCGCCCGAAGCATCGACGGGGGACACGCTTCGGCCCTGCTCCTGCGGGGGGCTTCCCGCGCCGCGGTGTTCCGGCAGCTCCTGTGCCCCTGCCTGGGCCTGACCCTGCTGTTTCGCTGGGGCTTTTTCGCCCTCTGCTTCGCGGTGATGCCGGTGCATACGGAATACTTCCCCGCGCCTTATCTCCGGGGCGTCGTCCCGGTCTGGCTGCTCCTGTCGGCGGCGGATACGGCGTTCTTTTCCGTCGCCGCCTTTGCCCTGCCGCCGGCAGCGGCGGGGGCGGCGGATATGGGGGCTGCCGCCCTGGTCCTGTGTCTGCCCCGCGAGCTGGGTAGGCTGGCCCCTCTGACGGCGCTGACCGACAAAGCTCTGTGGAAGCCGGCGGCCTTTCCCAGCGTGCTGATTGCCGCCGCCGTCGCCGGCGGCGCGGTCCTGCTGGCGTCCCTCGCCGCTGCCTGGCTCCTTTTCCGCAGACGGGAGCTTCCCTAGTTTGTCCGGGAGGAGGAAAAGACAATGCTGCGACGAACTGCGTTTTCCCTGGGGCGGCTGTTGGGGGACTGGCGCTTCCTGCTGACCTTCCTCGCGCTCATAGGGCTCACCTGTTGGGACACGACCTCCATCATGACCCGCAGCCTCCGTTATCCGGCCTTCATGGAGCTGGAGCGCTGGGCCACCCCGGACAGCGTTGCCCGGTCCTACGGGCTGGAAGGTCACTTTGAAAGCCTGGACGAAGTGTGGGAGACGATGAATCGCATGCCGGAGCACGCAGAATACCTGTTTCTCTGCGCCCTGTGCAACCCTTCCATCAGCGTGATCCTGAGCGGCCTTATTCTCTCCCAGTGGGCGGCGGGCCGGGGCATCCGCGGGTCCTGCGCTGCAGCGCTGCTCCTGCGGGGCGCATCCCGGGCGGAGATTTTCGCCCGCTTCTGGCTTGCCGCCCTGGGGGCCATCCTGCTTGTCCGCTGGCTGGTCTGTGCCTTGTGCCTGCTGACCTTCCCCATCCGCTGGGAGCTGCTGCCGCCGGGCTATGGGGCAAGAGCGCTGCGGCTGTGGCTCCTTTTCACCGCCGCGGAGGCCGGGATCTATGTTTTCTTCGCCTTTGCCCTTCGCCCCTTCGCCGCCGTGAGCACCCAACTGGGGCTGATGATCCTGAGCATGCTGCTGCTGCCCGGCGGCGTCCGTCGCTATCTCCCTTCCTCCGCCCTGGGGAACAAGCGGCTCTGGCGGCCGGAAGAAAGTCTCGTGCCGCTGACCGGCCCGGCTCTCGCCGCCGGGGCGCTCCTGCTTTTATCCCTGGCCGGTTCCTGGCTGGCGTTCCGGAAGAAGGAACTGTGAAGAAAGCATCGCCGCAGGCCATCCGGCCTGCGGCGATCTGCTATCCTTCCTTATCCTCCGGGGCCACCAGGATCACGCTGTCCCGGGAAGCATAGACGCTGAGGGCCTCGGGGACCTCCTCGAGCACGTTTCCCTCGCCGTCATATTTCACCCGCCAGGTCTGAACGGTCATGCCGTCCCGCCCGGCGTCCGCCACGGTGCGCTGGCCGGGGGCCAGGGCCGGGTCCTCCCGGTAGACGGTACCCGCAGCCACGGTCTCCAGCACCTCCCAGCGCAGCTCGGTGTGCCCCTCCCGGGTCCTCGTGCCCCGGATGGTCACGGTGAGGCTGCCGCCCTCGCACCCGGCTTCGATGCGCAGGGGATATTCCGTGGAGTTCACGAAGTTAAAGTCCGGCCAGCCCCAGGAGACGGTGGCGTCCAGGCCGGGGGGAACGTAGCTCTGGAAATAGCGGTGGTTCGTGCGGAAGCTCACCTCCAGGTCCGCCAGGAGGCAGGCGCAGTAGAGGGTGCTGCTTACCTGGCAGATGCCGCCTCCCACCTCGCTCACCACCTCCCCGTCCACATAGCTGAGAGCGCTGCCGTAGCCCGCTTCCTCCGTCCGCTGGCCGATGCGTCCGTTGAAGCTGAATTCCTCTCCCGGCAGCAGCAGGCAGCCGTCCAGGCTTTTCGCCGCCAGGCGGATGTTGCCCATCCTTGTCTCCGTGCCGCCCAGGGCGGTGGCGTAGCTCCCCAGCTCGTCCCGATACAGCAGGGCGCGCAGCGCCTCCGCCGTCAGCTGCGGCTCCACGGTCTCAAAGGGGATCACCAGGGTTTCCCCCGGCTCCAGGGCCTCCGCCGCCGCCTGGGCGGCAAGGAAATCGAAGCTGCGCCCCGGCTTCTCCGGCAGCACCCGGCCTTCCTCGTCCCAATGGGCGTCCTCCGCGGGGCAGGCGAGGAGGGCGTAAACGGAGCGGAAATCCGCCTCCTCCGGGAGCAGGACCGCGGGCTGCCAGTCCACGGTTTCCCGCCCCGCAAGAAAGGCTTCCTCCAGCGCCATGGCCAGGCCTGCCCGGTCCGTCTCCTGCCCCGGCGTTCCCCGCGTCCAGCGGATGGCCTCCTCGTCAAAGTAGAGCACCGAGGGGACCGGCGCCCTGTCCGTCGCCTCGGCGATCCGCCGGGCGGCCAGGCGCAGGGCTTCCCCCGCCGGCTCCGGCACCGGGGCCTCCACCGGCTGCGCCCCGAAGAACAGGGCTTCCAGCCGCGAGAGCGTATTCCGCCAAAGGCCGTCGCCCCGCCCATAGGCGTAGAGCGCTTCGGCCAGGGCCGCCGGGTCCCGCTCCATCCCCACCTCGGCGGCGGTCACCGGAAATGCGCTGCCGTCGGGGAAGCGCACGGCGACGCTTTTTCCCAGCCAGGCCCCGCAGCCCGTCGACGCCAGCTTTGCCTGGGCTTCAGAACGGTGCAGCCCCCCCAGGGCCAGGTCCCCGGCCCGCAGACCGGGGAAAAGCCGGTCCGTCCGCGCCCACACTTCACCCGCCAGCAGCGCGAGCGCGGCCAGCAGCACCAGGGCAAGGACAAAAAAGAGCGCAGCTCGCCGCATGATGCGGGAGGTGCGCCTGGTGTCTTTCATAACGGTAACCTTTCTTCCGGCTTGCTGCCGATGCGCCTATGCAAGCCGTCGCAGAGTTCGCGGCCCGCAAGCCGGCGCAAGCTGCGTATCATTTGCTTCGGCCTGATAGACCAGAGCTTATTCGCTTCGCTGCTCCTCCGCTTCAAAATCGAAGCATGGCTTCGATTTTGAGAAGGACGCTTCGCCGGAATCTTACAGGTATTCACGCTTGCGTGGATACCTGTTATTACGGCGAATAAGGACGCGGTTTGTAGCGCTGCTCCGCCTGCGCGTCCAGCAGCTCTCCGATGAGCTGGTTGGACAGGAGGAAGCCCCGGGGGGTGAAGCGCCAGCGGTCGTCCACCTGCTTGGCAAGGCCCATGCGCACATAGCCCTGCAGCAGCGCGTCCAGCGGCGCGAAGGGGGCGCGGAAGCGCTTTTCATATTCCCCGGCCTCGATGCCCCGGGCGGTGCGCAGCCCCAGCATCACATATTCCATGGCCTTTTCCGAGGCCGTCACCGTCTCCGATTCGCAGATAAGGTTTTCCCCTTCCTCCACGGCGCGGATATATGCCTCCGCGTCCCTCAGGAAGGTGAAGCGCTGATCGCCGATCTTGGAGGCCGCGGAAGCGCCGAAGCCGGCGTAGTCCTCCAGCAGCCAGTATTTCAGGTTGTGCCGGGAGGCATAGCTACGCCTGGCGAAGTTGGATATCTCATACTGGATATAGCCCGCCCCGGCCAGGGTCTCCACGGCGTAGAGGTACATGTCCGCCTGCAGGTCGTCGTCGGGGATGTCCGGGGAGCTGCGGAACCGCCAGAGGGGGGTGCCCTCCTCGATCTTCAGCCCGTAGCAGCTCAGGTGCTGCACGTTCAGCTCCATCACCCGCCGGAGGGTGTCGCTCCAGTCCTCCCGGCTCTGGGCGGGAAGCCCGTAGATCAGATCCAGACTGATGTTCTCAAAGCCCGCCCGCCGGGCCTTGTCCACCGCCCGGGGCACCTGGGCCCAGCTGTGCCGCCGCCCCAGGAAGCGGAGGATGGCGTCGTTGGCGCTCTGCGCGCCGATGGAGATGCGGTTGAAGCCTGCTTTCCGCAGCCGAAGAAGTCCGGCGGATTCCACGCTGTCGGGGTTGGCCTCCAGGGTGACCTCGCAGTCGGGCGTGAGGCGCATTTCCCTGCGGATCAGGCCCATGAGCTCCGCCAGATAGTCCGCCCCGTACCAGCTGGGGGTGCCCCCGCCGAAATACACCGTGTCGATGCGGTATTTCTCCAGCCTTGGCGCGGCCTCCGTCAGGTGCTTTTTCAGCGCGTGCTGATAGCCGGGGATCAGGTCACGCCGGTTCTCCGTGGAGCAGAAATCGCAGTAAGCGCAGCGGCTGGCGCAGAAGGGGATGTGGAGATAAAGCCCCAGCGTCTTGTCGTCTTTTCCCTTTCCGCTCATGCCCGCGCCTCCGTTTCTCTCTGTCTGGCTCCGCATTATACCATAGCTGCGAAGAAAAGAACAGAGAAATATAGGGGACGTCCAAGACTCCCGCCCGGCGCAGCGCCGGGTCTTTGCCCTGTCTTATCGGATAAAAAGCCCGGAATACACAAGGCGTGCCGGCACAGCATGCATCTGCCGGGGAGCGCTTTCTCCGGCGCGCGCTTCGGTCACGGGGCTTGGCCGGCTTCCTTGAGCCGCTGATTGACGGCGTCCACCGCGTCCTGCGCCTGCTGCACCGCGTCGGAGCCCTCCACGCTCTGCGCTTTCCCGCCGAAGCCGAGGGAACCCAGCTGCTGTACCGACAGGAACAGCACCAGCAGCGCCGCCAGCAATAGCAGGATGATGAGAATACCCGAACTGCGCTTCATATCCGGACCCTCCCGTTCCAAAGATCGATCGCAAAAAGATATCCGCCGAATAAGGACGCTACCCTCTGTCGTTGGTGGCGTCGCCGCTGCCCCCAATGGGGACGGCCTCTCCCAGATAGCGGGGGAGGGGCTGGAACATGCACTTGAAAAAGTCCTTGTCCCGTGCCAGGATTTCCCGGATATCCCGGTACAGCTGCCCCGGATACCGCGCCGTGTCGCAGGCGACGCCCACCGCCTCCAGCCCCATCCGCCGCGCGATCCACAGGGCGCGGGGCAGATGATAGGCCTGGGTGACGATCACTGCCTTCTTCACGCCGAAGATGTCCCTGGCCCGATAAAAACTGTCGTAGGTGGCGACGCCCGCGTGGTCCATGAAGACGTCCTCCGAGGGGACGCCCCGGGCCATGGCCGCGTCCTTCATGGCGTTCACCTCGTCGTGGTCCGGGCGGGTGTGGTCTCCGCTCATGAGCAGCTTGGGGGCGACGCCGGCCTCATAGAGGTCCACCCCCGTTTGGATGCGCTCCCCCAGCATGAGGCTGGGGCTCCCGTCGGGCAGCAGCCCCGCGCCCAGCACCAGAATGCAGTCGGCCTCCAGCCCGGCGGCCTCCTCCGGGGATACGATGTAACGCCTTCCGGTCCCCACGATCAGCAGGTCCGGCCCCAGGCCCAGCAGCAGCGCCAGCAGCACGATGGCTGCGGCGGCGATGATCCATACTCTCTTTTTCTTGTTCAACGGTTTCCTCCCGGCCCTGCGGCCAATCTGTGCGGTGTCGGCAGCCTGATTATAGCAGAAAGGAACGGGCAATAAAACGGACAGTTGTTTCTTTTTGATCATAATTGTGGTATGCTGGGAAAAACAAAGGAACGGGAGGTCGTCCCCATGGAGACCGGCATTACGAGACAAGCGGCGTTAGCGCTGCTGAAACAGTATAACAAAGAGCCCTTCCACCTGCGCCACGCCCTGACGGTGGAGGCGGTGATGGACTGGTTCGCCGCCCGGCTGGACCCGGAAAACCGGGAGTTCTGGTCCCAGGTGGGCCTGCTGCACGATATCGACTTTGAACAGTGGCCGGAGGAGCACTGCCAAAAAGCGCCGGAGCTGCTGCGCGCCGGCGGCTGCACGGAGGAGTGCGTCCACGCCGTCTGCAGCCACGGCTGGGGCATCTGCTGCGATGTGGAGCCCGTGCTGGAGATGGAAAAGGTCCTTTTCGCCGCCGATGAGCTCACCGGGCTCATCTGGTCGGCGGCTTTGATGCGCCCTTCCAGGAGCTGCACGGACATGGAGCTCAGCAGCCTCAAAAAGAAATTCAAGGATAAGAAGTTCGCCGCCGGCTGCTCCCGGGACACCATCCGCCAGGGGGCGGAGCGCCTGGGCTGGGAGCTGGACAAGCTCCTGGGGGACACCCTGGCCGCCATGGCGGCCAACGAGGCGAAAATTAACGGGGAAGCGGAAACAATCTGAGCAAAAAAGCGTCTAAGCAGACAGAGAAGGGGGATCGGCTATGCGGAAAAGCGCGATGACGGCGGCCTGCGCCGCCGGGCATTTCTTCATCGACTTCCTCTGCGCCTGGGCCCTCTTTCGCTTCTGCCGCCCGTCAGAGCGATGGGCGGAAGTGATGCTCTATTATAATTTCTGCGCCTTTGCCCTGCAGATGCCCCTGGGGCTCCTGGCGGACCGCTTCCGGCAGGACCGGAGCTTCCTCGTCCTGGGCAGCCTCCTGGTGGGGGCCGCCTGCCTGGGCCTGGGGTCCTTCCCCCTGGCTCTGGCGGTGACCGCCGGGGTGGGGAACGCCCTCTACCATGTGGGCGGCGGGGTGGCGGTGCTCCACGCCTGGCCGAAAAAGGCGGGACCTCTGGGGGTTTTCGTCTCCCCCGGAGCCTTCGGCATCTTCTTCGGCACCCTTCTGGGCAAGGCGGGCGGGGATATCCTGGCCCCCTCCCTGATCGGCCTGGCGGCCTGCCTGGTGCTGGCCTGGCTCCTGCGGGAAAATAAGCCCGCGTCCATCGACCCCTTCCGGCTGGCTTCGCCCTTCCCGGCGCTCGTCTGCCTGTTCCTGGTGGTCTGCCTCCGCTCCTTCGAGGGATTCCTGTTCAGCTTTCCCTGGAAGACCGGCTGGTGGGCCGTTGCGGCGGTCTGCGCCGTGGTGCTGGGCAAGGCGGCGGGAGGCTATCTCAGCGACCGGGCGGGGGCGAAATGGGCCTCCATAGGTTCTCTGGGTCTGGCGACTCTTGGCTTCCTCTTTGCCGCGAATCCGGTTTGCGGCGTGCTGGCCCTGTTCCTGTTCAACATGACCATGCCCATCACCCTCCGCGCTGCGGCGGACGCCCTGCCGGGGATGCAGGGCTTCAGCTTCGGCCTGCTCACCTTTGCCCTGTTCCTGGGCTTCCTGCCCGTCTGGGCCGGGCTGACCCTGCCCCCGGTTGGCTGGCTCCTGGCGCTGGGCGCGGCCCTCTCCCTTGCGCTGCTGCTGCCGGGACTTCAGCGGAAACCGTGAACGCCTGGCTGATCTCCCTGGGGGCGTCCCTGGGCCTGACGTTGCTGTTCGAGGGGGCTTTCGCCCTTGTCTGGGGGCTGCGGGGCCGGGATCTCCTGCTCTGCGCCCTGGTGAATCTGCTCACCAATCCGCCCCTGGTCTTCTGCGTCCTCTGCTGGCGGCATTTCGGACCCGCCCCGGCCTGGCTGCCCGTGCCTGTCCTGGAAGCCCTGGCGGTGTGGGCGGAGGGCCATTTCTACAAAAAAGACGGGGAAAACATCCGCCGCCCCCGGCTCTTTTCCCTCTGTGCCAACGCGTTCAGCTATGCCTTGGGACTTGTTTTCACCGCTTTGATTTAGGAGGCGCTTTATGAAACGGTTTTTGATCCTTCTTTTCTCCCTGTTCCTGATGTTGAGCCTGGGCATGACCGCCCTGGCAGACGTGATCTACGAGCCGGAGGACGATTTCTTTGAGAAGCACCGGGACGAGTGCTATTACGAAAACCGGGTCTATATCGCCTCCGGAGAGGCGGGCTTTGCCGCGGTGAAAAAGAACCCCACTTCCGATAAGACGGTGGAGGAGCTGCCCAACGGCGAAGAGGTCTATGTGAGCTATATTTGGGGCCTGGAAGGCGGCTGGGGGCTGATGGACGGTACCGGCTGGATCAGCATGAAGGAGCTGACGGTGAAATATGACTCCCTCTCCTTTGAGCAGGAGCACGGAAGGGAATTCCTCTATCCGGAGGAGGCGGAATTCCTCGACCTGGAGGGCTGCAGCCGCGTGCTTCTCTGGGAGTATCCCGGCGACGCCGGGCCCAGCTACACCATGAGCGAAGCGGGGGAGGACGCCTGGTGGGGCTGGCCGCCTGAGGAGATGAGCTTCAATACCATCTATGAAGACGCGGAGGGCCGCCGCTGGGGATATGTGAATTATTACTACGGCATCCGGGATTTCTGGGTCTGCCTGTCGGACCCGGCGGGGACCTCTCTCGCCGGTGCGGAGCCGGCGGCCCCGCCCGTGGAGTATGCCCCCACGGAGCCGCCTGCCCCCACGGAAGAGCCCGCGTCCACGGCTTCGCCCACCGCCGCCCCGGTCCCGGCCTCCCCCGAGCCCACCGAGCTGCCCCCGCTCATCGACCCGGTGCCGCCGACGCCCA
>JAEETX010000054.1 GCA_016286665.1 Oscillospiraceae bacterium
GTTTTCCCT
Source organism: Oscillospiraceae bacterium (assembly GCA_016286665.1). Taxonomy (GTDB): domain Bacteria; phylum Bacillota; class Clostridia; order Oscillospirales; family Oscillospiraceae; genus UBA1774. The sequence continues at coordinate 10 of JAEETX010000054.1, forward strand.
CCTTGACAGGTTATTCAGTCTTTGTTACATTGGAGGGCGGTGATGGTCGGCGCAAGCCCTCCGTTACTGCTTTTGGGGATAGCCGCAGCTCTTGGCGGGGAGGCGGCTATCCTTTTTTATTTGCGGCGATTAGACGCCGAAGAGAAGATCGCCGTAGGTGGGGAACGGCCAGTAGCTCGCCGCGGTCAGCGTCTCCGCCTCGTCGCAGACCGCCCGGAGAGCGGCCATCTTCGGCAGCACCTCGTCCCGCACGAACCGGGACTCCTCCGTCACGTCGCCCAGGGCGTCCAGGGTGGTGACGGTCTTCTCCACCTCCTCCGCGGCGGCGTCCGCCGTGTCCGTGAGACAGCTCAGCTTCTTCACCAGCTTCGTCTCATAGCGGCAGCCCACGTCGGTGCCCACGGCCAGCTTTTTGGCGGCGCCCTCCGCCAGGGAAGCGGCGAAGGCGGCCATGGCGGGGATGATCTCCTTCCGGGCCATGTCGGCCATGGTCAGGGCCTCGATGCGCACGGTGCGCACGTAGTTCTCCAGCTGGATCTCGTAGCGGGACTTCAGCTCCGTTTCGGAGAAGATCCCGTGGGAGGTGAGCATTTCCACGTTCTTCTGCTCCAGCAGCCGGGGCAGGGCGTCGGCGACGGTGCGCAGGTTCAGAAGCCCCCGCTGCTCCGTGGCCTCCTTGATCCAGGCGTCGTCATAGCCGTTGCCGTTGAAGATGATGCGCTTGTGGGCGATATAGGTCTCCTTGATGAGGGCATGGAGCCTTTCGTCGAAGTCCGCAGCTCCCTCCAGGTCGTCGGCCAGCTGCCGCAGGGCTTCCGCCACGGAGGCGTTGATCATGATGTTGGCGCAGGCGATGGAATCGCTGGAGCCCACCATGCGGAATTCGAATTTGTTGCCGGTGAAGGCGAAGGGGCTGGTGCGGTTCCGGTCCGTGGTGTCCCGGGTGAAGCGGGGCAGGCTGTCTACCCCCAGCTTCAGGGTCTTCCGCTCCGCGCCGGCATAGGGACTGTCGGTCTCCACCGCGTCCAGCACGGCGGCCAGCTCGTCCCCCAGGAACATGCTCAGGACGGCGGGAGGCGCCTCGTTGGCCCCCAGGCGGTGATCGTTGCCCGCCGTGGCCACCGCCAGGCGCAGCAGATCCTGATATTCGTCCACCGCCTTCACCACCGCCACCAGGAACAGCAGGAAGCGGGCGTTCTCATAGGGGGTCTCGCCGGGGGAGAGGAGGTTCTCGCCCGTATCCGTGGACATGGACCAGTTGTTGTGCTTGCCGGAGCCGTTCACGCCGGCGAAGGGCTTCTCGTGAAGGAGGCAGACCAGGCCGTGCTTCCGGGCGACCTTCTTCATGATCTCCATGGTGAGCTGGTTGTGGTCGGTGGCCACGTTGGTGGTGGCGTAGATGGGGGCCAGCTCATGCTGCGCGGGGGCCACCTCGTTGTGCTCCGTCTTGGCCAGGATGCCCAGCTTCCACAGCTCCTCGTTCAGCTCCTCCATATAGGCCTGCACCCGGGGCTTGATGGCCCCGAAGTAGTGGTCCTCCAGCTCCTGGCCCTTGGGGGGCTTGGCGCCGAAGAGGGTGCGGCCGGTGTAGATGAGGTCCTTCCGCTTCAGGTACATCTCCCGGTCCACCAGGAAGTATTCCTGCTCCGGTCCCACGTTGGTGACCACCCGCTTCACTTCCGTGTTGCCGAAGAGCTTCAGGATCCGCAGGGCCTGGCGGTTCAGGGCGTCCATGCTCCGCAGCAGGGGCGTCTTCTTGTCCAGGGCCTCGCCCCCGTAGGAGCAGAAGGCGGTGGGGATGCAGAGGGTCTTTTCCTTGATGAAGGCGTAGCTGGAGGGGTCCCAGGCGGTATAGCCCCTGGCCTCGAAGGTGGCCCGCAGGCCGCCGGAGGGGAAGCTGGATGCGTCGGGCTCGCCCTTGATCAGCTCCTTGCCGGTCAGCTCCATGATGACCCGGCCGTCGGGGGCGGGATTGATGAAAGAATCGTGCTTCTCGGCGGTGATGCCGGTGAGAGGCTGGAACCAGTGGGTGAAGTGGGTGGCCCCGTTCTCCACCGCCCAGGCGCACATGGCTTCGGCCACGGAGTTCGCAAGGTTCAGGTCCAGGGTCTCTCCGTTGTCGATGGTCTTGCGCAGGGACCGATACACCTTTTCGGGCAGGCGGGCGCGCATGACCTTGTCGTCAAAGACCTTGCTGGCAAAGAATTCCGGTACGGTGGACATAATGATCGCTCCTTTCAAATGGTGACAGACAACAAAACAAAAAAAGACAACGGCGCTGCGGGCACAGTGACCCGCGAGACGCCGTTGTCTCTCGATGGCTGCATCTTACACCGCCCTTTGCAGGATGTCAACCGTCAAATTGCAAAAAACCGGAGTTTCTTTCTCCGCAAATTTTGTCGCCCCCCGGATTGACAAAGGGGCCCGCCGGGAGTATCCTAGGGGCAAGAGCAAAGGCGCTCTTCTGGTAAGCTGCGGCTTCCGGAAAGGCCTTTGCTCTTTTTCTGTTGTAATTCATAAGGAGTTGATGGAAATGCGAGCATTGGAGGGTCAGTTCCGCAATCCGTCCGGCTGCGCCATTTCGGCGGTGATTTCCAAAAGCGGCGAGCGGATGAGCGGGGAGAAGATCATCGAGAGCATGAAGCCCATGCATGAGCGCAGTAACGGCCTGGGGGGCGGCTTTGCCGGCTACGGCATCTATCCGGAATACAAGGAGCTGTTCGCCCTGCACCTGTTTTTCAGCGACAAGGCCGTGCGCCACGAGTGCGAGACCTATCTCCGGGGAGAGCTGGAGCTGGTGAAAGCGGAGGTCATCCCCACCCGCACCATCCCCGCCATCACCGACGAGCCCCTGATCTGGCGTTATTTCGTGACCCCCCTGCGCAGCGTCCTCAACAGCATGCAGGTGGATGAGAATGAATACATCGCCCGGGTGGTCATGCATATCAACACCTCCATCAAAGGGGCCTACGTTTTCTCCAGCGGGAAGAACATGGGCGTCTTCAAGGCCGTGGGCTTCCCGGAGGACGTGGGGGAATTCTACCGGCTGGAGGAATACGGGGCCTATTCCTGGACGGCCCACGGCCGCTATCCCACCAACACGCCCGGCTGGTGGGGCGGGGCCCATCCCTTCGCCCTGCTGGACTGGACGGTGGTGCACAACGGGGAGATCTCCTCCTACGACGCCAATCGCCGCTGTATCGAAATGTACGGCTACACCTGCACCCTCCAGACGGACACGGAGGTCATCACCTATATCGCGGACTACCTGCTGCGCAAGCAGGGCCTCACCCTGGAGGAGACCGCCGGCGTCATCGCCGCCCCCTTCTGGAGCACCATCGAAGCGAAGCCGGAGGCGCAGCGGCGGGAGCTCACCTATCTCCGCACCGTTTTCCCCAGTCTGCTGATCACCGGGCCCTTCTCCATCATCCTGGGCTTCCGCGGGGGCCTCATGGCCCTGAACGACCGGCTGAAGCTCCGGAGCATGGTGACGGCGGAGAAGGGTGACCGGGTGTTCATCGCCTCCGAGGAGGCGGCCATCCGGGCCATGGAGCCCGACGCGGAAAACCTCTATGCCCCTGCCGGCGGGGAGCCGGTCATCGTCCGAGTGAAAGAGGGGTGCTGCTGAAATGCCCGGCATCGATTATTTCTATCCCGAATTCGAGGTCGTCCGGCGGGACGAACGCTGCATCCGCTGCCGGGTCTGCGAGCGGCAGTGCGCCAACGAGGTGCACCGCTACGACGCCGAGCGGGACATGCTGATTTCCGACGAAGCGAAATGCGTCAATTGCCAGCGCTGCGTCTCCCTCTGCCCCACCCGTGCGCTGAAGATCGTCCGCTCTGACTGCCGCCTGCGGGAAAACGCCAACTGGGACGGCGACACCATCCGGGAAGTCTACAAGCAGGCCGCTTCCGGCGGCGTGCTCCTCAGCAGCATGGGCAACCCCAAGCCCCTGCCGGTCTATTGGGACAAGCTCCTCATCAACGCTTCCCAGGTGACCAACCCCTCCATCGACCCCCTGCGGGAGCCCATGGAGACCAAGGTCTTTTTGGGGAAGAAGCCGGACAGGATGACCCGGGACGCGGAGGGCAGGCTGAAAACCGACCTGACGCCCCAGCTGGAGCTGAGCATGCCGGTGATGTTCTCCGCCATGAGCTACGGCTCCATCAGCTACAACGCCCACGCCTCCCTGGCCCGGGCGGCCACGGAAATGGGCGTCTGCTACAACACCGGCGAGGGCGGCCTCCATGAGGATTTCTACCGATACGGGCCCCATACCATCGTGCAGGTGGCCTCCGGGCGCTTCGGCGTCCATGAGGACTATCTGGAGGCCGGGGCGGCCATCGAGATCAAGATGGGCCAGGGGGCCAAGCCGGGCATCGGCGGCCATCTGCCGGGGGCCAAGGTGGGGCCGGATGTGAGCCGCACCCGCATGATCCCCGAAGGGTCCGACGCCATTTCTCCCGCCCCCCACCACGATATCTATTCCATCGAGGACCTGCGGCAGCTGGTCTGGTCCCTGAAGGAGGCCACGGGGCACCGCAAGCCCGTCATCGTCAAGGTGGCCGCCGTGCACAATATCGCCGCCATCGCCAGCGGCATCGCCCGCTCCGGCGCGGACATCATCGCCATCGACGGCTTCCGGGGCGGCACCGGCGCGGCCCCCACCCGCATCCGGGATCATGTGGGCATCCCCATCGAGCTGGCCCTCAGCAGCGTGGACCAGCGCCTCCGGGACGAGGGCATCCGCAACAATGTGAGCCTGGTGGTGGGCGGTTCCATCCGCTCCAGCGCCGACGTGGTGAAGGCCGTGGCCCTGGGGGCGGACGCCTGCTATATCGCCACGGCGGCGGTGCTGGCCCTGGGCTGCCACCTCTGCCGCACCTGCCAGAGCGGCAAATGCAACTGGGGCATCGCCACCCAGCGGCCGGACCTTACGAAGCGCCTGAACCCGGAGATCGGCTCCCAGCGTCTGGTGAACCTGCTGACGGCCTGGAAGCGGGAGATCATGGAGCTCATGGGGGGCATGGGCATCAACTCCATCGAAGCGCTGCGGGGCAACCGTCTCATGCTCCGGGGCGTGGGGCTGAACGAAACGGAACTCCGTATTCTCGGAATATCGCACGCGGGGGAATAAACGATGAAAAGAGTCTATGTCAACGAAGAATGGTGCCTGGGGTGCCATCTGTGCGAATATAACTGCGCCTTTGCCAATTCCGGGGAAAGCGACATGGTCAAAGCCCTCAAGGGCAAGCCCATCCGCCCGCGGATCCGGGTGGAGGGGGACGACAGGATCACCTATGCTGTGTCCTGCCGCCACTGTCTGGACCCCCTCTGCATCCGCAGCTGCATTTCCGGGGCCATCCACCGGGAGGACGGGGTGGTGTGCATCGACCGTGAAAAGTGCGTGGGCTGCCTCACCTGCGTCCTGGTCTGCCCTTACGGGGCGGTGCAGCCGGGGCCCGACGGGGCGGCCATGAAGTGCGAGCTTTGCCTGCATAACGCCGCGGGGGAACCGGCCTGCGCCGCCGGCTGCCCCAACAGGGCCATCGTCTATGAAGAAAGGGAGGAGGGTCAGGCGTGAAAAAATATCTCATCATCGGCGGCAGCATCGCCGGCGTCAGCTGCGCGGAGGGCATCCGCAGCCGGGACGGGGAGGGGGAGATCACCCTCGTCACCGCCGAGGCCTTCTCCAACTACGGCAGACCCCTCATCTCCTACTACCTGGAGGGGAAGACGGATATCCCGCGCATGAGCTGGCGGGGGGAGGACTTCTATGAAAAGAACCGGGTGCAGGTGCGCCACGGCGTGACGGCGGAGAAGCTGGAGCCGGAAGCGAAGCGGGTGATCCTCTCCACGGGGGAGGCCCTCAGCTACGACGCCCTCTGCCTCTGCCTGGGTTCCCACCCCTTTTCCCCCCGCTTCGAGGGGCTGGAGACGGTGGAAAACCGCTTCTTCTTCACCACGCTGGAGGATGCCCTGGCCCTGGAAAAGGCCGTCGGCAAGGAGAGCCGGGTGCTCATCGTCGGCGCGGGCTTCATCGGCCTGAAGTGCGCCGAGGGCCTCCGGGACCGGGCCGGGAGCGTCACTGTCTGCGACCTTGCGGCGCACGCCATGAGCGCCAATCTGGACGCGGACTGCGCTCCCATCCTGGAAAAGCACCTGGCGGAAAACGGCCTCCGGCTCATGCTGGGGGACACGGTGACGAAGTTTGAGGGAAAAACCGCCCGCATGAAAAGCGGGAAAACCGTGAAATTCGACGTGCTGGTGATCGCCATCGGCACGCGGCCCAACGTCTCCCTCCTGGCGGAGGCCGGGGGAGCCGTCAACAAAGGCATCCTGGCGGGGGAACGCATGGAGACCTCCCTGCCGGGCGTCTGGGCCGCCGGGGACTGCACGGAGAGCATGGATGTGAGCGCCGGGGAGGCGGGCCTGCTGGCGGTGCTGCCCAACGCCTCCCTCCAGGGCTTCTGCGCCGGGGTGAACATGGCCGGGGGCGCGGAGAAATTCGACAAGGGGATCAAGATGAATTCCATCGGCTTCTTCGGCCTCCATATCATGAGCGCCGGGACCTATACGGAGCCGGTATATACGGAGATCACGGAGCACAGCTGCAAGAAGCTCTTTGCCGCCGGCGGGGTGCTGACGGGCTTCATCCTCCTGGGGGACGTGTCCCGCGCGGGCATCTACACCTCCCTCATCCGGGAGCGGACGCCCCTGGAAACCGTCGACTTCGAGGCTTTGAAGAAGGAACCCTCGCTCCTGCCCTTCGGGCAGGCATTCCGTGCAAAGAAATTGGGAGGTGCGGTGTGATGAAGACCATCGACGCTGCGGGAATGGATTTTACCGCTCTGAACGAGCTGCTGCGCGCCACGGAGGGGGATGCGGAGATCATCGGCTGCCTGGGCCAGCGCTTCATCGGCGCGGGTATGGGAAAGCGGAAGCTCGCGATCCACGGCATCCCCGGCAACGCTTTGGGGGCCTACCTTAACGGGGCGGAGATCAAGGTCTTCGGCAACGCCCAGGACGCCGTGGGGGACACCATGAACGCCGGCACCATCCTGGTCCACGGCAGCATCGGCGACACGGCGGGCTACGCCATGCGGGGCGGGAAGATCTATGTGCGGGGCAGCGCGGGCTACCGGGCGGGCATCCACATGAAGGAATACAAGGAGCATATCCCCGTCATCATCATCGGGGGCCGGGCGGGCTCCTTCCTGGGGGAATACCAGGCGGGGGGCGTCATCATCGTCCTGGGCATGCATACGGACGGAAAGCCCATCGTCTCCAATTTCCCCTGCACGGGGATGCACGGGGGCAAGCTCTTTCTGCGCAGCCGCTGCGAGACTGTCGCCTTTCCCAGGCAGGTGACGGCCCGGCCCGCCGCGGCGGAGGACCTGGGCGAGATCGAGGGCTATCTGGCGGAATACTGCGCCGCCTTCGACCTGGATAAGTCTGCGATCCTGGATTCCCCCTTCACGGTGGTGACGCCGGACAGCGCTAACCCCTACCGGCAGATGTACGTTGCCAACTGAGAGGCGAAAGCGCATGGAAGAAAAAGTCCTGATCCTGGATTTCGGCGGGCAGTACGACCAGCTCATCGCCCGCCGGGTGCGGGAGTGCCGCGTTTACTGCGAAATAAGGCCCTGGCAGACTTCCCTCAGCGAAATCAAGGCTTTCGGTCCCGCCGCGATCATCTTCACCGGCGGGCCCCACAGCGTCTATGCCCCCGGCGCGCCGGACGCAGACCCCGGCGTGTTCCGCCTGGGCGTCCCCATCCTGGGCATCTGCTACGGCTGCCAGCTCCTGGCGGCCAGGCTGGGGGGCGAGGTGATCCCCGCAGGGGAGGACCGGGCCAGGGAATACGGCAGGACGGAGACAACCTTCTCGACGGATGATCCCCTGTTCCGGGGCCTGCCGGAACAGAGCGCCGTCTGGATGAGCCACGGGGATTTCATTGCCCGGCTGCCGGCTGGCTTCCGGAGCATCGCCCGCAGCGCCGGCTGCCCCAGCGCCGCCATCTGTGATGAAAAGCGGCGCTTTTACGGGGTGCAGTTCCACCCGGAGGTGCGCCATACGGAATATGGCGCCGCGATCCTCCGCAATTTCCTCTATGAAATCTGCGATCTTCACGGTACCTGGACCATGGGCGGCTATCGGGAGCGGGCCGCAGCGGAGCTGCGGGAAAAGATCGGCTCCGGCCGGGTGCTCCTGGCCCTCTCCGGCGGGGTGGATTCCTCCGTCTGCGCCGCCCTGCTGGCGGAGGCGGTGGGGGATCGGCTCAGCTGCGTCTTCGTGGACCACGGCTTTCTCCGGAAAAACGAGGGGGACGAGGTGGAGGCCGCCTTCGCCGGGCGGGGGGCGAACTTTATCCGCGTCAACGCGGAAGAGCGCTTCCTTCGGAAGCTCATGCGGGTGCAGCAGCCGGAGGCCAAGCGCAAGCGCATCGGGGAGGAATTCATCCGCGTCTTCGAGGAAGAAAGCCGGAAGCTGGGAAGAATGGACTTTCTGGCCCAGGGCACCATCTACCCCGACGTGATCGAATCCGGCCTGGGCAGCGCGGCGGTCATCAAGAGCCACCACAACGTAGGGGGCCTGCCCGACGCCGTGGATTTCCGGGAGATCGTGGAGCCCCTCCGGCTGCTGTTCAAGGATGAGGTGCGCGCCCTGGGGCGGGAGCTAGGCCTGCCGGAAAGCCTGGTGAGCCGCCAGCCCTTCCCCGGCCCCGGCCTGGCGATCCGGGTCATCGGCCCGGTGACGAAGGAAAAGCTGGATACCCTCCGCGAGGCGGACGCTATCTTCCGGGAGGAACTGGAAAAGGCGGGCCTGGGGGCTTCCACCGCCCAGTATTTCGCGGTGCTGACGAATCTGCGCAGCGTGGGCGTCATGGGGGACGGGCGCAGCTACGACCGGGCGATCGCCCTGCGGGCGGTGGAGACGGAGGATTTCATGACCGCCGACTGGGCCAGGCTGCCCTTTGACGTGCTGGACAGGGTCAGCGGGCGCATCGTCAACGAGGTGAAGGGCGTCAACCGGGTGCTGTACGATATCACCTCCAAGCCTCCTGCCACCGTGGAGTTTGAATGAAGGCATCCCCACACGGCGCTCGGCACGCATCTTGCTTGCGTGATTTCCGCCATATCGCCCGAAAATCCTCGGCAATACACAAAGCATTCCCTGCGGTTTTCAGCCAATCTGACGAAAATCCTGACTGCGCAATCTGCGCGCCGGAGCCGTGTGGACATGCCCTGAAAAGCCAATCAATGGGGTAGGCAATATGAAAAAGGCATATCTTGTGTTGCAGAACGGAATGGTCTTCGAGGGCTTCCGCTTCGGCGCGGAAGGGGAAAGCCTGGGTGAGCTGGTGTTCACCACCGGCATGGGGGGCTATCTGGAGACCCTCACCGACCCCAGCTACTATGGGCAGATCGTCGTGCAGACCTTCCCCCTCATAGGCAATTACGGCGTCATCCCCGAAGATTTCGAGGGGGAGCCGCAGCTGCGGGGCTATGTGGTCCGGGAATGGTGCGCCGCCCCCTCCAACTTCCGCAGCCGGGGAGACCTGGACGGCTTTTTGAAGGAGCGGAACATCCCCGGTCTCTGGGGGGTGGACACCCGCCGCCTGACCCGCGTCCTGCGGGACGAGGGGGTCATGAACGCCCTCCTCTGCGACGAGGTTCCGGAAGATCTGGCAGCCATCGCTTCTTACCGGGTCACGGACGCCCTGGCGGCGGTGACCTGCCGGGAGAAGCGGACCTATGCCCCGGAGGGCAGGATCGGGAAGCGCGTGGCCCTGCTGGACTACGGCAGGAAAGGGAATATCCTGCGGGAGCTCCTGAAGCGCGCCTGTGGAGTGACGGTCTGGCCCGCCTCCGCCTCTGCGGAGGAGATCCTGGCAGGGAACTACGACGGCCTGATGCTCAGTAACGGCCCCGGTGACCCGGCGGAGAACACCTGGCAGATCGCCCAGCTCCGGGAGCTGCTGGGAAGGCTGCCCCTGTTCGGCATCTGCCTGGGGCATCAGCTCACCGCCCTGGCGGCGGGGGGCAGCACCTACAAGCTGCCTTTCGGCCACCGGGGGGTGAACCAGCCCGTGCGCGTCCCCGGCTCTCACCGCACCTATATCACCAGCCAGAACCACGGCTACGCCGTATCCGAGGGCGTTCCCGACGGGATCGTTTCCTTCATCAACGCCAACGACGCTTCCTGCGAAGGCATGGATTACCCTGACCTCCGGGCCTTCACCGTGCAGTTCCACCCGGAGGCCTGCGCCGGTCCCAGGGATACGGCCTTCTTGTTTGACCGCTTTATTTCCCTCATGGAAGGAGGCGACTGACCGTGCCCAGAGACGAGTCCATCCGCAAGGTGCTGGTCATCGGCTCCGGCCCCATCGTCATCGGCCAGGCCGCGGAATTCGACTACGCCGGGACCCAGGCCTGCCGCGTGCTGAAGGAGAGCGGGGTGCAGGCGGTGCTGGTGAACACGAACCCCGCCACCATCATGACGGACCAGAGTATGGCGGACAGCATCTATCTGGAGCCTCTGAAGACGGAGACCCTGGAGCGCATCATCGCCAAGGAGCGGCCGGACAGTCTCCTGGCGGGGCTGGGGGGCCAGACGGGCCTCACCCTGGCCATGGAGCTGAATAAGGCGGGCATCCTGGAAAAATACGGCGTCCGTCTCCTGGGCACCGACGCCGCGGCCATTTCCCGGGCGGAGGACCGGAAGCTTTTCAAGGAGGCTATGGAGGAGATCGGGCAGCCCGTCGTCGAATCCGAGGCCGTGGAGAGCGAGGAAGCGGCCCTCGCGGCCGCCGCGCGCATCGGCTACCCGGTGATCGTCCGCCCGGCCTTCACCCTGGGGGGCGGAGGCGGCGGCACCGCCCACAACGAGGAGGAAATGCGCCTCATCGCCCACACGGGGCTGGAGGCTTCGCCCATTCGCCAGATACTGGTGGAGCGCTCCATCGCCGGGTGGAAGGAGATCGAATTCGAGACCATGCGGGACGGCGCGGGCAACGTCATCGCCGTGTGCAGCATGGAAAACGTGGACCCCGTGGGGGTCCATACCGGGGACAGCGTGGTGGTGGCCCCCACCCTCACCCTGGCGGACCGGGAATACCAGATGCTCCGCTCCGCTTCCCTGGATATCATCTCCCACCTGGGCATCGTGGGGGGCTGCAACGTGCAGCTGGCCCTGAATCCCGAAAGCTTTGAATACGCGGTGATCGAGGTCAATCCCCGGGTCTCCCGTTCCAGCGCCCTGGCCAGCAAGGCCACGGGCTACCCCATCGCCAAGATCACGGCGCTTCTCGCCCTGGGCTTCACCCTGGATGAGATCGCTAATGACATCACCGGCAAGACCTGCGCCTGCTTCGAGCCAACCCTGGACTATGTGGTGGTGAAGTTCCCCAAGTGGCCCTTCGACAAATTCGCCGACGCCTCCCGGACCCTGGGGACCCAGATGAAGGCCACGGGGGAGGTCATGGCCATCGCCCCCGGCTTTGAGATGGCCCTGATGAAGGCAGTTCGCGGCGCGGAGATCGGCATGGACACCCTGAACCGGGCCCCGGACGACCCGGCGCCTCTTTCCGAGCGGCTGCGGCGGGTGGACGATCACCGGCTGTTCACCGTTTTTGAAGCCCTGAAAGCGGGCGTCGGCGTGGAGGAGATCCACACCGTCACCGGCATCGACCCCTTCTTCATCCATAAGCTGAAAAACCTGGCGGACTATGAGCTTTCCCTTGCCGGGGGCCTCACGCCGGAAGCTTACGAAGAAGGAAAGCGCCTTGGCTACACGGACGAAGCTCTCCTGCGCCTCAGCGGGGCCGGGAAGCTGCCCTGCGAAGCAAAGACGGCGGTCTACCGCATGGTGGATACCTGCGCTGCCGAGTTCGACGCGGAGACGCCCTATTTCTATTCCACCTTCGATTCCTTCTGCGAATCCCGCGCTTTCCCCAAAAGCGGCAAGCCGGTCATTCTGGTGCTGGGCTCCGGTCCCATCCGCATCGGCCAGGGCATCGAATTCGACTATTCCTCCGTCCGCTGCGTCCACACCCTCAAGGCGCTGGGCTATGAGGCGGTCATCGTCAACAATAACCCCGAGACCGTCTCCACGGACTATGACACCGCCGACCGGCTTTATTTCGAGCCCCTGACCCCGGAGGACGTGATGCACATCGTCCGGGCGGAAAACCCCGTGGGGGTGGTGGTGGCCTTCGGCGGGCAGACCGCCATCCGCCTGGCAAAATTCCTGGACGCCTCCGGGGTGAAGATTCTGGGCACCAGCGCAAAGAGCATCGACCTGGCGGAGGACCGGGAGCAGTTCGACGCGCTGCTGGAGCGCTTCCATATCCGGCGGCCCAGGGGCAAAGCCGTCCTCACCCTGGAGGAAGCTCTGGCTGCCGCGGAGGAGCTGGGCTATCCCGTGCTCCTGCGGCCCAGCTACGTCATCGGCGGGCAGAACATGGTCATAGCCCACACCGAGGAGGACGTACGCACCTACATGGAGGTCATCCTCCGGGGAAAGATCGTCAGTCCCGTGCTGGTGGACCAGTATCTCATGGGCAAGGAGCTGGAGGTGGACGTCATTTCCGACGGGGAAGACGTGCTCATCCCCGGCATCATGCAGCATATCGAGCGCTCCGGCGTCCACAGCGGGGATTCCATCGCCGTCTATCCCCCCTTCTCCATCGGGGACCGGCTGATGAAGACCATCGTGGATTCTTCGGAAAAGCTGGCCCTCGCCCTGGGCACCAGGGGCCTGGTGAACATCCAGTATCTCATCTATCACGGGGAGCTGTATGTCATCGAGCTGAACCCCCGCGCCTCCCGCACCGTGCCCTATATCTCCAAGGTGACGGGGGTGCCCATGGTGGACCTGGCCGCCAGGGTCATGACGGGGCAGCCCCTGAAGTCCCTGGGCTACGGCACGGGGCTCTGCCGCCGCCCGCCCTACACCGCGGTGAAGGTGCCGGTCTTCTCCTTCGAGAAGATCGCCGACGCCAACGCCGCCCTCAGCCCGGAGATGAAGTCCACCGGAGAGGTGCTGGGGGTGGGGAAGAACCTGCGGGAAGCCCTGTTCAAGGGGCTCATTTCCGCCGGCTACCACGTGGAAAAGCACGGTCACGGCGGGGTGCTCATCTCCGTCAACAAGCGGGATCAGCCGGAGATCGTGGACGTGGCCCGACGGCTGATAGAGCTGGGCTTCCGCCTCTATGCCACCGAGGGCACCGCTTCCGAGATATCCCGCCTGGGAACGGAAGTGGAGGTCGTGGGCAAGCTGGGCCGGGACGACCGGGTGATGAAGCTGCTGGAAACGGGAAAGATCGACTATGTCATCCTCACCGGCAGCGCGCATAAGGCCTATATCCGGGATTTCATCCGCCTCAACCGGCGCTGCGTGCAGCTGGGCATCCCCTGCCTCACCAGCCTGGACACGGCGGAGGCCCTGGCGGACATCCTGGCTTCCCGCTACACCCTGGGGAACACGGAGCTGGCGGACATCTGCCATCTGCGCACCGAGCGGCAGAAGCTGCGCTTCACCAAGCTGGAGACCTGCGGCAACGACTATATCTTCCTGGAGAACTTCGACGGCGCCGTCACCTGTCCGGAATCCCTCTGCGTCACCCTTTGCGACCGCCACAGCGGCATCGGGGCCGACGGCCTGGTGCTGATGGAACGCTCGGCGCTGGCCCCGGCGAAGATGCGCATGTTCAATGCCGACGGCTCCGAGGGGACCATGGCGGGCAACGCCCTCCGGTGCATGGCGAAATATCTCCACGACAAGGGCCTTGCCCGGGGTGAGGAAATCAGCATCGAGACCCACGGGGGCGTAAAGACCCTGCGGGTCTACACCACCGACGGCCTGGTGACCTCCGCCAGCGCGGATATGGGCCGGGCCTCCTTCCGAATGGCGCCGGATCAGGTGGCGCTGCCCGGCGGGGAATTCATCGACTATCCGGCGACGGTGGCCGGGGAAAAGCGGCGCATCACCTGCGTGGACATGGGCAACCCCCACTGCGTGGTCTTCTGCGAGCGGGTGGACGCCCTGGACCTGCCCAGGCTGGGGCCGCAGTTTGAAAATGATCCCGTCTTCCCCCGGCGCATCAACACGGAGTTCATCCGGGTGGTGAACCGGAGGACCATCAAGATGCGGGTCTGGGAGCGGGGCAGCGGCGAGACCATGGCCTGCGGCACCGGGGCCTGCGCGGCGGCAGCGGCGGCGGTGAAAAACGGACTCTGCGACGAAGGAAAGGATATCTCCGTCCGCTGCAAGGGGGGCGAGCTCATCGTCCGCTATACGCCGGAGGGGGTCACCCTCACGGGGGAAACCAAGCTGGTCTATACCGGCGAAACGGAATTCTAAGGAGGCGACACCATGCACTTCACGAAAATGCAGGGGCTTGGCAACGATTATCTCTATGTCTACGGAGAGCCAACGAGCCCGGAGAGCCTGTCGGTAAAGCTGTCGGACCGGCACTTCGGTCCCGGCTCCGACGGCATGATCTGGATCTCCCCCTCGCCTTTGGCGGATTTTCGCATGCGCATCTTCAATGCCGACGGCTCGGAGGCGAAGATGTGCGGCAACGGCATCCGCTGCGTGGGGAAATACGTCTATGAAAAGGGCTACACGGACAAGACGCGGCTCACCGTGGAGACCCTCTCCGGCGTCAGGAACCTGGAGCTGCAGGTGGCCTACGGCAAGGTGCGCAGCGTCACGGTGGAGATGGGCCGGGCCGTGGTAAGCGAGGAAACGACCCTGTCCGCGGACGGCGGGGAAGTGCGCCTCACCCCCGTGGACATGGGGAACCCCCACGCCGTGATCTTCACGGAGGACGCGGAGGCGGCCCCCCTGGAGACCCTGGGAAAGACCGTCGAGCATCATGAAGCTTTCCCCGGCGGGGTGAACGTGGAGTTCGTGCAGGTGCTGGGGAAAAACAAGCTGCGCATGCGGGTCTGGGAGCGGGGCAGCGGGGTCACCCTGGCCTGCGGCACCGGGGCCTGCGCCAGCACGGCGGCCGCCGCAGCCCGGGGGCTTGTGGACCACGGAGAACCCGTCAGCGTGGTGCTGGACGGGGGGACGCTGACCGTGACCGTGGAGCCTGACGGCCGGGTGAAGATGAGCGGCCCTGCGGAATTCGTCTATGAGGGGGATACGGAGCTATGCTGACGCCCAACCGTCATTATGCCGAACTCAAGGATTCCTATCTGTTCGCCCGCATCGCGGAGAAGACGAAGGCCTATCTGGCGGAGCACCCCGGCCAAAGGCTGCTGCGCATGGGCATCGGGGATGTATCCCAGCCCCTCTGCCCGGCGGTGATCGGGGCACTCCACGCCGCGGTGGAGGATCAGGCGGTGAAGGAGCGCTTTCAGGGCTATCTGCCGGAATGCGGCGCACCCTTCCTGCGGGAGGCCGTCGCCCGGCATTATGCTGCGCGGGGTGTCGCCCTCAGTCCGGAGGAGGTTTTCGTGTCCTCCGGGGCCAGCGATGAGCTGGGCCATATCCTGGATCTGTTCGACCCCTCGAGCCCCGCCCTCATTCCGGAGCCCGCCTATCCCGCCTATGTGGACGCCACCGTCCTGGCGGGGCGGAGGATCGTCCATCTGCCCACGGGCCGGGACGGCGGCTTCCTGCCAAGCCCGGCGGCGGCACAGGAGGGGGACCTCATCTACCTCTGCTCGCCCAACAACCCCACCGGCGCGGTCCTGAACCGGCAGCAGCTGAAAGCATGGGTGGACTGGGCAAATGCCCGCGGCGCGGTGATTCTGTTCGACGCGGCCTACGAGGCCTTCATCCGGGATGAGGCCATCCCCCACAGCATCTTCGAGATCGAGGGGGCGCGGCAATGCGCCATCGAGATCTGCTCCCTGAGCAAGACCGCGGGCTTCACCGGCACCCGCCTGGGCTACACCGTCATCCCCAGGGAGCTCCAGCGCAGCGGCATGGACCTGAACGCCATGTGGGTGCGCAACCGCACCACCAAGTCCAACGGCGTCTCCTACATCCTCCAGCGGGGGGGCGAAGCCGTCTTCACCCCGGAGGGGCAGAAGCAGGTCAGGGAGACCCTGGCGATCTATCAGGGCAACGCCGCCGTGATGGCGTCGACCCTGGACCGGCTGGGCATCTGGTACACCGGCGGCCGGAACGCGCCCTATATCTGGATGGAATGCCCGAAGGGCTTTACAAGCTGGGATTTTTTCGATATCCTGTTGCATAAGGTCCAGGTGGTGGGCACTCCCGGCGAGGGCTTCGGGGCGTGCGGCGAGGGCTATTTCCGCTTTTCCGCCTTCGGCAGCCCGGAGGACACGCGGGAAGCCATGGCCCGCCTGGAGGAACTCTTGAAATAAGATAAGCGGAGGACAGGATATATGTGCGGCATCGTGGGATTCACGGGCACGCAGCAGGCGGCTTCGCTGCTGCTGGAGGGCCTGAAAAAGCTGGAATACCGGGGCTATGACTCCGCGGGCATCGCCGTCCTGGGGGACGGGGGCATCCGGGTGGAGAAGATCAGCGGCAAGGTGGAAAAGCTCTGCGAAAAAACCATGGACGGCGCGGCTGTCCCCGGCAGCACGGGCATCGGCCACACCCGCTGGGCCACCCACGGGGCCCCCACGGACCTGAACGCCCACCCCCATCTCTCCAACGACGGGCGCTGGGCCGTGGTGCACAACGGCATCATCGAAAACTATGCCTCCCTGCGGGAGGAGCTGACCGCCAGGGGCTGCGCCTTTCACAGCGAGACGGACACGGAGGTCATCGTCCACCTGCTGGAGTACTACGACGCCGGCGACGTGAAGACCACGGTGATGAAGACCGTGGCCCGGCTGGAGGGCTCCTACGCCCTGGGCGTTCTCTGCGCGGACAAGCCGGGCACTCTCTTTGCCGTGCGGGAGTCCAGCCCCCTGATCCTGGGGGTGGGGGTGGGGGAGAACTACTTCGCCTCCGATGTGACGGCCCTGGTCTCCTATACGAAAAACGCGATCTACCTGGACGACGGGGAATTCGCGGAGCTGACGCCGGAGGGCATCACGGTCTACGACTGCTCCGGAAAGCAGATCGAAAAGCCCATCAGCCGCATCACCTGGGATGTGGAGGCGGCGGAAAAGGGCGGCTATGCGCATTTCATGCTCAAGGAGATCATGGAACAGCCCGCCGCCGTGCGCGCCGCCATCGCCCCCCGGCTCAGGGACGGGGAGGTGGTGCTGGAGGAATTCGACCTCACGCCGGAGGAGCTGCGGGAGTTCAACAAGATCGTCATCACTGCCTGCGGCAGCGCCTACTATGCGGGCTGCGCCGCCCGCTACGCCCTGGAATCCCTGACGCGCATCCCCGTGGAGGCGGTGCTGGCCAGCGAGCTGCGCTACGCCGACCCCATCATCGACGAACACACGCTGCTGATCGTCATCAGCCAGTCCGGCGAGACGGCGGACACCATCGCCGCCATGAAGGAGTGCCGCAGCCGGGGGGCGAGGGCCCTGGCCATCGTCAACGTGGTGGGCAGCACCATTGCCAAGACCGCGGACTGGACGCTCTACACCTGGGCGGGGCCGGAGATCGCCGTGGCGACCACCAAGGGCTACACCACCCAGCTGGCGGTGCTCTTCCTCCTGGCTATGAGCATGGGACGGAAGCTGGGAAGGCTGGACGACGACCGCTATGCCCTGCTGCTCTATGATCTGCTACGGCTTCCCAAGCTCATCCAGAACGCCATCGACCTGAACCACGCCGTCCCCGCCCTGGCGAAGAAATACCATGATTCTCCGTCTCTTTTCTTCATCGGGCGCAACACCGACTGGGCCGTGGCCCTGGAGGGAGCGCTGAAGATGAAGGAAATCTCCTATATCCACGCAGAAAGCTACGCCGCCGGGGAACTGAAGCACGGCACCATCGCCCTCATCGAGGAGGGAACGCCGGTGGTGGCCGTCTGCTGCAACGAGGCTTTGGAGGACAAGACCATCAGCAACATCGTGGAGGTCAAGGCCCGGGGGGCCAGAGTGCTGGCCGTGGCCTTCCGGGGGGACCGGAAGATCGTCAGCCAGGCCAACGACGTCATCTTCATCCCGAAGATCAACACCCTCTTTTCTCCCATCCTGGCGGTGATCCCCATGCAGCTGCTGGCCTATTATGTGGCGAAGGAGAACGGCTGCGACATCGACAAGCCGAAGAACCTGGCGAAATCCGTCACCGTGGAATAGGAATGGAAAACCAAACCGCGGCCGGGAGAAACGGCTGCGGTTTGGAGAGGAGGAGCCGGGGGAATCTTTCAGGTATTCACGCTTGCGCGGATACCTGATATTCCCCCGCGCGACGGGAACGAACAATGTAAGGCAGAAGAAAGTGTGAACAGAGCAGCGTCCGCCCAGAACCAAACCGAGACCCAATGAAATGGTCACGGTTTGGAGAGGAGGAGCCGGGGGAATCTTTCAGGTATTCACGCTTGTGTGGATACCTGACATTCACCCGCGCGACGAAAACGAACAATGTAAGGCGGAAGAAAGAGAGAACAGAGCAACGTCCGCCCAGAACCAAACCGAGACCCAATGAAATGGTCGCGGTTTGGAGAGGAGGAGCCGGGGGAATCTTTCAGGTATTCACGCTTGCGCGGATACCTGACATTCACCCGCGCGACGAAAACGAACAATGTAAGGCGGAAGAAAGAGAGAACAGAGCAACGTCCGTCCAGAACCAAACCGAGACCCAATGAAATGGCCGCGGTTTGGAGAGGAGGAGCCGGGGGAATCTTTCAGGTATTCACGCTTGCGTGGATACCTGACATTCACCCGCGCGACGGG
>JAEETX010000055.1 GCA_016286665.1 Oscillospiraceae bacterium
CTTCCAGTGCGGCAGCCTCCACACCCCGGACCGGGATATCGAGGAGCGGGACCTGCGGGCCCTGGTGGTGGGGGAGGAGCGGAAAGTCCTCTGCGCCATGCTCCACGCCGAGACGGCCACGCAGCTGGTGAAGACCGGGGTGAAGCAAGTGCGTATCACGGTGCTTCAGCGGGAATACGAGGGCAGATCCCACAACGTCCTCGCCGAGCTGCCCGGAAAGCGGGAGGAATGGATCGTCCTCACCGCCCACTACGACACCACCGCCCACTCCCACGGCGCCTACGATAACATGACCGGCTGCGCGGGGCTCCTGTGGGTGATGGAGGCCCTGAAGGACAGGTCGCTCAATTACGGCCTGCGCTTCATCTTCTGCGGCAGCGAGGAGCGGGGCCTCCTGGGCTCCAGAGCCTACGTCGAGGCCCACGAAAAGGAGCTGGAGAAGGCCGCGCTGAACATCAACCTGGACATGATCGGCTCCGCCATGGGCAAGTTCATCGCCTGCGCCACGGCGGAGGACAAGCTGCCCCACTACCTGGGCTATATGGGGGCGGAGCTGGGCTTCCCCGTGGAGGCGCGCACCGGGGTCTATTCCAGCGACTCCACCAGCTTCGCGGACAAGGGGGTGCCCGCCCTTTCCCTGGCACGGCTGGCCTCGGAGAAGATCGCCCCCATCCACGTGCGCTATGACCTCCAGGAGGTCCTGAGCATGCCCCAGCTGGCCAAAGACTGCGCCTTCATCACGGAACTGACCCGGCGGATGGCCTGCGCGGCCCTCTGCCCCGTGGCACGGACCATCCCCGAAAAGCTGCGCAAGCAGATCGATGAATACTTATACCGGAAACGCAAGGGGGAATAAGCTTTCCCTGCCCTATCCCGGTTGCAAGCAGTTGCGGAAACAAGTATAATGGGTATTTGGAAGAATCAGGAATCAGGAGGATTCGTTATGACGAAGAAACCGATCTTTACCGGCGCGGCCACGGCCCTCATCACCCCCACCACCCCGGCGGGCGTAGACTATGCGGCCCTGGGGAAGCTCATCGACTGGCAGATCGAGAAGGGCATCGACGCCCTGGTCATCGCGGGCAGCACCGGCGAGGGCAAGACCCTCACCATCGCGGAGCACAAGGAAGTGATCCGCTACTCTGCCGAGCGCATTGCGGGCCGGGTGCCCATGATCGCGGGCACCGGCAGTAACGAGACCAGCGTCTCCATCAGCATGAGCCAGTACGCCTGCCAGGTGGGGGCCGACGGGCTGCTGGTGGTGACCCCCTACTACATCAAGGCCACCCAGAACGGGCTTATCAAAATGTACAACATGATCGCCGACGCGGTGACGAAGCCCATCATCCTCTACAACGTGCCTTCCCGCACGGGGGTGAATATCGAGCCGGAGACCTATGCCCGCCTGGCGGAGCACGAGAACATCGCAGCCATCAAGGAGGCCAACAGCGACATTTCCAAGATCGCCACCACCGCCGCCCTGACCGCGGGGAAGCTGGACCTCTATTCCGGCAACGACGACCAGACCCTGCCCATCCTCTCCCTGGGGGGCAAGGGGGTCATCTCCGTGCTCAGTAACCTCCTTCCGGCAGAGACCAGCCGCATGTGCCATCTCTGGTTCGAGGGGGACACAGCGGGGGCCACGGCCCTGCAGCTCCATTACCTGCCCCTGATCCACGCCCTGTTCAGCGAGGTGAACCCCATCCCCGCCAAGGCCGCCATGTCCGCCATGGGCTTCTGTGAAAACTTCCTGCGGATGCCCCTCACCCCCATGGAGGACGCCCACAGGGAAAAGCTCTTCGCCCTCATGCGGGCGGAGGGGCTGCTGTGAGGGCCGGCATGGGCAGAGGTATGAAAAGGGCCGCCGCGCTGTTGGCGGCGGTGCTGCTCCTCACCCTCTTTGCCCCCCTGGCCGGGGCGGCGGATATGCAGCTCAGCAGCCAGACCCTGGTGGTGAACGGGGCCGCAGTCTCCTGCGACGCCTGGAACATCGACGGCAGCAATTATTATAAGCTGCGGGATCTGGCTATGCTCCTTTCCGGCACCGGCAGCCGCTTCTCCGTCAGCTACGACAGGGAAAAGCAGGCGGTGGAGATCCTCCGCGGGGAAGACTATACGCCCACGGGGAGCGAGCTGGCCCCGGCGGCGGAGCAGCCGGAGGAAATATGGCGCAGTGTCCAGCCCGTCCTCATCGACGGGGTGGAGCACCCGGAGCTGAGCGCCTGGAACATCGACGGCAGCAACTATTACCGGCTGCGGGACCTGGGGGAGGCCCTGGGCTTTTTCGTGGATTACGACCCGGAGGCCAAGACCATCTACCTGCGCACCCCCTTCCTGCCGGGCCAGGCCCGGCTGACGGAGACGGAGGACGCGGGGCGGGAATACCTGGACAAGATCATCTTCCTGGGGGAGTGCACCACCTACGGCATCGGCTACTATTACCGCCACGGCTATACCGAGCTCTGCCCGTCGTCCCAGGTCTGGACCCCCAAAGAGGGCTATATGTACCTGGCAAAGCACGCCACGGCGAAGATCAATTATACCCTTACGGGGGAGCAGCTCTCCATTGTGGAGTGCGCCAAGCGCTCCCGGCCGGAGATCCTCATCATCACCCTGGGACTCAACGGCTTCGGCGCCTTTACCGAGGAGAGCTACAAGAACCATCTGCGCACCCTGACGCTGAGCATCCGGGAGGCCAGCCCCAACACGGAGGTCATCCTCAATACCATCTATCCCGTGGCGGACAGCTATGCCTACCAGTCCCTCATCAACAACGAGAAGATCTGCGAATTCAACGGCTGGATCGAAAGCCTGGCAGAGGAGCTGGGCTGTCGATTTCTCAACGGCTTCGAAGCTCTGGCGGTGGACGGCAAGCTGCCGGAAAAGCTGCAGAACGGGGACGGGCTGCACCTGGCGGGGGAGGCCTACGCCCTGGTGATGCAGTATATCCGTACCCACGCGATCCCGTCAAAGCTCGGCTGAACCGCACGAGCGCGCATCCCTTCGATACAAAGGAGAATCAGGCTTATGCCCGGATTTATGAAAAAAACCGCCGCCATCATGGCGGCGGTGCTGGCGCTCATGCTCTTTGCCCCCATGGCCGGGGCGGCGGACGTGCGCCGCAGCAGCCAGGCTTTGGAGGTGAACGGGCAGGAGGTCCGCTGCGAAGCCTATAACATCGACGGCAGTAACTACTTCAAGCTGCGGGACGTGGCCATGCTGCTGACGGACACCGGCAGCCGCTTTTCCGTCAGCTATGACGAGGAAAAGCAGGCGGTGATGATCGCCACGGGGAGCCCCTATGCCCCCATCGGCGGGGAGCTGGAGGCGGGGGAGGACATGTCCGCCACGGCCCAGCCTACCCGGCAGCGCATCTTCATCGACGGGGCCGAGCGCGCGGACCTGGGCGCATGGAACATCGGCGGGGAGAAGGGCAGCAATTATTTCAAGCTGCGGGACCTGGGGGAAGCCCTGGGCTTCCACGTGGATTACGACGAGGACTCCAGGACCATCCTGGTGCGCAGCCGCTTTGAGCCGGGGCAGGCCCGGCTGACGGAGACGGAGGACGCCGGGCGGGAATACCTGGACAAGATCATCTTCCTGGGGGACAGCACTACCTACGGCATCGGCGCCTATTATGAGAAATACGGCTTCACCGACCTCTGCCCGCCCTCCCAGATCTGGACGCCACGAAACGGCACCCTGACCCTCGCCTACCACAGCGAGGCCCGCATCGTCTATCCCCCCACCGGGGAGGAGCTCTCCATCGCGGAATGCGCCCGGCGGGCCAAACCGAAGATTTTGCTCATCACCCTGGGGGTCAACGGCGTCTCCTTCATGGACGAGGACTGGTTCAAGCGGGAATACCGGACCATCATCCGGCTGGTCCGGGAGGCCAGCCCCAGGACGGAGATCATCCTCAATTCCATCTATCCCGTGGCGGACAGCTATCAGTATCAGGGCTCCATCAACAACAAAAAGATCAGCGCCGCCAACGAATGGATCGAAGCCCTGGCGGAGGAGATGGGCTGCCCCTTCCTCTACAGCTTTGAATGCCTGGCGGAGGACGGCAAGCTGCCGGAGAGCCGCCAGAACGGCGACGGCCTCCACCTGACCGGCGCGGCCTTCGGCCTGGTGATGGAATACATCCGGACCCACGCGCTGGACGCGGGCTGAGGGCGGCGCCGATCCCACCGCCCCCGATCGGGTGGGATCCGGACCGTCCGAAGGGCAATACCAAGGCTCCGTCCTGCTTTGAACGGAGCCTCCATCGTTTCTCAGCACAGGAGGCTGCCCATGGCAAAAACAAAGGACCGCACCGAGCTGTTTGAGCGCACCCCCATCCTGCGGGCGCTGGTGACCCTGGCGGTGCCCACGATCTTCAGCCAGCTGGTGATGGTCATCTATAATCTTGCCGACACCTTTTGGGTGGGGCGGCTGAACGATCCCCTGCAGAATGCGGCGGTGACCCTGGTGGCCCCGGCCATGATGGCGATGAACATGGTTTCAAACCTCTTCGGCACCGGGAGTTCCAGCCTGATGAGCCGCTCTTTGGGGGCCAGGGATTATGAAAAGGTCTCCAAGGTCTCCTCCTTCGGCTTCACCTGCGCCGTCGGCATGGCCCTGCTTTATTCCCTGACTGCCGGCCTGGTGAAAAACCCGCTGCTGACGCTTTTGGGGGCCGGGGAAGCCACCCGCGCCACCTCCGGGGCCTATCTGCGCTGGACGGTGATCTGCGGTGCCCTGCCCGCCATCATCAACACCACCATGGCCCACCTGGTGCGCTCGGAGGGGGCCACCCTCCATGCCAGCATCGGCACCATGAGCGGCTGCATCCTCAACATGGTGCTGGACCCGCTGTTCATCCTGCCGGGCGGCTTGGATATGGGCGTGGAGGGCGCGGGCCTGGCCACCTTCCTTTCTAACTGCGCCGCCTGCCTTTACTTCGCCCTTCTGCTGCTGAAAAAGCGGGGCAAGACCTATGTGGACGTGAATCCCCTCAACTTCGCCCCCCGGAAGGACATCGTATCCGGCGTGTTCCAGGTGGGGGTGCCCTCCGCGGTGATGAACCTGCTGAGCGTGACGGGGATGACCGTGCTGAACAATTTCACCGCCTCTTACGGGGCCGAGGCCGTGGCCGCCATGGGCATCTGCAACAAGATCTACATGGTGCCTCTGAACGTCACCTACGGCATCGCCCAGGGGGCCATGCCCCTGATCGGCTACAACTACGCCGCCGGGGACGGGAAGCGGGTCCGCCGGGCCATTCGGACGACCCGGGCCATGAACCTCAGCTTCATCACCCTCGTGGGCTTGCTTATCTTTTTCTTCCCCCGCTTTTGGGTGGGTCTGTTCATCGCGGACGAGACCATCATCGGCCACGGGCGGATCCTGCTGCGCATCTTCTCCCTGGCCCTGCCCCTGCTGAGCCTGGACTTTTTCACCGTGGCGGTCTTCCAGGCCGTGGGCATGGGCAAAGAGGCCTTTATCTTCGCCGTACTGCGCAAACTGGTGCTGGAGATCCCGGCCCTTTATGTCTTCAACCGGATCTGGCCCCTCTACGGGCTGCCCTTCGCCCAGGTCTTTGCCGAGGCGGTGCTCACGGCGGCGGCCTTCTGGGTGCTGTCCCGGTTTTATGCCCGGCTCCGGCAAAAACAGGCATCATGACAGCTAGAGCGGGGGCAAACGCCCCCGCTCTTTTCTTGCTGCGCCGTATTCCGGAATACCAAACCACAACCCAATGAAATGGTTGTGGTTTGGAGAGGAGGCCCGGCATCCACCGCCGGGTCTGCCGGGCGGGCGTTCCTTTCCCGCCCGGCCTGAGCCGAAATCCTGCGGGTATTGGCGCTTGCGCTGATACCCGCTCTTTCGGCGAATAAGGACGCCTTACAGGTTGCCCTTCTTGTCGAAATACTTGTTGATGTTGAAGGTGCCCAGCTCGCGGCCCACGGCGCCGGTGACGTTCAGGCTGATGCCGGTGTGGCTGACGCCGAAGAAGAAGCCGCTGTCGTGGAGCAGCTGGGGATTGATGACCACCAGGCCTTGCATGCCGTTGCAGTTCTCCTCCACCCACTGGAAGATGTAGGCGTCGTCACGGAGCTTGATGTAGTAGCAGGGGCTGGACCAGGTGGCACCGCCGGCGTTGTTCTGCTGGAAGATGGTCCAGCTGGAGCTTTCGGGGGCGGAGTAGACATGGATGGAGCTCATGTTGCTGCTGTAGGCCCAGGCATAGCTTTTGCCCACCAGGTCGTTGGTGAAGTGGTGGCGGCGGGCAAAGGGCGGCTTGATATCGCCGTATTCCAGGGTGCCGAAGTTGACCTTGCTGCCGATCTCCCACTCGCTGTGCCAGTTGCCGATCTGGGCCCGGACGGTGGTGGTGAGGCCGGTGGAGAAATCGCAGGCCTGGGTCAGGTTGGCGAAGTCGGGATCGCCGGGGATCATATGGGAGAAGAAGTAGATGTCGTGGGCAGGCTCGAAGCAGATGTACTTGGCCTCCATCCACTCGCCGTCATTGATGCGGAAGCGGAGGAACCGCTTGCTGAATACGTCGTATTCATAGACCACGGACTGGTCGCCGGTCCAGGGGGCGATGGAATGCTTCTCCATGTCGGGCTTGACCTTGAACTTCTTGCCGATGAGGGCTTCGCTGAAGGGCAGGGTGTTCTTGCTGGCCATGATGTTGGGCCCGTCCACCTCGAAGAAGCGCTGGGACTCGTTGGCATGCTGCAGGGCCTCCTCGTGGCTCATGGGCACATCCGTGTCCATGGGGCGGTAGGCGTAGCGGCCGCCCTTGCGCTTGGCCATGGAGGCCATGGGGGGCTCTTCGTTGCCGAAGGTGTAGATGCTCTCCAGGTGGGCCGCGTCGCCGGTGATCTCCAGGTCGGCGGTGTGGAGGTTGTAGGTCAGGCTGCAATCCTCCTCGAAGCCGAATTCCAGGCCGATGGCCTTGTTGTGGAAGAAGTCCATGACCTCGATCCAGAACTTGCCGGAGAATTCCACCTCGCCGCGGCTGAAGATGAAGAATTCATCGTCGATCTTCAGATAGTCCGCGGGGTTGGCCATGGTGATGTCGCCCATATAGTCCCCCAGCTGGACCAGGGTGCAGCAGACCACGCTGGGGAAGAAGGTCAGAAGCTCATAGCCGGTGGAGTAAGCCCAGTGGAGGCCGCGGCCCTCGATGCGGTTGGTGGTGGCGATGAGGTCTTCCGGCTTCTCGTTGTCGCCGAAATCCGCCCAGCCGCAGGAATACTGGCGCTGGATCTCCCGGGGCACATCCCGGTAGTGATCGGGCGGGCGCCGGCCGAACATGTCGCCGCCCACGGGCACGGTGATGCCGAACCAGGTCTCGAATACGGTGAGGGCCTTGTTCTTCCAGTTGAGGATGCCGTGCCAGCCGCGGGTCTCGCCGGGCACCAGGTGGCTGAACAGGGTCACATGGCCCAGGGTGATGGCGCTGTAGGGCGCGTCATAGGTCTTGCCATTCTCGGTGCAGGTCAGGGTCTCCTTGTCCTTGAAGCAGTACTCCAGCTGTTCGGGGGCGAATTCCCCGTCCAGCACGCACTTGAAGGACTTGCCCGCCAGGGCACCGCAGTCCCCGCCCACGGGACGGCGCTGGGCGTCGATGGCCGCCTGGATCGCTTCGGGGGTCATGGGATCGAACTTGGTAAAGAACATGTGCGATACCTCCATATATATTAATTTTTGTTACTTATCACAGTTTTACAGGATAATCATACTCGTTTTTATGGGATGCGTCAAGGGGAAAGCACAAAAGCGATTGTCAACCCCCAGCGGGGCTGATATAATGGGAACAAAAAAACGAAGGGAGTCTCGCGCCATGATCGACCCGTTCAAGGAATTTCCCCACCTGCTCGCCCCCCTTCAGATCGGGGACGTGATCTACCGCAACCGCATGTTCTGCGCCCCCACGGGCCACACGGACGACATCGCCCCCGGCCAGCCCAGCGTGGACGGCCTCATGAGCTTTGAGCGCATCGCCATCGGCGGCGCCGCCACCGTGGCGGAGGGGGAGGTCATCATCGACCACACGGAGTTCAGCGACGGCAAGTGGCCCCGGGAAATCACCAACATGCAGAACTACAACTATGCCCGCATGGCGGACATCGTGAAGCGCCACGGGGCGGTGCCCACCATGGAACTGTGCTTCTCCGGCTCCGGCCCCAGCAAGCCCAGCATGGGCATCTTCCGGGCCTCCGGCAAGCCCCTGGAGGGCCCCTGCGACATGGAGAAGAATGCAGACGGCTTCCCCGTGAAGGCCATGACCGAGGAGCGCATCCTGGAGGTCATCCGGGACTTCGGCATGGGCGCCATGGCCGCCAAGCGGGCGGGCTTCCCCATGGTCAGCATCCACGCCGCCCATTCGAGAGCCTTCCAGCACTGGTTCAGCCCCCAGGAGAACAAGCGCACGGACAAATGGGGCGGCCCCAGCGCGGAGAACCGCTGCCGCTTCGCCGTCATGGCCATCGACGAGATCCACCGGGTCTGCGGGCGGAATTTCCCCGTGGAGATCCGCATCAGCGGCACGGAGATCGTGCCCGACGGCTACGGGGTGGAGGAGGGCTGCCGCATCGCCGAGCAGCTGGACGGCCACGCCGACATCATCAGCATCTCCGTCAGCGCCATGGATACCATGAACCCGGAATCCTTCTCCCGCACCCACCTGAGCATGTTCTATGAGGAGGGCCACCATGCGGACGTGGCCGCCGAGATCAAGAAGCACGTGAAAAAGAGCCTGATCGGCGTGGCCGGCGGCTTCAGCGACCCCTGGCTCATGGAAAAGGTGCTGGCGGAGGGCAAGGCGGACATCATCTGCATGGCCCGCCAGCTCAACTGCGACCCGGACCTGCCCAATAAGGTGCGCTCCGGCCGGGTGGACGAGATACGCAAGTGCATGCGCTGCCTCACCTGCTTCAGCCAGACCGTCAGCCACGGGGACATGCTCTGCGCCCTGAACCCGGAGGCCCAGCGCAACCGGGAGAACTACTATGCCCTGGCACCCGCCCGGAAGATGAAGGTGCTGGTGATCGGGGGCGGCATCAGCGGCATGCAGGCCGCGCTCACCGCCGCGCAGAACGGCCACGAAGTGCTGCTGGCTGAAAAGAACGGCGAGCTGGGGGGCACCATCCTCTGTGAAAAGGACGTGCCCTTCAAGGCGGCCCTCCACCGCTACATCGAACAGCAGAAGGCGTCTCTGGAAAAGGCGGGTGTAAAGGTCCGCCTGGGCCGTAAAGTGGACCCGGATACCGTCCGTTCCCTCGCCCCCGACGCCGTGATCTGCGCCATCGGCTCCGACGTGGTGAAGCCCCCCATCCCCGGCATCGAGCTGCCCCAGGTCCACTCCGCCGTGGAGGTCTTCGCAAAACCGGAACTGGCCAGGGGCAGGGTGCTCATTCTGGGCGGCGGCCTGGCGGGCACGGAGCTGGCCATCTATCTCAGCAGCCTGGGCAAAGACGTGACCCTGGTGGAAATGGCCCCCTTCCTCAACGACGGCGGCAATTCCTGCCACGGCATCGCCGTGCGGGACATGCTGATCCAGCACAAGGTCCCCCTGAACCTGAGCACCCGGGCGGAGGCCATCACCGCCGAGGGCGTCCGCTGCACCGGTCCCAAGGGAGAGGTCTTCTTCCCCGCGGACACGGTGGTCTACGCTGCGGGCATGCGCGCCCGGAAGGAGGAAGCGCTGCGCTTCTACGACACGGCCAGGGTCTTCCACATGGTGGGGGACTGTGTGAACAGCTCCACCATCCTCAACGCCACCGGCACCGCCTACACCGCCGCAAGATACCTGGGCCGGTACGGAGACTGAAGGATATCCGGCGCGGTCAGGCCCGCGCTGCGGGGATCGTTTTCACCGATCAGCGGATAAAGCACAACAGGGATTCAGCCGGACTTGGCTGAATCCCTGTTTCATCTGGATACGCCGGAAAACCCATCCCATTTCCGGCAAACGCCGGCTGTTCCGGCGTGATCTGCCAAACCGGGATCGGTCCGGAGCTTACCGCTTGCGGCAGATATACAGGAGATGGCTCGTGGTCCCCAACAGCTCCCGCTTTTCGGCGAAAGCCAGATACCATTCGGCAAAGGCCCGGAATTCCGTATCCGTCATGGAAAAGTCAGGGCGACGCTCAATGGGCTCCAACAGGCCGTCCACGCCGGCCGTGGTGATCCATTCGACCGGCTTTTCGGAAAACAATCCCTCAAACTCCGTGATATCGTATCCCGTAAAGAGCTGCTCTTTGAAATGCCTTACGCGGTAATCCTCCGTAAAGTTCTCTTTTTGTCCTTCCGTCCAGTTTCCGTAGAAATAGTTTGCGTACATAATGGCAAACACGGACAGAAAGGCAAACAGGATCACGCCGTTGGGCTTTGTGACTCGGATCGCCTCATCGATCGCGCGGTTCACTTCGTCCGTTTCATACAGGTGATACATCGGGCCGAAGAACAGCGTCGCATCAAAGGTGTTATCCGGAAATCTGCGCAGATCCGTCGCATCCCCCTGGAAGGATCGGATGTTTTCCATTCCCCTGCTGTTCTCTCTGAGAACTGCGAGATTGCTTTCCACCAGTTCGACAGCCGTCACATCCATGCCTTCTCCCGCAAGTGCGATGGAATATCTTCCGGTTCCGGCGCCAACCTCGAGGATTCTGGAAGCTTTGGCTGCATAGCGATGGATATACGTCATTGTCGTACAGTATTCCAGCTGACCGTGCCGCGATCTCACGGTCCGCCCGTCTTCGTCATACCGGTCATAAAAACTGCTTACGATCTCTTTTCTGGTAATCATGCAAGCCCCTCGCAATCTTCGATCTGTGCGCATCTATTCGGCTGTCCGCACAAAGGGGGATCAACCCTCCGCCTCAGCTTTTCCGCGCAGGAACCGGCCTTCCCTGTGCGCTCATTTCACGTTTCAGCTTTCGTTTCCCGCGCCTCGGCCTCCACCCAGGCGGGGAGAAAGCCGCAGGCCAGGGCGACCCGCCAGGAAGCGATGTTGGAAAGGCTGGTGCCGTAGTAGGGCAGCGCGCCCCGGCGAAAGGCCTCGTCCCGCAGCAGGGCCACCAGGGTCTTCCCCACCCCGCGGCCCCGGTAGGCCGGCAGCACGTCGACGCCGATCTGCCACAGCTCCGGCGTGTCGGCGGAGCAGCCCGCCATACCCATGATCCGCTCCCCGTCCAGGGCCAGGACCGCCAGCACGTCGGGCCGCTCCGGAAGGAAGCGGGCGCAGATCGCGTTGGGGAATTCCTCCCGCCCGTAGAAGGGCGCGATCTCCTCCCGCTCCAGCCAGCGGACCCGGAGGTCCGTTCTTTTTCCCGTCAGCCCCGGCTTCGGGGCGAACATGTGATGGGTCAGCGCCATCTGCCGGCCGTATTTCCGCAGCTCCCGCTCCAATTCATAATAGTTGTGCTGCTCGAAAAGCCAGAAGCCCCGCTTCCCCTTCGCCCACGCCCGCAGCCAGGGGTGCAGCCGCTCGTCCGCGGAGATCACCGCCCCTGCGCCGAAGGTCGCCATCTGCAGGAAAAAGGGCTTGTCGGAAAACTTCCGCCGCTTCTCCGGGAGGATCGGCGCGGTGACGACGGTTTCCTCACCGGAAAAATCCGCCGGCGCGCAGTTCAGTTCCAGGGCCAGCTGGGCTTTGAGCTTCCCGTCGATCTCTTCTCTCGTCAGCATGTCCCGTCGTTCCCTTTGTTCGTTTTCGACATGAACCGGTCGTTCACGACTTCGTAGCCGAATTTCCGGTACAGCCCGTGGGCGTCCCTGGTGATGAGGAAGCCCCGCAGCCCGGCATATTCCGGCCGGCTTTCGATATGCGATACCAGGGCCTTCCCCAGGCCCCGGCCCCGATATGCCGGGTCGATCACCACGTCGCAGAGATAATAGGTCGTGGCATAGTCGCTGATGACCCTGGCGAAGCCGACCAGCGTTTCGTCTTCCCCGGCGCAGACGCCGTAGCAGGCGGAATTGCGCACGGACCGTTCGATCAGCTCCGCGGGGCGCTTTTCCGCCCAATAGGTCGTCCGCAGCAGCCGGACGATATCCGCCGTCTGCATATGCTCTCCGCCGTCGACGATCCGGTATTCCATCGCCGCTGGACCTCCCCTTTGTTTTTTGACCTGACCGTATGCTAGCACAATTCTCTCCGCGGGGCAATCCCTCCCGTCGGTCCGGCTTTTTTTCAATTGCAATGCCGCAGGAAGGATGATATACTGTATTATGGTTATTTATCCGCTTTCCGCCGAAGGATATTCCCTTTCGGGCGGAAGGGAAAGGAGGACGGCTATGTATTCCATGAATCTCGATCCTGCCGCGCTGGTTCTGTCCGCCCTCTGCCTCGTCTACATCCTGACGACTTCCCGGCGGGAACAGTATGTCCCGCCCAAGGGCCTGAAGGCCCAGCTGCTCAGCCAGCACTATATTTTCATGGTGCTGCTGATCATCAACATCCTCTCCACCGCGGCCTCCGTCGGCAGCGTCCATCTGATGGAGAACCCCCACGAGGGGACCGACGTCCTCCTGTATTTCCTGCTGGAGGTCTATTTCCTGCTGCACACGACCCTCACCATGCTCTTCGTCCTCTATGTCATGAACGTCAACGGCACGGCCATCGGCAGAAAACGGCGGTTTTATTGCTTCTTCATCTTGCCCTATGCCGTTGGCATCCTGGCGATCATCACCAATCCCCTCACCAGGCTGATCTTCTATGTGGACGAGGGCATGCTCTACCAGCGGGGCATCCTGATGCCCGCCCTCTACTGCCTGGCGTCCATCTACGTGCTGACGGGTCTCTTTTTCTTCATCCGCTATCAGCGGGCCATCCCCCGGGCGGACCGCGTCGCCATCTGCTCCGTGGTGGTCCTCTCCGTGGTGGGCGTGGTCATCCAGGCCATCCGCCCCGACATTCTGACGGAGCTCTTTGCCGAGTCCCTCACCATCCTGGGCTTTATGGTCATGCTGGAGGATCGGACCGGCGTCACGGACCAGACGACCCAGGTCTTCAACCGCCGGGCTTTTCTCGACGCCAGCCGCCGTTACATGGAAACGGAGGTGCCCTTCAGCATCCTCCTGGTGAAGCTCATGGAGCTGGACCGCATCATCCGCCTTTTCGACAGCCGGGATGTGGATTCCCTGCTGGTGGACGTGGCCCGCTGGCTGGAGACGGTGACGGACCGGGAGAACATCTTCCGCTTCGGGCAGGAGGACTTCGCCCTGACCTTTGTCGGCCGCCGTCAGGGGGAGGCGGAGGAAGCTGCCCGGCACACCCTGCGCCGCTTTGCCGAGCCCTGGATGGCGGAGGAAGCGGAGGTGCTGCTGGAGGCCACCGTCAGCGTCATCCGGGTGCCGGAGGACGTGGATTCCCTTTCCATGCTGCAGGACCTGCTGCTGTGGGGCTATCAGGACACGCCTCCCGGCTCCCTGCTCATCGGCCACGAGGAGCTGACCGCCCTGAAACGGAAGCTGGCGGTGTATGACGCCCTGCGCCGGGCCCTGGACAAGCGGACCCTCCAGGTCTGGTATCAGCCCATCTGGTCCTCCGAAAGCAACACGATCGTTTCCGCCGAGGCCCTGAGCCGCCTTTTCGACGAGCAGCTGGGCTTCATTCCCCCGGATGAGTTCATCCCCGTCGCCGAACGGACGGGCATGATCCACGAGCTGGGCGCCTTCGCCTTTCAGGAGGTCTGCCGGGTCCTGAGCGCCTACGACCTGCGGGGGAAGGGCATCCGCTATCTGGAGGTGAACCTCTCCCTCTATCAGCTGCTGCGGGAGGGCGTGCTGGAAAAGCTGGAGCAGTACCGCGCCGCCTACGGGGTGGAGGCCAGCCAAATCAACCTGGAGATCACGGAGAGCGTTTCCTCCTACGACACCCCCGGCGTGCAGGAGCTCCTGCAGCAAATGAGGGCTTCGGGCTACACCTTCTCCCTGGACGACTACGGCACCGGCTATTCCAACATGACCCGCCTCATCGAGGGCAATTATACCAATGTGAAGATCGACAAATCCCTCCTCTGGGAGGCGGAGAAGAATCCCTCCAACGCCCGGCTTCTGCGCAACATGATCCGCATCATCCGCGGCCTGGATATGAACGTGGTGCAGGAGGGCGTGGAGACGAAGGAGCAGCTGGACCGGGTGGTCAAGGCGGGCAGCAATCTGGTGCAGGGCTATTATTTCAGCCGCCCGCTCCGGGAGGCGGATTTCATCGCGTTCCTGGATTCCTGGGACCCGCTGACGCTCATGGACGAACCTGCGGAGGACGAAAGCTGACGAATCTGCGGCGTCTTGAAAATGCCGCCGCGCTTCATTATAATAAAGGCGTCCCTGAACGCATAACATGATATGAATCGTATGGCTTGCGGAGGGATCGGGAAAGGAGCGATGCGCCATGACCATCAAGGAATTCTATGCCGCCGTCGGCGGCAGTTATGACGACGCCGTCCAGCGGATGATGTCGGAGAAGTTCATCCTGAGATTTCTGGGCAAATTCGCAGAGGCCGGGGATTATGCCGCCGCTGTGGAGGCCGTTCGCGCCGAAGACTGGGCGGCGATTTTCAGCCACACCCACAACCTGAAGGGCGTCTGCCTGAATCTGGAGTTGGGAAAGCTGGCCCGCTCCGCCGGCGCTCTGTGCGACGCCGTCCGCGGCGGCGCGCCCACGGGGGATATCCCCGCCATGGCGAAACAGATGGAGGAGGATTACGCCCTGGTCACGGCCAAGATCAAGGATTTGCTGGCAAGTCAGGAGTAAAACCGAAAGCGGATGATTGCGGGGCATGCGGCGACAGCGTGTTCGCCGTATGCCCCGATCCTGTTTCCTCCTGGCGGCGGAGCATCCTGATGCTGACGCCGGACAGCCATGAAAATCCTCCGATTCGATCTCATACGGAAAGTCAAGGGGAGACGCGCTGATTCCGCGTCTCCCCGTTTCTTGTGCTTATTGGTGGAATTCCTTATACAGGCCCCGGATGGCGGTTTCGTAGTCCTCCTCCCGGACGCCGATGATGATGTTCAGCTCGCTGGAGCCCTGGTCGATCATGCGGATGTTCACCCCGGCGGCGGTGACCGCCCCCAGGATCCGCGCGGCGATGCCCTTGTTTTCCACCATGCCGCAGCCCACCACAGCGATCATGGCCAGGCCCTCCTCCACCTTCAGGTTATCCGGCTTCAGCGCTTCCAGCGCCGCCAGAATTTCCTCCCGGTGGGGCCGGAAGGCGTCGGCGGAGACCACCACGCTCATGGTGTCGATGCCCGTGGGGCAATGCTCAAAGGGGACGCCGTGGGCCGCGAAGGTATCCAGCAGCCGGGCGGCGAAGCCGATCTCGCTGTTCATCATGGATTTCTCCACCAGCACGGTGTCGAAGCCCTTCCGTCCGGCAATGCCGGTGACGGGGCCGATCACCGTCCCCGCCGGGGCTTCCGCGGCGATGAGGGTGCCGGGGTCCTCGGGGCGGTTTGTGTTGCGGATGTTGATGGGGATGCCCGCCCGCCGGGCGGGGAAGACCGCGTCCTCATGGAGCACGCTGGCCCCCATATAGCTCAGCTCCCGCAGCTCCCGGTAGTTGATGAAGGGGATGTACGAGGGATTGGGTACGATGCGGGGGTCCGTAAAGAGCATGCCGGAGACGTCGGTCCAGTTTTCATACAGGTCCGCCTTGGAAGCGCGGGCCGCGATGGCCCCGGTGACGTCGGAGCCGCCGCGGGAGAAGGTGACCACCCGCCCGGACGCATCCGCGCCGTAGAAGCCGGGGATCACTGCCTTTTCCGTCTTTGCCATGACCTCGCCCAGCAGGGCATAGGTGGTCTCCGGGTCCAGAACGCCGTCGGCGCGGAAGCGGATGTATTCCGCCGAATCCAGGAAGGTCCAGCCCAGCCAGGCGGCCATGAGGCGGGCGTTGAGGTATTCGCCCCGGGAGGCCATATAGTCCCGCTGTGGTCCCTTGCGCAGATGCTCCGCGATGGGCGCCAGGGCGCTTTCCAGGTCGAATCGGATCCCCAGGCCCTCCGCGATCTCCCCGTAGCGGGCGCGGACGGCCTCCAGCGCGGAGGAAAAATCCTCCCCGGCGGCGGCCAGGTCATAGCAGCGGTAGAGCATATCCGTCACCTTGGTGTCCCCGTCGTAGCGCTTGCCGGGGGCGGAAACCACCAGGAAGCGGCGGGCCGGATCGGCGCGGAGGATATCCCCCACCTTGCGGAACTGGGCGGCGCTGGCAAGGCTGCTGCCGCCGAACTTGACAACGATCGTATTCATTATGATGCCCTCTGTTTCTATCGGATTTTGGAAGTGTACCACGATGGAGGCGGATTGTCAATTCCGCAAAGCGCTTTCCACTTGAAAACCCGGGGGAAGCCTGTTATTCTGTTCCTATAATAAACATCGGGAGGACAAAACAAATGAAAAAACGCATTTCTGCCCTGCTCCTGGCGCTGGTGCTGGCGCTGGCCCTGCTGCCGGCTTCGGCGCTGGCGGCCTCCGCCCCCACGGAAGAGGATTTGAAAACGCCTCCCGTCATCTCCGATCTGGAGATCCACGACGACGGGGAGGGCTGCGTTTGGCTGGAGGTCACGGTATATACCCCCGAAAATGTGCTCAACGCCATCGATTATTTCGAGAACCATGAGCTGGGCTACAACCAGGCGGGCTATATCGGCGGGATCATGCTGCAATACTCCATTGACGGCGGCGAATGGCAGGAGAGCCTGTTGGCGGTTGCCTGGAGATATTATGAAGACGCGGAGGAAGTTCCGCGTTGGAACGGCATCCACGAAACCTATTATCTCGACGAGCTGCATGTGGAGAGCGAGGTCCGGGCGCGGGCCCGCTACGACGGCGCGGACGCCGAGGGCAATCCCCGGTACAGCGACTGGTCGAATATGCTGACCCTCAACGAGCCCGTGGATTTCCAGGCCCACAACTGGGCCAAGCCGGAGCTGACGGAGGCCGACAGCCTTGGCCTGATCCCCGGCTGCCTCCAGGGTGCGGACCTGACGCAGCCCATCACCCGGGCGGAATTCGCCGCCGTGAGCGTCAAGCTCTACGAAGCCCTCAGCGGGACCCAGGCGGAGCCGGTCGCGGCCAACCCCTTCACGGATACCAGCGACCCGGAGGTGCTGAAAGCCTTCGATCTCGGCGTCACCAACGGCACCGCTGCCGACAAATTCGATCCCGACGCTCTCATCAATCGGGAACAGGCGGCGGCGATGCTCACCCGCGTTTACAAGAAGCTGAACCTGGAGGGCTGGACCCTGGCTTCCGACGGAGAATATAAGGAGGCCTTCAAGGCTCTGTTCACCATGCCCGCCCTCTTTGCGGACGACGGGGAGATCTCCTCCTGGGCCAAGGACAGCGTCTATTTCATGGCCGCCAACGGCATCGTCAACGGCGTGGGGGACAACTGCTTCGCCCCCAAGCTGGTGTCCAGCGGGGAGGAGACCCTGAATTTCGCCACCCGGGAGCAGGCCCTTCTCATGTCCGTGCGTACCGTCAAGAATCTGGGCTGATATACAAAATAGGAGGTTTCAATGATGAAAAAACGAGGTTTTGCGTTGTTCCTGGCATTGGTGTTCGTGCTGGCCCTGCTGCCGATGACGGCAAGCGCGGCCTCACCCAAACTGCTGGCGGAATTCTTCCCCGCGGAAAAGCTGGAAACGCCGAGGGAGCCTTACATGGTCCTGGAGTCCGACACGGACAACCTCTATGGGGACGCGCTCATCGTCTGGTACAACACTCCCCATGACATCCTGGCGCTGCAAAAGGCTTACGGCCTCTGGGAAACGGAGACCGATTCTGCCGACGGCGCCTTCCGGGAGCGTTTCGGCGTGGAGGATTTCGAGATCTGGATACAGACGGACTGCCGCATCGACGGCGGCG
This sequence comes from Oscillospiraceae bacterium, assembly GCA_016286665.1. Taxonomy (GTDB): domain Bacteria; phylum Bacillota; class Clostridia; order Oscillospirales; family Oscillospiraceae; genus UBA1774. Next base: position 17,876 of record JAEETX010000055.1, read on the forward strand.
CATGGCAGTATACCAAAGCATGGGATTCCCCGGACTGGAGCACCTGGGACCAGGAGAACATGCCCTCGTATCTCGCCTTCTGCGCCGACAGTTCTCTCAACACGGATATCGCCAAGGCCTTTGACAACTTCACCCTCAGCTGGCTGATCTATATCGAGGACGGGAACACCGGCTTCCTGGACCCCGGCCTGACCTCGGTGACGGGCGAATACGGCGAACCCGTCTATCATTTCGACACGGCCAACCACAGCTTCAGCTTCCGCTGCCGGATGATGCTAAAATATGAGGAGGAATCCGACGGGGAGTGGAAGGCTCTTTGCTCCGACTGGTCCCCGGAGACCAGCATCGGCCGCAGCGGGACCCAGAAGCCCCTTTCCGCCCCCACCGCCATCGAGGCCCCCGTCATCGACTCCTTCGTGTTCCGGGTGGATGTGGATGAGGGCAGCGAGGAGCAATCCACCAGCGCAAACTATTACCTGAACATCCCGGACAGCGTCTTTGACGGGCTCCTCTACTGCGAAGCCCAGGAGGGCATGTTCGAGCCCTACCGCATCGAGGCCCAGCTTCGCGTCAACGGCGGGGAATGGGGGCGCGCCGATACCGGAAACGAAACCTGGATCTTCAGTGCAGAGCGCTCCGTCGCGCCGGATACCGGGACCATGACGGAGAAGGATCAGGTGGAACTGCGGGTTCGCCTCGTCTGCGAGGAGCTGGGTCTCGCATCCCCCTGGTCCAACATCATCGGCAACAAGCCCGACTTCGTCGCCCACAACTGGGCCAAGCCGGAGCTGACGGAGGCCGACAGCCTTGGCCTGATCCCCGGCTGCCTCCAGGGTGCGGACCTGACGCAGCCCATCACCCGGGCGGAATTCGCCGCCGTGAGCGTCAAGC
>JAEETX010000056.1 GCA_016286665.1 Oscillospiraceae bacterium
ACTTCTTCCGGTTCCGGCGGATATTCAATTTGCGGCGCAGCCGTGCCGAAGGGATCATAAGCCAGACTGCCCAGGGTCAAATCGATGAATTCCGCCATGGAGCTGTGTGCCTCCTCCGGACCGTTCCAGGCAGGGGAGCGGCCAGTGTATTCCAATCAAAAAATGAATCAGACTCTCTCTGCGATCCGCAGCTTGGCGCTGCGGGCTCTGGGATTGCACTGCAGCTCCTCCGCCGAGGCGGTGATCACGCCGCCCACGGTTTTCAGGGTCTGGCGGAAACCGCAGACGCAAACCGGCAGGCTCTTGGGGCAGGTGCAGCCGTCCACCCGCTTGTGGATGGCCTGCTTCACCAGCCGGTCCTCCAGGCTGTGGAAGCTGATGACGCAGAGCCGCCCGCCCTTCTTCAGCCGCTCCGGCGCGGCGGCGAGCATCCGTTCCACGCTTCCCAGCTCGTCATTGACGGCGATGCGGATGGCCTGGAAGCTGCGCTTGGCCGGGTGCTGCTTTTCCCGCCGGGCGGCGGCGGGCATGGCGGAGCGGATCAGCTCCGCAAGCTCCAGGGTGCTTTCGATTTCCTTTTCCCGCCGCTGCCGGACGATGGCGGCGGCGATCCTCGGCGCATAGCGTTCTTCGCCGTAGGCGTAGAGGATGCGCTTTAGTTCTTCCTCCGGCCAGCGGTTCACCACGTCCCCGGCCGTCAGGCTGGCGCTGCGGTCCATGCGCATATCCAGCGGCGCGTCGGACCTGTAGCTGAAGCCGCGCTCGGCCTCGTCCAGCTGGGGAGAGGAGACCCCCAGGTCAAAGAGCATCCCGTCCGCGGCTTCGACGCCGAGCTCGTCCAGGATCTCGCCCACGCGGTCAAAATTGCTTTTCACCAGGGTGACCCGGTCCCCGAAGGGGGCCAGCCTTTCCCCGGCGGCTTTCAGGGCGGCGTCGTCCCGGTCGATGCCGATGAGGCGGCCGGCGGTGAGCCGCTTTGCGATTTCAAAGGAGTGGCCCGCGAAGCCCAGGGTGCCGTCCACATAGACGCCCTCGGGGCGGATGTTCAGGCCGGCAATGCATTCCTCCAGCAGCACCGGCGCGTGGGGGCTCGGACTCACAGGCCCAGCTCCTCATAGATTTCCGCCATGGTCTTGGTCTGGAGGTAGGCTTCCTCGGCGGCGCGGTAGCGTTCGCTGTCCCAAATCTCCGCCCGGTCCGGCAGTCCCACCACCGTGGCGGTCTTCCCCAGGTGGGCGTATTCCCGCATTTCCGGCGTCAGGAGGATGCGGCCCTGCCCGTCCACCTCGCAGGTGGCGGCGCGGGAAAAGAGGATGCGCATCATGTCGCCGGCCTTGGATTGGCTCTGCCCCTCGAATTTCGCGCAGAACTTTTCCCAGCCCTCGGCGGAATAGACGTTGAGGTATTCCTTCGGCCCCTGGACCACATAGCACACGTCGCCAAGCTCCCTTCGCAGCTGCGAGGGAACCGTCAGTCTCCCTTTGGCGTCGATGCCGTGGTTATACTTGCCGGTCAAGGCGAAAACCTCCCCACTTTGGGCCACTTCTTGACATTTTCAACCACTTCACCGCTATTATAAGGGCAGCTGTTTCCAAATGCAAGAGTAATTTCTACTGTTTTGAAACTTTTTGTTACGAAGGGGTAAGAAATGAAAAACCGCGGCCCGGAAGCCGCGGTTTTCGAAGATTATGTCGACTTTTTGCTGGATATCCAGGGGTTTTGCTGGATATCCAATGTGGATAACTCTGTGGAAAATGTGAAAAACTCCGCTATTCTGCGGCCTTTCCCGCAGCGCTTCGGAAGGGGGAACGGGGTATGCATTGAATATTCATCATCCCCGGTTGACGGCGCGTTATGCGCCGGCCATGAAAAAGGGAAGACGGCGGCCCTCCGGCCTTCGTCTTCCCGTCCTCAGAACGTCGAAGTATCTATATGAAGTATCTATATAATGTAAGCGCTGCCCGGGTCCAGCTCCCCCGGCAGGGGGTCGGTGAACCTGCCCCTGGCCCGGAAAACGTCCAGGTCCCCGCCGGGCTGCCCGAAGCCCCGGCCCACGGTCTCCATGCGCCGGAGGTCGATGAGCTGGCAGCGGCTGGCGCAGGCGATCTCCGGGGGCGTCACCCGGTCCATGTTGTCCTCCGTGAAGCCGAACAGCACCACGCCGGGGCGGATACGGAGATACCAGGCGGGCTCGGTGCGGTCCGTATAGTTCTGCATGGCGCGCTCATAGGGACTGTCGGGGTCGCCCATTTTCTGCAGCAGGCGGATGCGGTAATACCGCTCCGTCACATAGATGTGGACGATGCGGAAGCCCCCCTCGTATTCCCATTCCACGGCCTTCCCCCTGAGCTCGTCGGTGTAGCCGTGGCGCTTTTCGCTGAGGGGCTTCCCCGGCAGCGCGATCGCCCCCGTGAGGACGTCCGTTTCGATATACGTGGGCCGTTTCGGGTTAAGGCCCTGGCGGCAGGTCACCAGGGTCGCCAGCCCCTCCGCGCCGTCCAGCACCAGGGTCAGGTTATGGCGCGGCTCCTTCTGAAGGTCGAAGGTGAGGAAGCGCAGCTCCCCCAGCTCCATGCTTTTCGCCGGGTATTCCCGACCCTGCCAGCGGACCAGCGCTTCGGAAACCAGGGTCAGGGAATATTCCCGCCCGTCGTCCATGGCGAGGGTCAGGGAAATCGGATAGCCGTCCAGTGCCGCCATAGGAATTCCTCCTTGCCAAAACGTACTTTTTACAGAATATTAACACAACTTCGCTTCTTCCGCCAGCCCCAAGCTTGTAAATGTGCAGCATATCGTGTAAAATAAACATACCTGAAGAAATTATCCGCAAAGGAGGATGCAAATATGAAACCGATGGAACTGACCGAGGCGACCTTTGAGGCGCAGACCGCTTCCGGCGTCACGGTGGTGGATTTCTGGGCCAGCTGGTGCGGTCCCTGCCGCATGCTGAGCCCCATCGTGGAGGAACTGGCGGGGGAGATGACGGACGTCCGCTTCGCCAAGGTGAATGTGGATGAGGAGCCCGGCCTGGCCAACGCTTTCCAGGTAAACGCCATTCCCACCCTGGTCTTCATGAAGGACGGCCAGGCCGTGGGGCAGACCGTGGGCCTCCAGGGCAAGGAGGACCTGCGCGGCGTCATCGAGAAGGTGCGCAATTCATGAGCATCAAGGTCAATCCCAACAAGGAGATCGCGGACCTGGTGAAGCAGGGCCTCAAGGAGACGGGGGGCTATTGCCCCTGCCGGCGGGAGCGCACGGAGGACACCAAGTGCATGTGCAAGGAATTCCGCGGCCAGATCGCCGACCCGGATTTCGAGGGCTTCTGCCACTGCCAGCTGTACTACAAGAGCAAGGACTGAAAAGCATGGACCGTCCCCGCCGCGCATTTCCCGCGGCGGGGACGATTTGCTTTTTGGATTCTACGATTCGTAGAAAAAATAATTGACAAATTATATGAATCGGGTGTTCAATGGGAACTGAGGATGGGATATGATGGCTGCGGATCAGATGAAGCGGCCTGGAAGCGCCGAAGAAGGAGGAAGCGGTCATGACCTATCCGATCACTGCAAAAAGAATGCCCCTCAGCGGGGCGAAATCCGGAGGGGAAGCATGGAAAACCATCTGGCGGAGAATATCCGCGAGCATCGAAAGCGCCTGGGCCTTACGCAGGAGCAGCTTGCGGAGCGGCTCGGGATCACCTTGGGAACGGTTTCCAAATGGGAGAGAGGCGGATCTGAGCCGGACCTTGGATATATCATGGACCTTGCCGAACTGTTCCATGTCTCGGTGGATGCGCTGATCGGCTTCACCATGCGCGGCGTCGACGCCGACGGGGAGGCGGACCGGATCGAGGCGCTGGTGAACACCGTGTCCTTTGCGGAACTGGAGGGTGAATTTGAAAATGCCCTTCGCAAATTCCCCAATCATTTCCGAACTGTGGCAGGCGCCGCGTCCGTCTGCAAGAGCTACGGCACCCTGCACCGGGACAAAAGCTATATCCGGCGGGCCCTGGAGCTGTATCGCCACGCCATGGAGCTGCTTTCCCAGAACCGGGACCCGGAGCTGAACGAGGTCTTCCTGCGGAATGAGATCGCGGGGTGCTACTCCGAACTGAAGGACTATAAGAAGGCCGTGGAGGAATACAAGAAAAACAACCTCAGCGGGAACAACAACGCGAATATCGGCCTGGTGCTGATCCAACGCCTGAAGAAGCCGGAGGAAGGGATCGAATACGCGCAAAGAGCCTTTGTCAGCCACCTCGGCGATATCTCCACCGCTATGTGGGGGATTATCCTCTATTACATGGAAACGGGGGATACCGCCCGGGGCATCCGGGCAGCGGAATGGTCCATCGACCATCTCACGCGGTCGAAGGAAGACCCGACTCGGCGCTCCTTTCTGGATAAGATCATCAGCCTGCTCTGCCTGCTGCAGGCGATCCTCCGGGATCGGGACGGGCAGCCGGAACAAGCGGAGGAGGACCTGCGAAGGGCGGTCAGCATGGCCAGGGCCTTCGACGGCGACCCGGTCTATACCTTGGAGAACATGCTCTTCACGGAGCATGCCCCGGAAAACGTCTATTTTTATGATAATTCGGGACCGACGGCGGTGGAGGGGCTGCGCAGCACCCTGGAGGAGCTCGGGGACCTGGCATCCCCGTCCTTCCGCAAAAGGTTTGAAGAGATAATCGGTTGACATCATGTTAAGAAGTATCCCGGGTGCGCCCCTGCGGTGTTCCCGGGATATTTGCACCTGCACCGCGCGGCGGGGATGTGTTGCCTTTACAGAAGGTCAGCGACCAGGTACCAGTCCCTCGGATCTTCGGGCGGCTCCGATCGATACAGCGGCGGGCGGAAATTCCAGTCTCCTCCGGTAACGACCATCTCCTGCTCCCGGTTCGGATCGAAGAACAGCTTTGCCACCGTCAGGAGCGCCAGCAGGGCGGGGTCGGGAGTAAGGAAGCAGATTTCCGTTTCCCTTCCGTCCACCGTGCGGGTCTCGAAATACAGAAGGTTCAGGCGGGTCAGCAGGGGAATGCTCTTTTCCGGATTCTCCAGCCCCAGCATCCTTTCCAGCGCATCCCGCGCCACGATCCCGTTGCAGGGCATGGAGAGGATCTTTTTCGCCGCCTGCAGGGTCTCTCCGTCTCCCAGAGCCTCCCACAGGGTCCGGTATCTCTCCGGATCCTCAAATGAGGCTTCCCAGCCCGTCTCCGGCTCCCGGAAGATGAAGGAGGCGGGACTGCTCGGATGATTGCGGTAGAAGGAGAGGTCATTTTGCCCGAGCCGGGCGTAGCGCACATGCTCCGGCGTCCCCCGGCCGACGGATATTTCCTCATCTACCATCCCGATGCTCAGCTCCAGCTGCCGCCGGTTGAGGCGGAGCATCGCCTCGGTGCGCTCCTCCTCCGACTTGGGCCGGAGCCAGGAAATGAGGGCTTCCTCCATCTCCCCGTCGGTGGGCGTCCGGCCAAAGAGGGCGTCCAGGCTTACCCCCAGGGCGTCAGCCAGGGTCGGCAGCAGCATAGCGTCCGGGGCGCTCTCCCCCCGCTCCCATTTGCTCACGGTCTGGGACACCACCCCCAGCTTTTCCCCCAGGGCCTCCTGGCTGAGGCCCGCCGAAGCGCGGGCAGCGCGAAGGTTCTCACCCAGCTTCATACCGTTCCTCCTTCCATCAGAGGTGGAAGGTGTTCATGCGCGTGGCCGGAGGCCATCACGCCCCGCGGTCCCCATTGGGGGTCTGCGGAAATGAGGATGCGCGCCAGGGAAAGGAGCCCCAGCAGCGGCACCGGCAAACCGCCGGACCAGAGGCTTCCCGGCGTTTCCTCGCGGTAATATGGGGATTCGATGACGATCAGCCAATGCTCCGCTGCTTTCAGGACTTCTTCGGCCTCCGCTTCCGTCACCCCCGCTTTTCCGGCCAGGTATTCCGCCGTGAACAGGCTGCCCTCCTTCTCCGTCAGGATGGCATAGAGGCATTTCGCGGCCCCCGGCAGCCCAAGGAAGCGGAAAAGCTCCTCCAGCCCGTCCCCCGCCGTCGTCAGCCAGCGGTAGCGTTCCTCGTGGGGCAGCATCAGCATGGTGAGGTTCAGGTCCGGCCCTGCAGCGGTGAGAGCCAGCAGGTCCCGGTAGCCAAGGTGCCAGTAGTTTCGTTCCGAGCCCGGCATCCGCAGCTCCTTCGGCATCTCCGGGGGCGGCAGCTCCGTTTCCGCGTCCGGCGGGGGATAGGCGCAGCTCCTCAGGCCCATGAGCAGGTCGATCATCCGCCGCCAGCACGTTTGCGCCGCCTCCGCCGCGCCCATGCCCGCCAGCTCGCTTTCGTCCCCCTCGCTTCGAAAAAACACCGCCGGGCTCACCCCGTAAAAGGCCGCCAGGCGGCAGAGGGTCTCCACGTCCGGCTCGTTTTCCCCGGTCTCCCACTTGGAATAGGTCTTGTCCGAAATGCCAACGGCCTCCGCCAGCTCCTTCTGGGTGAGGGAGCGTTTCTTTCGCTCTTTCGTCAGGTTTTGCAGAAATCTCGCCTTGTCCATAAGGGCGCCTCCTTCAAAAGATGGGCAAAACCGGCTTTGCACTTTGAGTATAATTGAAACGCATCGTAGAGTCAAAAACGAAAACAGCCAGGAAATCTCTGAAACAGAGAATTTCCTTCCCGCTGCGCCGCCGCGCCCGGCAGCCGGCCAGGGAAAGACGGCACTTGCTATGGAGGGGGAGTTTTGATACAATAAAAGAAAAATGCGCGTCTGCGACGCGCGGCGCGAAGGAGGATCGGGATGGGGCTTTTTTCCGGGAAAGAGTGCTCGTTCTGCGGGAAACAGAGCGGCGTGCTGAGCAACCGTAAGCTGGTGGACGGCAACATCTGCAGGGAATGCCGTTTGCGCCTCTCTCCCTTCTACTATTTGACGAAGGGGGATAAGGCAGCCGACATCGCGGCCCAGCTGGAATATCGGGAACGAAACCTTGCCGAGCTGGACGGCTTCCGGCCCACCGTCGCCGTGGGCGGGGAGGGCAAGGTGTATATCGACATGCAGATGGGGAAATTCGCCCTTGCGCGGGAGGAGGAGCTGCGGGAGGAAAACCCCGACCTCTTTTCCCTCTCCGGTCTGCGCAGCTGCGAATTCTATGTCCGGGAGAATTACGTCAAGGGGGACGAGAATGAGCGCAGCAGGTATGTCTATCAGTTTTTCCTGCGGGTCCAGACGGACCACCCCTTTATCCGAAGCTTCTCTTATGACTACAGCGGGATCACGGTCTCCTCGACCCACCGGATCAAGGATGAGGAGATCCGGCAGGTCTATCTCGGCCAGCGGGGGATGAAGACCGGCGTTTCCGCTTTCTTTTCGGGGGTGAACCGGAGAGCCTTTGAGAGCTATCTGGAGCAGTATGCCCTCGCCCAGGATATGATCGCCGCCCTGAACGGGGCGGCTGAAGCGTTCCACGGCGGTTCCGCCTTCCGGCAGGCCGCCGGCCCGACGGCGCAGCCGATCCGGCAGCAGCCCGAAGTCCCGCTTGACCGGCAGCCGTCAGCGGCCAATTTCTGCCCCAGCTGCGGCGTCCGCCTGTCCGGCGGCGCGTTCTGCCCCAACTGCGGCAAACGGCTTTGACTTAGAGAGATCGGAAAGGAGAGATGACCATGTACTGTAAAAACTGCGGCGCGCCCCTGGCCGACGACGCCCGCTTCTGCGCCAGCTGCGGCACGCAGACCCAGGTCCAGGGCGGAAGCCAGCAGGCCTGGCAGCAGCAAACGGCACAGCAGCCAACGCAGCAGCCCTACGATCAGAGCTATCAGCAGCCCATCCAGCAGCAGAACGTGCAGCAGGGCTGGCAGCAGCCGGCTCCGCCCCCGGCGCAGTCCCCCTACGGGCAGTTCGGCGGGCAGAATTTCATCCCGCCTGTCGCCCCGGGCAGGAATGCCGTCCGCCGCGCCGTGCGGCGGAATTTCCGGATGAGCGCCTGGCCTCAGGCCCGACTGTGCGGCATCCCCATTTCCGGGCCGGCGGCGATCGTCATCCTGATCATCCTGGTGATCGTCTGCGTGATCCTCAACAAAACGGGCGCGCTGTCCTGAAGCCAGAGGGGAGCGAAAAAAACAAATCAAAAGGCGCAGGGCCGGATTCCTTCTTCCAGCTCTGCGCCTTTCGACGGTCATAGGCCCTGGGGTTGGGCGCCTTTCGGGTCACGGGGTTCAGGCCGCCCCAGCTGCCGCGCTTTTTCCGATCCAGCTCCCGCTGCTTTTTCTTGGAGAGCTTCTCGTAGGGGATAAACTTTTCCATAGCTTCGCTCCTTTCCTTTTGGGATTCCAGCATAGCAGCCCCGCCGGGGAAAGTCAAATGACGCTTGTGTAACAAAAGAGGCGAGGGACAAGCCCCCGCCTCCCGCTGCAAAAAGCCTCGCAGAGTTCGCGCCCCAGGCGCGGCGCGCAAGCTCCGCAACGCGAGCCTGCCCGCGCTTAGGATCATTCGATGGCCAGCCGCTTCACGGCGGGCTGCACCTCCGGCACCTTGGGCAGCGTCAGGCTCAGGACGCCGTCGGTATATTTGGCTTTGATGCCGTCCTTGTCGATGCCGGACACGTCGAAGCTCCGCTGATACTGGCCGTAGGAGCGCTCGCAGCAGACGTAGCCGGCCTTCTTGTCCTCGTCCTCGTGCTCGGAGTGGCGCTCGGCGCTGATGGTCAGGGTGTCGTCGCTGAGGTCGATGTGGATGCTGTCCTTGTCAAAGCCGGGCAGGTCCGCCTCCAGCAGGTAGCTGTCTCCCTTGTCGGAGATGTCGGTGCGGAAGCCGCTCATGCCCTCGGATTTGAAAAGGCTGGAGAAGGAATCGCCGAAGAAGCGGCGCTCCAGTTCTTCCATTTCCCTGAAAATGCTGCTGCTTGCAGGGGTGCTGATTTTACGATAAGGAACAAGACCGAACATAGTAATTACCTCCCATGATTCATGATGGATCTATTTTCTCTGTCCATGGTTCCGGGCGTCCGGCCGGACAGCGGGGAGCCGGATGCCCCGCCCCCGTGGGGGCTCGTTCTTTCCTTTTGACGGCTTCATCATAGCCCCGGTTTTTGCCCTTTTCGTGAACGAAGCATGAAGAAATTGTAAATATTAGCACTCTTGGTATGAGAGTGCTAATGCAGCCCGGCGCTGACGTAGCCTGCCCCTTTTCCGGCAAAAAAACCGCCGCCGGGCGTGGGAAATTATTGACAAGGCCCCTGGGCGGTGGTATTATCTCAAAAATTGATTTTTTCATGGAAGGGGACATCCGATATGGAGAGGAAAGCGCGGGAGATCACCGTGGTCAAGCCCAGCGGGATGGCCGCTTTTTCTCCCCGTTTCGAGCTTTCCCTTCTGCCCGACACCGGCTTCTTCACCGTTTTTCCCGGCTTCTGCGATGTGCATGTGCATTTCCGCGAGCCGGGTTTTTCTTATAAGGAGACCATCCGCACCGGCAGCCTGGCCGCCGCGCGGGGGGGCTACAGCGCCGTATGCGCCATGCCCAATCTCTCCCCGGTGCCCGATTCTCCCGCCCATCTGGCGGAGGAACTGGAGATCATCCGGCGGGACGCCGCCGTCCGCGTCTATCCCTACGGAGCGCTGACGGTGGGGGAGAAGGGGGAAAATCTGGCGGACCTGGCGGGGATGGCTTCGGCGGCCGTCGCCTTTTCCGACGATGGGAAGGGCGTCCAGTCCGAGAGCATGATGCGCGCCGCCATGGAGGAATGCCGACGCCTGGGGAAGGTGCTGGCCGCCCACTGCGAGGATGAAAGCCTGCTCCGGGGCGGCTACATCCACGACGGGGCCTATGCCAGGGCCCACGGCCACCGGGGCATCTCTGCCGAGAGCGAGTGGGGCCCCATCGCGCGGGACCTGCGTCTGGCGAAGGAGACCGGCTGCGCCTACCACGTCTGCCATGTCTCTGCCAGGGAGAGCGTGGCCCTCATCCGGGCGGCGAAGAAGGAAGGCGTGGACGTGACAAGCGAGACCGCCCCCCACTATCTGCTGCTGACGGACGACGATCTGCGGGAGGAGGGGCGCTTCAAGATGAACCCGCCCCTGCGCAGCGAAGCGGACCGGGAAGCCCTGCTGGAAGGGCTGCTGGACGGCACCGTGGACATGATCGCCACGGACCACGCCCCCCACAGCGCGGAGGAAAAGGCCCGGGGCCTGGAAAAAAGCCCCTTCGGCATCGTGGGGCTGGAAACTGCCTTCCCCCTGCTGTACACGAAGCTGGTGCGCCCCGGCGTCCTTCCCCTGGAGAAGCTGCTGGACGCCCTGACGGCAAACCCCCGGCAGCGCTTCGGCATCCCGCTGGAGGGGGACTGCACCGTCTGGGACCTGGAGACAGCATTCACCGTGGACCCGGCAGAGTTCCTTTCCATGGGAAAGGCCACCCCCTTCGAGGGGGAAAGGCTCTTCGGCCGCTGCCTGCTGACCCTGGCGGCGGGGAAGACCGCCTATCGGAAACCAGAGAATACCTGAATCAATCGGGAGGAAATACAATGGCAAAGCGAACGGATATCAAAAAAGTCCTTATCATCGGCTCCGGCCCCATCGTCATCGGCCAGGCCGCGGAATTCGACTATGCGGGCACCCAGGCCTGTCTGGCCCTGAAGGAGGAGGGGTATGAGGTCATCCTGGTGAACTCCAACCCCGCCACCATCATGACGGACACCACCATCGCCGACAAGGTCTATATGGAGCCCCTGACCCTGGAATACATCGCCAAGATCCTGCGCTACGAGCGGCCAGATGCCATCGTCCCCGGCATCGGCGGCCAGACGGGACTGAACCTGGCCATGCAGCTGGAAAAGAAGGGCGTTTTGAAGGAGTGCCGGGTGCAGCTGCTGGGCACCTCCAGCGAGAGCATTGAGAAAGCGGAGGACCGGGAGCTGTTCAAGGAGCTGTGCCAGTCGATCGGCGAGCCGGTGATCCCCTCGGAGATCACCTATTCCCTGGAAGAAGCCAGGGAGGCGGCCAAGCGCATCGGCTACCCGGTGGTGCTGCGCCCCGCCTTCACCCTGGGGGGCACCGGCGGCGGCTTTGCCTACAACGAGCAGGAGCTGGAGGAGCTGGGGGTCAACGCCTTCCGCCTGAGCCCCGTGCACGAGGTGCTCATCGAAAAGAGCGTCCGGGGCTATAAGGAGATCGAATTCGAGGTCATGCGGGATTCCACGGACCACGCCATCACCATCTGCGGCATGGAGAACGTGGACCCCGTGGGCGTCCACACCGGCGACAGCATCGTGGTGGCCCCCATCCTTTCCCTCAATGAACACGACCTGAAGATGCTGAACGACAGCGCCATCAAGATCATCCGCGCCCTGAAGATCGAGGGCGGCTGCAACGTCCAGTTTGCCCTGAATCCCACCTCCAGCGAATACTTCCTCATCGAGGTCAATCCCCGCGTCTCCCGCTCCAGCGCCCTGGCCTCCAAGGCCAGCGGTTATCCCATCGCCCGGGTCACCGCCAAGATCGCCATGGGCATGACCCTGGAGGAGATCCCCGTGGCGGGGGGCACCGCGGCCATCGAGCCCAGCCTGGATTATATCGTCGCCAAATTCCCCCGCTTCCCCTTCGATAAATTCACCACCGCCCCCAATGTGCTGGGCACCCAGATGAAGGCCACGGGGGAGGTCATGGGCATCGGCTCCACCCTGGCGGAGTGCTTCCTGAAATCCGTCCGCAGCCTGGAGACCGGCGTCTGCCACGTGCACCTGGCGAAGTTCGACGATTGGACGGAGGAAGCCCTGCTGGACTATTTGAAGGACTTCCGGGACGACACCGTCTACGCCGTGACGGAGCTGCTGCGCCGGGGCGTCGGCGTTGCGGAGCTCCATGAACGCACCATGATCACCGAGCTGTTCCTGGAGTGCCTCAAAAGCATCGTGGAGATGGAGGCGACCCTGCGGAATAAGCCCGGCGACGAGCGGGCCCTGCTGGCGGCCAAGACCATGGGCTTTGCCGACAAGACCATCGCCCGCCTCTGGAACTGCGGGGAGCTGGAAATCTACCGTCGGCGCAGGGAGCTGGGCATCACCCCCGTCTTCCGCATGGTGGACACCCTCCACACCGGCAAGTATATCGCCTATCTGTATTCCACCTATCTCCACCTGTTGGACGATAAGATCAAAAACGAATCCCGGCACACGGACAAAAAGAAGATCGTGGTGCTGGGGGCAGGGCCCATCCGCATCGGCCAGGGGGTGGAATTCGACTATTCCACCGTCCACGCCGTGCAGACCATCCGCCGGGCGGGCTATGAATCCATCATCATCAACAATAACCCCGAGACCGTCTCCACGGACTACACCACCGCCGACAAGCTCTATTTCGAGCCCCTGACTCCGGAGGACGTCATGGCCATCCTGGATTTCGAGGGGGCCGAGGGGGTCATCGCCTCCCTGGGCGGCCAGACGGCCATCAACCTGGCCCAGCCCCTCATGGACCGGGGCGTGAAGATCATCGGCACGGACTGCGCGGCCATCGAGCGGGCGGAGAACCGGGATTCCTTTGAAAAGATCCTTCTGGAGCTGGATATCCCCCAGCCCCCCGGAAAGGCCGTCACCCATATCGAGGACGGGGTGGCCGCCGCCGCGGAGATCGGCTATCCCGTGCTGGTGCGTCCTTCCTTCGTGCTGGGCGGCCGGGCGATGCAGATCGTCGCCAACGAGGAGCAGCTGCGGCACTATCTCAAGACCGCCGTGGAGATCGACGCGGACAAGCCCGTGCTGGTGGACAAGTATATCCAGGGCAAGGAGGTGGAGGTGGACGCCATCTGCGACGGCGTCGACGTCTTCGTGCCCGGCATCATGGAGCTGGTGGAGCGCACCGGCATCCACTCCGGCGATTCCATCAGCGTCTATCCCACCTTCTCCATCTCCGACAAGGTGAAGGGCGTCATCCTCCAGTATGCCAAGAAGCTGGGCAAGGGCATCGGCATCGTCGGCCTCTACAACATCCAGTTCATCGTGGATTCGGAGGACCGGGTCTACATCATCGAGGTGAATCCCCGTTCCTCCCGCACCGTGCCCTTCCTCTCCAAATCCACCGGCTACTCCCTGGCGGATATCGCCACGGAGGTCATCCTGGGCAAGAGTCTCAAGGAGCAGGGCATCTTCTGCCTCTATCCGGAGGAAAAGAAGCGCTGCTATGTGAAGGTGCCCGTCTTCTCCTTCAACAAGATCAAGGGACTGGACGCCTACCTCTCCCCGGAGATGAAGTCCACGGGCGAGGCCATCGGCTACGACGATAAAATGAACCGCGCCCTCTACAAGGCCCTGCAGGCGGCGGGCATGCACCTGCAGAACTACGGCACCGTTCTCGCCACCATCGCCGACAAGGACAAGGCGGAGGCCCTGCCCCTCATCCGCCGCTTCTACAACCTGGGCTTCAACATCCAGGCCACGGAGGGCACCGCCCGCTACCTCAAGCTCAACGGCATCCGCACCCACGTGCTGCAGAAGATCAGCGACGGCAGCGAGGAGATCCCCGACGCCATCCGCCAGGGCCACATCGCCTATGTCATCAACACCAGGGACCCCAGCTCCCTCTCCGAGACCAGCGACGGGGTGAAGATCCGGCAGCTGGCGACGGAGAACAACGTCACCATCTTCACCGCTCTGGACACGGTGCGGGTCCTCCTGGACGTGCTGGAGGAAACCACCCTCACCATCTCCACCATCGACGCGTAAGGGCCGGACATGAAAGACTGCATTCTGACCGTCGCGGAGAATCGGCCGCTGACGAAAGAGGTTTACCACATGGCGCTGCGGGGGGATGTGCGCGCCTTCACCGCCCCCGGCCAGTTTTTGAACCTGAAGCTGGAGGGACAGTTCCTCCGCCGCCCCATTTCCGTCTGCGACCTGGGGGAAGACAGCGTCACCATCATCTATAAGGTGGTGGGGCGGGGCACGGCGCAAATGGCCGCCATGCTGCCGGGGGAAAAGCTCCGCGCCCTCACGGGCCTGGGCAACGGCTACGACCTGACGGACGCGGGGGAAGCGCCCCTGCTCATCGGCGGCGGCGTGGGGGTGCCCCCCATGTACCTCCTGGCAAAGCGGCTGCTGGCGCTGGGGAAGCCGGTGCAGGCGGTGCTGGGCTTCAACAGGGCTTCGGAGGTTTTCTATGAGGAGGAATTCCGCGCCCTGGGCTGCGCGGTCACCGTTGCCACGGCGGACGGCAGCTATGGCGTCCGCGGCTTCGTGACGGACGCCCTGCCGGAAACCTACAGCTATTACTACTGCTGCGGTCCCGAGCCCATGCTGCGGGCCGTGTACCGGACGGCGAAGGGCTCCGGCCAGCTCAGCTTCGAGAAGCGCATGGGCTGCGGCTTCGGCGCCTGCATGGGCTGCAGCTGCAAAACGATCACGGGCTATAAGCGCATCTGCCGGGAAGGACCGGTGCTGCGGAAGGAGGAGATCCTGTGGGAAGACTGAGCGTGGACCTCTGCGGCGTCACCCTGGATAACCCGGTGATCCCCGCCTCCGGCGCCTTCGGCTACGGCTATGAATTCGCGGAGCTGTATGACATCAACTGCCTGGGCACCTTCTCCTTCAAGGGCACGACCCTGCTGCCCCGCTTCGGCAACCCCACGCCCCGCATCGCGGAAACCCCCGCGGGGATGCTGAACAGCGTGGGCCTGCAGAATCCCGGCGTGGAGAAGGTCATTTCGGAAGAACTGCCGAAGCTGAAAAAAGTCTTTCACAAGCCGGTGATGGCCAACGTCAGCGGCTTCAGCGCGGAGGAATACGCAAAGACCTGCGAGCTGCTGGATCAGGAGGAGCAGGTGGGCTGGCTGGAGGTGAACGTCTCCTGCCCCAATGTTCACGGCGGCGGCATGAGCTTCGGTACCGACCCCCAGGCCGCCGCGTCGGTGGTGCGGGCCGTGAAGGCCGTGACGAAAAAGCCCGTCATCCTCAAGCTCACCCCCAATGTGACGGATATCGCCGCCGTAGCGGTCGCCTGCGAGGAAGCGGGGGCGGACGGCCTGAGCCTCATCAACACCCTCCTGGGCATGCGCCTGGACCTGCGGACGCGAAAGCCCATCCTGGCCAACGTCATGGGCGGGCTCAGCGGCCCGGCGGTGTTCCCCGTGGCCCTGCGCATGGTGTATCAGGTGTCGAAGGCGGTGAGTATCCCCGTGGTGGGCATGGGGGGCGTCTCCAGCGCTTCCGACGTCATCGAAATGATGCTGGCGGGGGCGACGGCGGTGGAGATCGGGGCCGCCAATCTGACGGACCCCTTCGCCTGCAAACGGATCATCGACGAGCTTCCGGCGGAGATGGACAGACTTGGGATCGACCGGCTCTCGGAGATCATCGGAGGAGGACATTAAATGGGAAAAGACGTGATCGTGGCCTGTGATTTCCCCTCGGCGGGGGAGACCCTGGCCTTTTTGGAAAAGCTGGGGGAGGCCCGGCCCTTCGTGAAGATCGGCATGGAGCTGTACTATGCCGAAGGTCCGCAGATCGTCCGGGCCCTCAAGGAGCGGGGCCACAAGGTCTTTCTGGACCTGAAGCTCCATGACATCCCCAACACGGTGAAAAAAGCCATGGCGGTGCTCTCCCGTCTGGGGGCGGACATCGTGAACGTCCACGCCGCCGGGACGAAGGCCATGATGGCCGCGGCGCTGGAAGGCCTGACGAGGCCCGACGGCAGCCGGCCCCTGCTCATCGCCGTCACCCAGCTCACCTCCACCGACGAGGAGACCATGCAGAAGGAACTGCTGATCAGCCGCAGCATGCCGGAAACGGTGATGCAGTATGCCCGGAATGCCAGAGACGCCGGGCTGGACGGGGTGGTCTGCTCGCCCCTGGAGGCGGCGGCGGTCCATGCTTCCTGCGGACAGGGCTTCCTCACCGTCACCCCCGGCGTCCGCTTTGCCGAGGGAGACAAAGGAGACCAGAAGCGGGTCATGACCCCTGCGGAAGCGAAAAGCATCGGCTCGGACTACATCGTCATGGGCAGGCCCATCACCGCGGCGGCGGACCCGGCGGAAGCCTATGGGCGCAGCCTGCGGGAATTCGTGGACTGACGGAGGAAAATATGGAACAGTATAAGCATGATTTCATCGCCTTTCTGGAAGGGGCGGGGGTGCTGAAATTCGGCGATTTCACCGCCAAGAGCGGCCGGAAGATCCCCTATTTCATCAACGCCGGGGAGATCAAGACCGGCGCGCAGATCGCCCGCCTGGGCGAATTCTATGCAAAAGCCTATCTGGAAAAGCTGGGGAAGAAGCCAAGCGTCCTTTTCGGGCCCGCCTATAAGGGCATCCCCCTGGCGGTCTCCGCCGCCGCGGCCTTGGCGAAGGAGGGGCTGGATCTGCCCTTCTTCTTCAACCGCAAGGAGGCCAAGGACCACGGAGAGGGCGGCACCCTGGTGGGCTATGTGCCGAAAGCAGGCCAGGAGGTGGTCATCATCGAGGATGTGATCACCGCCGGCACCGCCATCCGGGAGACCATGACCCTCCTGGCCCCTCTGGAGGGGGTGAAGGTGGCCGCCGCCTTTGTCATGGTGGACCGGAAGGAAAAGGGACAGGGGGAGAAGTCCGCCGTGCAGGAGGTGGAAGGGGAGTTCGGCTTCCCGGTCTACAGCATCGCGGACGTTTACGATATCCTGGAATACCTCTCCGGAGACGAGGGGAACCGGGAGAATATCGATCGGATCAGGGCCTACCTGGCCGTCAACGGAGCGAAAGCATGAGAAGCGTCATCGACATTCTGGACCTGAGCACGGAGGAACTGGAAAGCCTTATGGCCACAGCCCTGGACATCGTCGCCAGGCCCGACGACTATGCCGACGCCTGCCGTCGGAAAAAGCTGGCGACCCTGTTCTTCGAGCCCTCCACCCGCACCCGCATGAGCTTCGAAGCCGCCATGTACGAGCTGGGGGGCCATGTGATCTCCATGTCCTCCGCGGCTTCCTCCTCCGCAGCCAAGGGGGAGAGCGTGGCGGACACGGCCAAGGTGGTCTCCTGCTACGCGGATATCATCGCCATCCGCCACCCCAAGGAGGGGGCGGCCCTGGTGGCGGCGGAAAACGCGGATGTACCGGTCATCAACGCCGGGGACGGGGGCCACTGTCATCCCACCCAGACCCTGGCGGACCTGCTGACCATCCGGCGGGAGAAGGGGAGCTTTGAGGGCCTCACCGTGGGCCTCTGCGGCGACCTGAAATTCGGGCGCACCGTCCACTCCCTCATCAACGCCCTCAGCCGCTATCGAGATGTGCGCTTCGTGCTCATTTCCCCGGAGGAGCTGAAGGTGCCCAGCTATGTGAAGCGGGACGTGCTGAAAAAGCAGGGCATCCCCTATCAGCAGACCACCTCCCTGGAGGACGCCATCCCCGAGCTGGATATCCTGTATATGACCCGCGTACAGCGGGAGCGCTTCTTCAATGAGGAGGATTATCTCCGCCTGAAGGACAGCTACATCCTCACCCCGGACAAGCTGCGCCGCGCAAAGGCGGATATGTCCATCCTCCACCCCCTGCCCAGGGTCAATGAGATCAGCGTAGCCATCGACGCCGACCCCCGCGCCTGCTATTTCAAGCAGGTGCTCAACGGAAAATACATGCGCATGGCCTTGATTCTGATGCTGCTCAAGGAGGCGGGGACCATATGAACATCGATTCCATCCAAAACGGCGTGGTCATCGACCACATCACCGCCGGAAACGGCATGCGGCTCTATCAGCTCCTGGGGCTGGACAGCCTGGATGTGTCCGTCGCCATCATCAAAAACGTGGTGAGCCGGAAAATGGGGAAGAAGGACATCATCAAGATCGACGCGGACATCCCCGTGGATTTCCAGGTCATCGGCTATGTGGACCCCGGCGCGACCCTGAACATCATCCGGGACGGGCAGCTGGTGAGCAAGCAGGCCGTGGAGATGCCGGACCGGCTGGTAGGGGTCATCCGCTGCTACAATCCCCGCTGCATCACCTCTACGGAGCAGGAGCTGAAGCAGATTTTCAAGCTCACGGACCGGGAAAAACGGGTCTACCGCTGCATCTACTGCGAAACGGCGGCAAAATGAAAATGGGGAGGGCATGGCCCTCCCCAAACTGCTGCCGCTGTTCATTTTCCGTCGGCGCCCGGTTCCTTGTAGAATTCGTCGTTCAGGTCGCCGAAGCCGGCCCAGGTGGAAAGCTCGAAGATGTTCATGGAGATGCACTCGCTTTTCGTGCCCGCCACCTCCTCAATGGCCTTCATCACGGCCACCGCGAAATCCCGCTTCGCGTGATACTCCACGCGGCTGAAATAGCGAGCGTCCACAAAGGCGAAGTTCTCCTGCCGCTTCCCGAAAGCGTAGAACTGCCGTCCGTCCTCGATCTCGGCCATCAGCATGAAGGGCTCCTTGCCGGGGATGTGCCGCAGGGCTTCCCCGAGCTTCTCATACAGGGCCTGCCGCTGCTCCTCCGTCAGCTTCTTTGACAGGCTTACGCGCATATAGGGCATGTCTTTCTCCTTTCTCCGTCCGGCGGCTCCTCCCTCCGTCCCCGGGAACGCGATGCAGTCTGGCTGGAGGAAACCGTAACTCAGAAAAATGTCCGAAAGCCTGCTTATGAAGCTGGTTTTCGGACAAATCGTGGCGGAGAGGAAGGGATTCGAACCCTTGCCCGGTTATTCGCCGGCTACCGCATTTCGAGTGCGGACCCTTCGACCACTTGGGTACCTCTCCGTATGCCGTTCCCCGTGGGGGAAGCCGGCGGGGGCAGACTGCGCTGCCCCCGCCGCAGTTTTTCGTGCTTACTTATCGAACTTCTTGCTG
>JAEETX010000057.1 GCA_016286665.1 Oscillospiraceae bacterium
CGAACTTGGAGTCCATGGGGAAGCCGTTGGACTTGCCTTCGCCGAGGCCGATCTTGATGTTGCGGAGGCACTGGGCGCAGAAGTCGATGACCCAGCCCATCTCCACGCGCTCGGGGTCGATATCCAGCCGCTTCAGGCCGCGCTTGGCAAGGCCTTCGTCGGAGTAGTTGCGCTCGTGCTGCATGCGGGCGTTCAGCGCCACCATGGCCAGGTTATGGGCGTTCATGATGTCGTTGATGTCGCCGGTGAGGCCCAGGGAGAACTCGGTCATGGGCATGAGCAGCGCATTGCCGCCGCCGGCCGCGGTGCCCTTCACGTTGAAGGTGGGGCCGCCGGAGGGCTGACGCAGGCAGCCGCCGACATTCTTGCCCAGCTTGCCGAGGCCTTCGATCAGACCGAGGCTGGTGGTGGACTTGCCCTCGCCCAGAGGAGTGGGGGTGATGGCGGTGACTTCGATGAACTTGCCGTTGGGCTTGTCCTTCAGGCGCTCCATGATCTTGATGAAGTCCAGCTTCGGGGTCTTGCCGTAGGGGATGATCTCGTCGGGAAGCAGCCCCATCTTCTTGCGGAACTCTTCCACGCTGGGGAGCGTCTTTTCAGCTTCCTCAGCAATTTGCCAGTCTTTGTATACGGTCGGATCGAGCATGTTACCAGGTACCTCCTTAAAAAATAACCCATCGGGTCACATTTATTCCTCCGTATTATACCGATTCGGGGAAACCTTGTCAACAAAACCTCGTTTGTAAGTCTCTACAATTATTCGGGTCTCCGCAGGGGGAAAACCGTCATATACACAATACGCTTCCTCCGCTCATAGGATGCTTCGGGCGCCGGAAGTCCGGCGGCCCAAACCCAACGGACCCGGTGAAGCGGGTCCTCAAGGAGGAAAACATGGATATGATGAAGGACCGCGGCGACGGCTGCCGGACGGACGGGGCTCCCCTGCCCGCCTGCGGACGCCTGGCTGCGGCTTATGTTCCCATGCAGCCCCAGGGCTGCCGCCGGTACAGCCCGGAGGACGCCCTGGCGAAGGGCACCCTGTTCCCCGGCCTGGACCTGCCCTGGATGAACGTCGCGAACACCGCGCCGGCGGCGTGGAGCGGAACGCCCCTGGGGGAGCTGATGAGCCTGAATTTCGTGGTGCAGGAGCTGGGGCTTTATCTGGACACCCACCCGGAGGACCGGGAGGCCCTGCGCTACTTCACGGAATACGCTTCCCTGCTGAAGCAGGGAAAGGAGACCTTTATCTCCCGCTACGGCCCCCTGCGGCAGACGCAGGTCACCCGGGAGGGCGGCTATAACTGGATCGGCGATCCCTGGCCCTGGGAATACGCCCCCGGCTGCGACGCCTGCGAAAGGAGGGACGACTGATGTTCATTTATGAAAAGAAGCTGCAGTTCCCCGTCAACATCAAAAACGTGAATCCCCGGCTGGCCGCGATCATCCTGGACCAGTACGGCGGCCCGGACGGCGAGCTGGGCGCTTCCCTGCGCTATCTCAGCCAGCGCTACTCCATGCCTTACCCGGAGCTGAAGGGTCTGCTGACGGACATCGGTACCGAATGCGCGCATTTGCACACCGGCTCCGCCGGTTCCCGGCGCTGCCGCTATATTTCCAGCGCAAAGACCCACTTCATGGGCAGCAGACGGAGCGTTACCTCCACCCTGCCGTCCCGATAAACGACCATCTGCTCCAGGAGGTTCCTGTAAAAGACCTCGCTGCCGGCTTCGCCGCCGAGGACGCTTCGGACCTGCCGCCGTATGTCCTCCGCGAGCCCCGCTTCGCCGCGGGCCAGCCGCTCCCTTTCCCGCGCCGCCGCCAGCCTCCTCCGCAGGGCGGAAAGCTCCCCGTCGTACCGCTCCTTCATCCTCCGCATTTCCTCCTCCGTGATGCTCCGGGAAAAGAAAGCGTCCAGCACGTCCTCCTTCTTTTTCATGAGCTGTTCCAGCGCATGCTCCAGCGCTGCGGCGCTGCCGGCGCTTTCCCGCTCCCCCGCCCGGATCGCCTCCGCCGCCAGGCCGGTCACGCGGTCTTCGATCTGCTTCCGGTCCAGGTCCAGGGCGGCGACGGTCTGTTTCAGGATATCCAGGGCCAGCTCGTCCCGGAGCATCCGCCCCACGTCGCAGCCGACGACGTTTCCCTGCGCGTCCGTATGCCTGCGGCCGTCGACGGCGGCGCGGCAGCACCCCCAGCGTCTGTAGCCGCTGCCGTCCTTCCGCTTTTTCATCCGGGACACGAAGCCCGCGCCGCATTCCCCGCACCTGATCTTTCCGGAGAAGACATAGCGGCTGGAATGGCCGGAGGAGGATTCGCCCCGGGGATTCCGCCGCCGGAGCTCCGCCTGTACGGCGTTCCACAGTTCCCGGTCGACGATGGGTTCATGGTGGTTTTTGATCTCCACCAGGGGTTCCTCCCCGTGATTGTATTTCCTGGCGTGGGTCAGGTAATCCGGGGTATAGGTCTTTTTCTGCACCAGGTCCCCCGCGTATTTCTCGTTGCGGAGGATCTTGACGATGTGACTGCCCGACCAGCTGGTATTCCCGGCATAGGTGCGTATCCCCCGCTCCCTCAGCTCGCGGGCGATCACGCTCGTCCCCTTTTTCTCCAGCCCGTACATGCGGAAGATCAGCTTCACCACCTCCGCCCCCCGGGGATCGACGGTCATGACGCCGTCCTTCACGTCATAGCCCAGCATGCTGCGCCCGAAAACCACGCCCTTCTCCATCTGCCGCGTCTGCCCCCATTTCACCCGGGAGGAGGTCTTCCGGCTCTCCTCCTGGGCGATGGAGGCCATGATGCTGAGCCGCAGCTCCGCGTCCGGCTCCAGGGTGCTGATGCCGTCGTTCATGAACATCACCCCCACGCCCAGGCTTTTCAGCTCCCGGGTGCAGGCGATCGTATCCAGGATGTTCCGGGAAAAGCGGCTCACCTCCTTTGTAATAAGGAGGCGGAATTTCCCCCGGCGGGCGTCGCCCATCATCTGGTTGAACTGCGTCCGCTTTTGGGTGGACGTGCCGGTGATGCCCTCGTCGGCGTAAACGGCGTAAAGCTCCCAATCCGGCTGACGGGCGATGTACTCCCGGAAATACCGCTGCTGGGCTTCAAAGGAATTGGCCTGGTCCTCCCTGTCCGTGGAAACGCGGCAGTAGCTTGCCACCATGATCATGCTGCTTGCCTCCCTGGGGTCGGTATGTCCCGGCAGCGCGCATCCGGCGCATGCGCGGGGAAGGTCCTCCCTTTTTCACGGCGTTTTCCCGCGCCGGATCTTTCGCTTTTCTTCCGCATATCGATACTGCGTCTCGTTCAGCATCCCGCCCTCCTGCAGGGCCAGCAGGACGGCGCCGAGAAGCAGATCGAGGAACTCCGCATCCCGTTCTTCGGTGATTTTCCGCTCGTTTTCGACGGACTTCAGAAACGCCTCTGTCCTCACGAAGCCATGCCCCCTTCCCCACAGCTTATGCGGCGGCCGGGTCCCTATAGTCCCGTGATTTCGTGATTTATTTAACAATTATCTCTTGACAAAGAACATTTGCGGTTTTATAATGCCGCTATCTCAATGAAGGAGAAGCGACCGATGACGATCCGCTCTGCGTATTGGTATTATTTTAGCTTTACCGTCCCGACACGGTAGGGCTGATTTGTGATGCAGACGGAAAGACAAGCTTGCAATTCCGATGTGCGGCACAGATTGAGCCTGTGCCGCACGTTTTTTGTTATGGGAGGGAAAACAAATGATCGTCGTCATGAAAAAGAACGCGGACAAGGAAAAGCAGGACCGCCTGGTGGACTGGCTCAAGAGCATGGGCCTGGGCATCCACGTCTCCGTGGGGGAATTCCAGACGGTGCTGGGCCTCATCGGAGACACCAGCAAGGTGGACATGGACCTGCTGGAAAGCCTGGATATCGTGGAATCCGTCAAGCGGGTGTCGGAGACCTTCAAGTGCGTCAACCGGAAATTCCACCCGGACGACAGCGTGGTGGAGATCGGCAGCGTAAAGGTGGGCGGCGGCCATTTCTGCATGATCGCCGGACCCTGCTCCGTGGAGACGGAGGAGCAGATCGTCACCGTCGCGAAGGCGGTGAAGGCCGCCGGGGCGGACATGCTCCGGGGCGGCGCCTTCAAGCCCCGTACCTCCCCCTATGATTTCCAGGGCCTGAAGGCCCAGGGGCTGGAGCTGCTGAAGATCGCCCGGGCGGAAACGGGGCTGCCCATCGTGACGGAGATCATGAGCGCCGACGCCCTGCCCCTGTTCGAGGACGTGGACCTGCTGCAGGTGGGGGCCCGGAACATGCAGAATTTCGACCTGCTGAAGGAGCTGGGCCACTTCGGCAAGCCGGTGCTGCTGAAGCGGGGCCTTGCCAACACCCTCAAGGAGCTGCTCATGAGCGCGGAATACATCATGGCCAGCGGCAACGAGCAGGTGATCCTCTGCGAGCGGGGCATCCGCACCTACAGCGACTATCTGCGCAACACCCTGGACCTGGCGGCGGTGCCCATGCTCCATGAGCTGAGCCACCTGCCGGTCGTCGTGGACCCCAGCCACGCCACCGGCATCGCCCGCATGGTGCCCCCCATGGCCCTGGCGGCCGCGGCCAGCGGGGCCGACGGCATCATGATCGAGGTGCACAACGATCCCATCCACGCCCTCTGCGACGGGGCCCAGTCCCTGAAGCCGGAGGAATACGCCGCCCTGGTCAAAAAAGTCCAGGCGGTGCGGGAGGTGCTGGCATGACGGTGGGTATCCTGGGGCTGGGCCTCATCGGCGGCTCCTTCGCGCGGGCATACGCCGCCGAAGGGCACACGGTCCTGGCGCGGGACACGGACGGGACGGTGTTTTCCTTTGCCCGCCTCTGCGGGGCGGTCTCCGGAGAGCTCACCGCCGAAAACGCCGCCTGCTGCGACCTGATCCTGCTGTGCGTCTATCCCGGCGCGGCCGTCGCCTGGCTGCGGGAAATGGGAGACAAGCTGGGCCCCGGCCCCCTGGTCGTCGACTGCTGCGGCACCAAGCGGGGCATCTTCGCCGAGGGCGTCGCCCTGGCGGAAAAATACGGCTTCACTTATCTGGGGGGCCATCCCATGGCCGGCACCCAGTATTCCGGCTTCAAATATTCCCGCGCCAACCTCTTTCACGGCGCGCCCATGGTGCTGGTGCCCGCCGACCACGACGACATCGCCCTGCTGAGCCGGGCGCGGGAGCTGCTGCAGCCCGCCGGCTTCGGCAGCGTCACCGTCACCACGGCGGAGAAGCACGACGAGATGATCGCCTTCACCTCCCAGCTGGCCCATGTGGTGTCCTCCGCCTATATCAAGAGCCCCACGGCCCTGAGCCACAAGGGCTTCTCCGCCGGCAGCTACCGGGATATGACCCGCGTGGCCTGGCTGAACCCGGAGATGTGGGCGGAGCTGTTCCTGGACAACCGGGACAACCTGCTGCGGGAGCTGGATATCCTGGCGGAGAACCTGGACGCCTACCGGGAGGCCCTTCGGAGCGGAGACCGGGAAGCCCTTATCCGGCTGCTGCAGGAGGGCAAGGAGCGGAAGGAAGCGGTGGACGGGAAATGAAGACCATCCGCATCGACGCTTCCCGCAGCTACGACGTGGTGATCGGCCCCGGCCTTCTGGCGGAAGCGGGGAAGCGCATCGCCGCCCTGAAGGGGCCTGCGCGGGCCATGGTCGTCTCCGACGACCGGGTCTTTCCCCTCTACGGGGAAACGCTGATGGACAGCCTGCGGGCTGCGGGCCTGACCCCTGCGCAGTTCGTCTTCCCCCAGGGCGAGCAGGAGAAAACCCTTGCCACCTACGGGCGCCTGCTGGAGACCCTTTGCCGCCTTCGCTTTACCCGCAGCGACCTCATCCTCGCCCTGGGGGGCGGCGTCGTGGGGGACCTGGCGGGCTTTGCCGCCGCCACCTATCAGCGGGGCATTTCCTTCGTGCAGCTGCCCACCACCCTGCTGGCCGCCGTGGACGCCTCCGTGGGCGGGAAAACGGCGGTGGACCTGGCGGGCGGCAAGAACCAGGCGGGGGCCTTTTATCAGCCCTGGCTGGTGCTCTGCGACACGGACTGCCTGGGGACGCTGACGGAGGAAGCTTACCGCTGCGGCTGCGCCGAGATCATCAAATATGCCATGATCGGCAGCCCTGCGCTTTTTGAGGAACTGGCCCGGACGCCGGTGCGGGAGCGCTATGCGGACGTGATCGCCGCCTGCGTCGCCATGAAGCGGGACTTCGTGCAGGCGGACGAATACGATACCGGGGCGCGGATGCTGCTGAATTTCGGCCACAGCTTCGGCCACGCCGCCGAAGCATGCAGCGATTATACGCTCCCCCACGGGCTGGCGGTGGCCATGGGCATGGCGGCCATGACCCGGAGCGCCGCCGCAGCCGGATTCTGCCCGGCGGAAACACCGGAAGCCCTGCTTGCGCTGCTGCGCTCCTACGGGCTGCCCACGGAGCTGCCCTATCCTGCGGAGGCCCTGGCGGAGGCCGCCCGGGCCGACAAGAAGGCCGCCGGGGATTCCCTCCGGCTGGTGGTGCCGGAGGCCGTAGGCCGCTGCCGCATCGAAACCGTCCCCGCCGGGGAACTCCTCGGATGGCTGAAACGGGGAGGCGCGGCATGAACCGGATCGTGCTTCCGGGCGCGCGCAGCGGCAGCGTCACCGTGCCCGCCTCCAAATCCCAGGCCCACCGGCTGCTGATCTGCGCCGCCCTGGGCATGCGGGAGACCCTGATCCGCTGCGACGGCATTTCCGACGACATCGCCGCGACCGTCCGCTGCCTGAACGCCCTCGGCGCGAACATCGAAGAAACCGCGGAGGGGCTTCGGGTGCTTCCCCGGACCGCTCCGACGGAGGAGGCCGTGCTTCCCTGCGGGGAAAGCGGCTCCACCCTCCGCTTCCTGCTCCCGATCCTGGGGGCCCTGGGGCAGTCCGGCGTCTTCCGCATGGAGGGGCGGCTTCCGCAGCGTCCCCTGGAGCCCCTGAACGAGCTTTGCTGCGGCATGGGCATGACGATCCGTAAAGAGGGGCCTCTGCTTTTCTGCGAAGGGCAGCTCCGGCCCGGCAGCTACGAGATCCCGGGGGATATCTCCTCCCAGTATGTCTCCGGGCTGCTGATGGCCCTGCCCCTGCTGCCGGGGGAAAGCCGCCTGCGGGTGACGGGAAAGGTGGAATCGGCGGACTACATCGCCATGACGGAGGACGCGCTCCTAAAAAGCGGCCTCCGCTGGGAAAAAGAGGGCTGGGACTATCGCATCCCCGGCGGGCAGACGCCCCTGCCGCCGCCGGAAATGACGGTGGAACGGGACTGGTCCGCCGCCGCTTTTTTCCTGGTGATGGGGGCCCTGAGCCCGGCGGGGATCACCCTGCGGGGGCTGGATACCGCCTCCCGGCAGGGGGACAGGCGGGTGCTTTCCATCCTCCGGGAATTCGGCGCGGAGCTCGCGGAGGGGCCGGAGGGCGTCACCGTGCGCCGGGGGAAGCTCCGGGGCATCGGTCTTGACGCTTCCCAGATCCCGGACCTGGTGCCGGTGCTGAGTGTGCTGGCCGCCGCCGCGGCGGGAGAAACGACCATCGCCCACGCAGAGCGGCTGCGGCTGAAGGAATCCGACCGCCTGCAGACCACGGCGGCCATGCTCCGGGCTCTGGGCGCCGACGCGGACCAGACGGAGGACGGCCTGCGGATCACCGGGGTGAAAACCCTGGCGGGTGGCGTCGCGGACGCCGCCGGAGACCACCGCATCGCCATGTCCGCCGCCGCTGCCGCCGCCGCTTCGGAAGGCGCGGTGACGGTCCTGGGGGCGGAATGCGTGAAAAAATCTTATCCCCGCTTCTGGGAGGACCTGGAAGCCCTGGAGGTGACGACATGAGCAGCACGATCGGAGAGAACATCCGTCTCACGATCTTCGGAGAATCCCACGGAAAAGCCATCGGCATGACCCTGGAGGGCATCCCGGCGGGGCTGCGGCTGGATATGGAGGCCCTGCAGGCCTTTCTGGACCGGCGCGCGCCGGGGCGGAGCGACGCTTCCACCCCCCGGCGGGAGGCGGACAGGCCGGAATTCCTCAGCGGCGTCAGGGAAAGCGTCGTGACGGGCAGCCCCATCGCCGCCGTCATCCGCAATACCGACGCCCGCTCCGGGGACTATGAAGCCCTGCGGACCGTGCCCCGGCCCGGTCACGCGGACTACACCGCCCAGGTGAAATACTTCGGGCATCAGGACGCCGCCGGGGGCGGTCACTTCTCCGGGCGGCTCACCGCCCCCCTCTGCATCGCCGGGGGGATCTGCCTGCAGCTGCTGGCCGGGGAGGGCATCCGCGTCATTTCCCGCATCGCCGCCGTGGGCGGCGTCATGGACGAAGGGGAACTGACGGCTTCCACGGCGGAGAAGGCCTTCCCCACCGTCAGCGAAGAGCGGGGCCGGGCCATGCTCGCCGCCATCCGGGAAGCCGGGGCCGCGGGAGATTCCCTGGGCGGCGTCGTGGAATGCGCCGTGCTGGGGCTGCCCGCCGGACTGGGGGACCCCATCTTCGGCGGCATGGAAAACCGCATCGCCGCCCTCGTTTTCGGCATCCCCGCCGTGAAGGGCGTGGAATTCGGCGCCGGCTTTGCCGCCGCCGGGATGTATGGCAGCGAGCACAACGACCCCTTCCTGCTGAAGGACGGGCGGGTCGTCACCGCCTCGAACCGGGCGGGGGGCATCCTGGGCGGCATCACCACGGGCATGCCCCTTGTCTTCCGGGCGGCGTTCAAGCCCACGCCCTCCATCGCCATGGCCCAGCGGACCCTGGACCTGGCAAGCGGGAAGGAAACGGAGCTGCGCATCGGCGGCAGGCACGATCCCTGCATCGTGCTTCGGGCAGTGCCCTGCGTGGAGGCTGCGGCGGCCCTCGCCGTGACCGACGCCCTGCTGGGCAGGCGAAAGGAAAGGAGCTGAACCATATGGAAGGAAGCGTTTATCGGGACAGGATCGACGACATCGACCGCCGGATCGTGGAGCTTTTTGCCAAGCGCATGGAGGTTGCGGCGGAAATCGCCCGGTATAAAAAGGAAAAGGACCTGCCGGTGCAGGACCTCCGCCGGGAGAAGGAAAAGCTGACGGCGGTGGCGGAAGCCTCCCCGGAGGCCATCCGGGAATACACGGCCCGGCTTTACACGGTGATGCTGGAGCTGAGCCGCAGCTATCAGCAGCATCTCCTGGGGCGGGACGACGCTCTGACGAAGCGCATCCGCGCCGCCATGGAGAACACCGGTCCCCTTTTCCCGGACCGGGTCAGCGTGGCCTGCCAGGGCGTGGAGGGGGCCAATTCCCAGATCGCCTGCGAGCATCTGTTCGCTAACCCCTCCATCCTCTATTTCTCCGATTTCGGGGCGGTCTTCACCGCCGTGGAAAAGGGGCTGTGCCGCTATGGGGTCATCCCCGTGGAAAACAGCACCGCCGGCAGCGTCAACACGGTCTATGACCTGATGATGCGCCATGAATTCAGCATCGTGCGGAGCATCCGGCTGAAGGTGGACCACAATCTGCTGGCAAAGCCCGGGGTGAAGCTGGAAGATATCCGGGAAATCTATTCCCACGAGCAGGCCATCGCCCAGTGCTCGGAATTCCTCCGCTCCCTTTCGGGGGTGAAGGTCATCCCCTGCGAGAACACCGCCGTGGCCGCGAAGATGGCCGCCCAATCCCCCGACAGGGGCGTCGCCGCCCTCTCCTCCCGGCTGTGCATGAAGTATTACCACCTGGACTGCCTGCGGGAAAACGTGCAGGACAAGGTCAGCAACTACACCCGGTTCATCGTCATTTCCCGGGAGCTGGAGATCTACCCCGGCGCGGACCGCACCAGCCTCATGGTGACCCTGCCCAACGAGCGGGGCTCCCTCTACCGGCTGCTGGGGCGCTTCAACGCCCTGGGGATCAACCTGCTGAAGCTGGAGAGCCGCCCCCTGCCGGAGCGGGAATTTGAATTCATGTTCTACTTCGACCTGGATATCCCCGTCTATGCCCCGGAGCTTCTGCAGCTCATGGGCGAGCTGCCGGAGGCCTGCGAGCAGTTCCACTATCTGGGCAGCTACCGCGAGGTGATATGATGAAGTGCGGACTGCTGGGCAGGACCCTGAAGCACAGCTATTCCCCGGTGATCCATGCCATGCTGGGGGATTACGATTACGAGCTGTATGAACTGGCGGAGGCGGAATTGCCGGCGTTTCTGGCAAACGGGCCCTGGGACGGGCTCAACGTCACCATTCCCTACAAGAAGACCGTGCTGCCCTTCTGCGACACGCTCAGCGAAGAAGCCCGGCGGACCGGCAGCGTCAACACCCTGGTCCGGCGCGGGGGAAAAATCTTCGGAGACAACACGGACGTGGCGGGCTTCCGGGCCATGGCGGAGGCTTCCGGTCTCTCCTTCGGCGGGAAGAAGGCCCTGGTCCTGGGCTCCGGCGGGGCCTCCGCCGCCGTCTGCGCGGCCCTGGAGGACCTGGGGGCAAAGCCCGTCGTCATCAGCCGCCGGGGAGAGAACAATTATAAGAACCTGGACAGGCATGCCGACGCCCGGTATATCGTCAACACCACGCCCCTGGGCATGTTTCCGGGCAACGGGGTCTCCCCTCTGGACCCGGAGGGCTTCCCGGACTGCCAGGGCGTTTTCGATGTGATCTACAATCCGGCGCGCACCGCCCTGCTGCTCCGGGCGGAGGAGCTGGGCATCCCCTGCTTCGGGGGCCTGCGGATGCTGGTGGCCCAGGCCAGGCGCTCCAGCGAGGATTTCACCGGAAAAGCCGTCCCCGACGACATTCTGGAGCCGATCCTGGGCTATCTGGAAAAGGAGATGCGGAACATCATCCTCATCGGCATGCCCGGCTGCGGCAAGAGCACCCTGGCGCCGACCCTGAGCCTGCTCATGAGCAGGCCGTATGTGGACGCGGACGCGGAGGTGGAAAAAAAGGCGGGCCGCAGCGTCCGGGAGATCATCGCTCAGGAGGGAGAAGACGGCTTCCGCCGGTGGGAGACGGAAACGCTGCGGGAGCTGGGGAAGCTCTCCGGCAGGATCATCGCCACCGGGGGCGGCTGCATCACGCGGGCGGAAAACTATCCCCTGCTGCACCAGAACGGCATCATCCTCTGGATCCGCCGGGACCTGTCCCGGCTGCCCACGGAAGGGCGGCCTCTGTCCCAGGGCGGCGACCTGGCGGAAATGTACCGGCGCAGGGAACCCCTGTACCGCTTCTTCGCCGACGCGGAGATCGACAACAACGGCCCGCGGGAGGAGACCTTCCGCCGGATCATGGAGGTGATCGGATGAAGCTGCTCGTCATCAACGGCCCGAATCTGAACCTGCTGGGACTGCGGGAGCCGGAAATCTACGGGAAGCAGGACTACGCCGCCCTGCTGGATTTTCTGAAAAACAGCGCGGCGGAGGCCGGCGTGGAGATCGAATGCTTCCAGTCCAACCACGAGGGGGCCATCGTGGACGCCATTCAGGCCGCCTGGGGGGTCTTCGACGGCATCGTCATCAATCCCGCCGCTTACACCCACACCAGCGTCGCGATCCTGGACGCCCTGAAGGCCGTGGCCCTGCCCGCCGTGGAGGTCCATCTTTCCGACGTGAAGGCCAGGGAGAGCTTCCGCCAGGTATCCTATGCGGGCATGGCCTGCCTGAAAACCTTCATGGGCCTGGGCTTCGAGGGCTACCGGCAGGCGATCCTGTTTCTCCGGGACGAAATCAAACGGCGCTGACCGAAGGGCCGGCGCAGCCTGCGCGGAAGCAAAGCGGCCGGCAGCATTCCTTTGCCTTTTCCGGGCAAGGAATACTGCCGGTCTTTCTGTATGCTTGCGCCGGGGCCGCGCCGCCGCCCGGTCTCAGCCAAGCTCTTCCATGGCTTCCTTCATGGTCCTGACATAGCGCCCGATCCTTTCGGGCGCTTCTTTTCCGTACTGCTCCAGGATGCGCACGATGGCGCTGCCCACGATGGCTCCGTCGGCAAGGGCGGCCATGGCCCCGGCCTGCGCCGGCGTGGAGATGCCGAAGCCGATGGCGCAGGGCGTCTTCGTATTCTCCCGCACGGTGCGCACGATGGCAGCCAGATCGGTCCTGATCTCGCTCCGCTCCCCCGTGACCCCCAGGCTGGAGACCAGATAGAGGAAGCCCTCCGCCTCCCGGGCGATCATGGCGATGCGGTCTGCCGAGGTGGGGGCAATCATGGAGATGAGGTCCACCCCATACTTCCGGCAGACCGGCAGGAATTCCTCCTTTTCCTCAAAGGGCAGGTCCGGCAGGATGAGCCCGTCGATCCCGCTTTCGGCGCAGTTTGCGAGGAAGCGCTCCGCCCCGTAGGAGAAGATCACGTTAGCGTAGGTCATGAACACCAGGGGGACGGTCACATCCTTCCGCAGCTCCCGCACCAGGGCGAAGACCTTGTCGGTGGTGACGCCGCCCTGCAGGGCCCGCAGGTTCGCCCCCTGGATCACCGGCCCCTCGGCGGTGGGGTCGGAAAAGGGGATGCCCAGCTCGATGAGGTCCGCGCCGCCCCGCACCGCCGCCCGGACGGCCGCCGCCGTGGTCTCCAGGTCCGGGTCGCCGCAGGTGAGAAAGGCGATGAAGGCCTTGCCCTTACAGAATGCATTGCCGATCTTACTCATGAATATCCTCCCCTCTGTAGCGGGCGATGGCGGCGCAGTCCTTGTCCCCCCGCCCGGAAATCGTGACGACGATGATTTTGTCCTTCCCCATGGTGGGGGCCAGCTTCATGGCGTGGGCTACGGCGTGGGCGGATTCGATGGCGGGGATGATGCCCTCCGTGCGGGAGAGGAATTCAAAGGCCTCCACTGCCTCGTCGTCCGTCACGGCCACATATTCCGCCCGGCCGATGTCGTGGAGGTACGCGTGCTCCGGGCCGACGCCGGGATAGTCCAGCCCGGCGGAGATGGAATAGACCGGGGCGATCTGACCGAAGGCATCCTGGCAGAAATAGGACTTCATGCCGTGGAAGATGCCCAGCTTTCCCGTGGCGATGGTGGCCGCCGTTTCCGCCGTATCCACCCCCCGGCCCGCCGCCTCGCAGCCGATGAGCTTCACGCTCTCGTCCCCGATGAAGTGGTAAAAGCTGCCGATGGCGTTGGAGCCGCCCCCCACGCAGGCCAGCACCGCATCCGGCAGGCGGCCCTCCTTTTCCAGCAGCTGGGCCTTTATCTCCCGGGAGATCACCGCCTGGAAATCCCGCACGATGGTGGGGAACGGATGGGGACCCATGACGGAGCCCAGGCAGTAATGGGTGTCGGAGATGCGCCTGGTCCACTCCCGCATGGCTTCGCTCACCGCGTCTTTCAGCGTGGCGGTGCCGGTGGTGACGGGGATCACCTCCGCGCCCAGGAGGCGCATGCGATAGACGTTCAGGGCCTGGCGGATCGTGTCCTCCTTCCCCATGAAGACCACGCAAGCCATGTCCATGAGGGCCGCCGCCGTGGCGGTGGCGACGCCGTGCTGCCCCGCCCCGGTCTCCGCGATCAGCCTCGTCTTGCCCATTTTCTTTGCCAGAAGGGCCTGGCCCAGGACGTTGTTGATTTTGTGGGCTCCCGTGTGGTTCAGGTCTTCCCTTTTCAGATAGATCTTCGCGCCGCCCAGCTTCTCCGTCAGCCGCCGGGCGAAATAGAGCCGGGAGGGCCGCCCGGCGTATGCATTCAGCAGCTCCGTGAGCTCCGCGTTGAAGGCCGGGTCCTCCTTATAGAAGTTATACGCCTTTTCCAGTTCGATCACCGCGTTCATCAGGGTCTCCGGGATATACTGCCCGCCGTGAACGCCGAATCTTCCCGCCGGATTCGTCATGTCTTTCTCCTTTCCTGTCGCTGCACATGGGATCAAGGCAACACCGCAAAGCGCTGCTCTGCATCCGCATCCGCATCCGCCCGCCGAACTGCGGCGACGAACGCGGCCATTTTCCTTCGGTCCTTCCGCCCGTCCGTTTCGATCCCGGAGCTGACGTCCACCGCGAAGGGCCTTAAAAGCTTCACGGCGCTTTCCACGTTCTCCGGGTCCAGTCCCCCCGCGAGGAAATACGGCCTGCGTATCCTTTGGACCAATTGCCAGTCAAAGGCGCGCCCCGTGCCGGCCCCGGAATCCAGCAGCACAACATCGGCGGAGCTGGCTTCGGCCATTGCGGCGTCCTGCGCCCTTCGGATGCGAAACGCCCGGATCAGCGGCCGGTCGGTGAGCTGCCGCAGGCGCCGGATATCGTCCTCCGTTTCATCCCCGTGGAGCTGGGCAATATCGATGACGCCGCCGTTCAGAAGCTCCGCGACGGTTTCCGGCGCTTCCCCCGCGAAGACGCCCACCGCCGCGATCTCCGGCGACAGCAGCCCTTTCAGTTCCGCCGCCTGCCGGGGCGTCACATGGCGCCTGCTCTCCGGCGCAAAGACGAAACCGATATAGTCCGGCTTCAGCGCGTTGGCCGCTTCCACGTCGCAGGGACGGCTGAGGCCGCAGAGCTTGATCTTCGTCATGCTTCCCCCCGCAGCTCCATCAGCTTCGCCGCCTTATCCGGCGCGCGCATCAGCGTTTCCCCCACCAGCACCGCATCCGCGCCGATCTCCCGGAGCTTCCTTATGTCTTCGGGGGAATGCACGCCGCTTTCGGATACGAAGATCACGTCGGAAGGGATCAATGCCCGGAGGCGGCGGCTCAGGTCCGTATCCACGGAAAAGTCTTTGAGATTGCGGTTATTGACGCCGATCATCCGCGCCCCGGCCCGCAGGGCCATCCCCGCTTCTTCCCCGTCGTGGGCCTCCACCAGGGCGGAAAGCCCCAGCTCGTCGCACAGGCCGATATACGCGCGGAGGGGTTCCTCCCCCAGGAGCGAGCAGATCAGCAGCACCGCCGACGCGCCCAGGAGCTTCGCTTCATAGATCATGTACGCATCCACCGTGAAATCCTTGCGGAGGCACGGAAGGGATACGCCTTGCGCGATCTCCTTCAGATACCGGTCGCTGCCCAGAAACCATTTCGGCTCCGTCAGGACGGAGAGGCAGTCGGCGCCCGCCGCCTCGTATTCCCTCGCGATTTCCAGATAGGGGAAATCCGGGGCGATGATCCCCTTGGAGGGGGAGGCTTTCTTGCATTCGCAGATGAAGGAGACGCCCGGCTTTTTCAGCGCGTTTTCAAAGGCGAAATCCCCTTTGGGCAGGGTCATCGCCTGACGCCGGATGGCCTCCGGGGGTATTTCCCTCTTTGCCGCGGCCACTCTTTCCCGCGCATGCGCGGCCAGTTCATCCAGGATCGTCATGCCTCCGCCTCCGGCCGGTTGCTGACCTCGATCAGCTTGTGCAGGGTCTCCAGGGCTTTTCCGGAATCGATGAGCTGCGAAGCCAGGGCGATCCCCTCCTTCATGCTCTCCGCCTTGCCGCCGATATACAGGGACGCGCCGGCGTTCATCAGGACCGCGCTGCGCTTTGGTCCTTTTTCTCCCCGCAGGATCCCCAGGGTGGCCGCCGCATTTTCTTCGGGCGTTCCGCCCCGGAGGTCTTCTTTTTTGCAGCGGGCAAGGCCGAAATCCTCCGGCGCGATGACGAAGGATTTGAACCAGCCGTCGCGAATTTCGCACACTCTCGTCGGGGCGCTCAGGGAAATCTCGTCCAGCTTGTCCTTGCCGTAGACCACCATGCCACGCCGGACGCCCAGATTGCTCAGCACCTGGGCCAAGGGCTCCACCAGGTATTCGTCGTAGACGCCCAACAGCTGCATGGTGGGCTTTCCCGGATTCGTGAGGGGCCCCAGGATGTTGAACACGGTGCGGAAGCCCAGCTCCTTTCGGATCGCGCCCACATACTTCATGGAAGAATGATACTTCTGCGCAAAGAAGAAGCACATGCCTGCTTCCTTCAAAAGCTCCACGCATCTTGCCGGGCTTTGGTGGATATTGACCCCCAGGGCCTCCAGGCAGTCCGCCGTCCCGCACTGGGAGGAGGCGGCCCGGTTGCCGTGCTTCCCCACCTTCAGGCCCCCGGCCGCCGCCACCAGGGCGGAGGTGGTGGAAATATTGAAGCTCCGGGCGTTGTCGCCCCCCGTGCCCACGATCTCAAAGAGCTCCATGCCGGTTTCCACGGCGGTGGCGTGGGCGCGCATGGCTTCCGCGCAGCCGGCGATCTCGTCCGCCGTTTCGGCCCTGGCGCTCTTGGTGGAAAGGGCGGCCAGGAAGGCTGCGTTCTGGGTGGCGCTCGTGTCGCCGCTCATGATCTCGTTCATGACGGCATAGGCCTCGTCGTAGGTGAGGTCCTCTTTACTGACGATTTTGACGATGGCTTCCTTGATCATGATTCAGCGCTCCTTTATGAAGTTATTCAGCATGGTTTTTCCGCAGGGCGTCAGGATGGATTCCGGATGGAACTGCAGGCCGAAAACGGGGTAGTCCCGATGCTGTACGGCCATGACCTCGCCGTCGGAGGTGCGGGCAGTGACCCTGAGCTCCGGAGGAATCGTCTCCGGGTCTGCGGCCAGGGAGTGATACCGGCCCACGAGTATGGATTCCGGGCAGCCCCGGAAGAGGGGACAGGAGAGGTCCAGCCTGACCTCCGACTGCTTGCCGTGCATCAGCTGTTTCGCGTAGGTGACAGCTGCGCCGAAGGCGAGGCAGATGGCCTGGTGGCCCAGGCAGACGCCCAGCAGGGGGATGTCCCTGCCCAGGGCTCCGGCGGCCTCCACGATGATCCCGGCGGTCTCCGGCCTGCCGGGGCCGGGGGAGAGAATGATCCGCTCCGGCTTCAGGGCGCGGATCTCATCCACGGTCATCTCGTCGTTGCGGATCACCCGGATGTCGGGCTCGATGGCCCCCACCATCTGGTACAGGTTGTAGGAAAAGCTGTCGAAATTGTCGATCAACAGGATCATAGGTCCTCCTCCTGGGCCAGCTCCAGGGCCCGCAGGGAAGCGCGCGCCTTGTTCAGGCATTCCTCATATTCCTTCTCCGGCACGGAATCCGCCACGATCCCGGCCCCGCTTCGCACGAAGACCTTTCCGTTTTTCTTGTAGGCGATGCGGATGGCGATGCAGGTGTCCATGTTGCCGGTAAAGTCGATGTAGCCGATGGCACCGCCGTAGATGCCCCGCTTGTTGTTCTCCAGCTCGCCGATGAGCTGGCAGGCCCGGATCTTGGGAGCGCCGGAGAGGGTCCCCGCCGGAAGGACGGATTCAATGGCGTTCAGGGCGTCGCAGTCCTCCCGGATCTCCCCCCGCACCGTGGAGCCGATGTGCATCACGTGGGAGAATCGCTCCACGGAGTGGAGCTTCTCCACCTGCACGGTGCCGAATTTGCTGATCTTTCCCAGGTCGTTTCGCCCCAGGTCCACCAGCATGTCGTGCTCTGCCAGCTCCTTTTCGTCGGCCAGCAGCTCTTTTTCCAGGGCCAGATCCTCTTCCTCCGTGGCGCCTCTGGGCCGGGTCCCGGCCAGAGGGAAGGTGTGCAGGATGCCGTCCTCCAGCTTCACCAGCGTCTCCGGAGAGGCCCCCGCCACCTCCACGTCCGTGCCGGAGAAGTAGAACATGTAGGGGGAGGGGTTGATGGTGCGCAGCACCCGGTAGGTGTTCAGCAGGCTCCCCTCGAAGGGGGCGCTTAGCCGGTTGGACAGGACGATCTGGAATATGTCTCCCTCCCGGATGTAGTGCTTCGCCTTTTCCACCATGGCGCAGAACCGCTCTTTGTCGAAGAGAGGCGTCACCTCGCCCAGCAGCTTTCCGCCGGGCTCCCGCTTCTTCTCCCCGCGGCGCAGCAGGTCGATGAGCTGCCGCAGCTCCCACACTGCCTTGTTGTAGTTGGTTTCCGGCTCGTCCAGGGGCATGTTCACCATGAGGATGATCTTCTGATGGATGTTGTCGAAGGCGATCACCTTGTCGAAGAGCATCAGGTCCACGTCCTTGAAGCCCTCCGTGTCCTGGGCGTTTGTCCGGGCGCTGGGCTCGCTGTAGCCCAGAAAGTCGAAGGAAAAGTAGCCCACCAGTCCTCCGGTGAAGGGGGGCAGGTAGGAAAAGCGGGGGCTTTTGTACTCGGACAGCACCTTGCGCAGGTAATCCGAGGGGTCGCCGGTGACGTATTTCTGCTTTCCGGCGTCCAGCACGCCGTTCATGGTGCCGCCGATGCAGGTAATGGCCAGCTTGGGGTCAAAGCCCAGGAAGGTATACCGGCCCCACTTTTCGTCGGCGGAGGCGGACTCCAGCATGTAGCAGTGCTTGGATACGTTTTTCAGGATCTTCATGGTCTCGATGGGGGTGGTGAAGTCGGAGAGGATCTCGCAGCTCACCGGCAGCACCTTGTAGCTGCCGGAGGCCGCCAGGTCCAGGACTTCGCTCAGGCTGGGGGAAACGGTCATGCTCTCTGCCTCCTTACAAAAGAAACGCCTCCTGCTTGCTGCCGGGGAAAGAAAAACGCCCCCGACAGAAAGACCCTTTCTGTCAAGGACGAATAAACCTTATCCGCGGTGCCACCTTGATTCACGGAATGACCCGTGCGCTTAGCGGGATACCA
>JAEETX010000058.1 GCA_016286665.1 Oscillospiraceae bacterium
GATTTTCATCTGCCGGTATTTTACGCCCGCCGCCGTCCCGCGTCAAGAAGCGCCGGCCGTGAATACCGATTGCCACGGGGCGGCGGCTGTGCTACACTGAGGAAAAAGAAAACCGAGGAGGGAACGGGATGAAGTCCAAGTTTTTTGAGGCGCAGAAGATCATGGACAATGTAACCATGATCTCGGGCCTGGCGGGGGAGCTGTGCTACCTCGTGGAGGGCAGGGAAACGGCCCTGCTGGTGGACGGACTCAGCGGCATCGGCAGCCTGAAAGCTTTCGTCCGGGAACTGACGGACAAGCCGGTGGAGCTGGTGCTGACCCACAGCCACCCGGATCACATGGGGGCCGCCTTTGAATACGGGAGATGTTATATCCACCCGGACGATATCTCCGGCCTGTATGAGGCGGGGGACGCGGAACGGCGCTACAGCTTCGCCGCCGCCGGGGCAAAGGATTTCACCCTGCGCATGGAGGATGCGGTGCCCTGCACGCCGGTCTGCACCCTGCCGGTCGCGGACGGGCATATTTTCGACCTGGGGGGCACGCAGCTGGAGGTCATCGCAGTGCCGGGGCACACCTGGGGCCATATCGTGCTGCTGGACCGGGCAGCGCGGGTCGTTTATTCCGGCGACGCGGTGAACTGCAACACCCTCATGTTCCTGGGAGGCGCCAGCATCGAGGAATATCGGGAGAGCCTGCTGCACCTGCAGAGCTATGAATATGCCTTCGACGTGCTCTGGGGCGGCCACGGGGGCGTCAGCGTCCCCAAGCGCATCGTGCCGGAGGCCATCGGGCTCTGCGAGGAGATCATGGCGGGCACGGATCAGAAAGCCCCCGGGGACTTCATGGGCCGCACGGCCCTCTATGCCCGGGAGAAGGACGAAAACTTCCGCCGCTATGACGGGGGCATCGCCAATATCGCCTACTCCACGGACCGCATCTGGAAAAAACAGGTCGTCAAGCCTTAAGGGAGGGTCGGAAAATGGCAATCGCTGGAAATCGCTTCTTTGCGGACGTCGTGGTCTGCGGCGGCGGCGTGGCCGGCGCGGCGGCGGCCATCGCTGCGGGGAGAGCGGGCAAGCGCGTCTTCCTGCTGGAATACCGGGAATCCCTGGGGGGACTGGTGACCAACGGCTATATCACCGGCATCGCCGGCTGCATCGACGGACTGTGCAAAGAGTGGCTGGAAAAGCTGGACGCCGAGGGCCACGCCACCATGCGTGCCCATCTGCCGGTGGTGGAGCCGGAATACGGCCGGGTCATGCTGGAGCAGATGGTGCTCCAGAGCGGGGCGAGGATCCTCTACGGGACCCACGCGGTGGATGTGGAGAAGGAGGCCGGCAGCATCCGCCGGGTGATCGCCTACTGCAAGAGCGGGCGCATCGAGCTGGAGGCCGGGGTCTTCATCGACTGCACCGGCGACGCGGACCTGGCCGCCGCTGCGGGCTGCCCCTATGAGGTGGGCAACGCGGAGTTCATGGGCCTCAACCAGTCCGTCACCATGGGCTTCAAGCTCTCCTATGTGGACCTGGAAAGGTACTACGCCGCCAACGCGGCCTTCAGGCAAGACCCGGAATACGACGCGGAATCCCCGCAGCATTCCAGCTTCATCGTCCACCAGGAATACAAGGCCATGGAAAACGGGGACCTGCACGAGCTGCTGAGCCCCGGCTACCTGGTCTATGCCATGCCGGGGGACCCCAAGTGCACCGACGTGACCCTGGACGCCACCCACACCTTCGACTGCCGCTGCGACGACGTGGTGGACCTGACGCGGCAGATCGTGGACCAGCACCGGAAGGTCCTGTGGTTCGTGGAGTTCCTGAAAAAGTACATCCCCGGCTTTGAGAAAGCGAAGCTCACCAGCCTCGCCCCCATGAACGGCGTGCGGGAGAGCCGCCGGGTGATCGGGGAATACGTGCTCAAAGCGGAGGACATCGCCGCAGCCCGGAAATTCGAGGACGGCATCTGGCAGCACGCGGAGGTCTTCGACGCCCATGTGCCCACGCCGGGAAAGCACACCGCCAACCGGCATATCCACGCCTCGGCGCCCATCGAGCCCGCTGTCTGCCGCCACGTCCCGAAGGACACGGACTACAACATGCATCCCTTCGTGGACCCCCTGCCCTATGAGGTGCGCACGAATCCCAGGGAATACTGCGAGGTGCCCTTCCGCTGCCTGATCGCCAAAGGAGCGGATAACCTGCTGGTGGCGGGGCGCTGCTTCTCCGCGGATTACCACGCCAACGGCTGCGTGCGCATCATCGCCGCCTGCATGGGCATGGGCCAGGCCGCCGGGACCGGCGCGGCCCTGTTCCTGGACCGGGGACTGACTGCTCTCCGGGAGCTGGACGGGGCCCTGGTGCGCCAGGAGATGATACGCCAGGGGGTGAAGCTGGATGAGGCCCCCGGCGGCTACTGGAAGACGATCCGGGAATTCGACGGAGAGGTCTTCATCAACGGCGCGGATATGGCTGACCTGCGGGACGCCGAGGGACATTCGCCCTATCTGTTCTGAAATCACCGGGCGGCAGGGATGTCCTGCGGCCTGCTGCGGACCTGGGGATGCCGGATCGCTGTTTGTTATGCAGCGATCCGGCATCCTCCTTCTTTGTAGTATTACAGTTTCTTTACATTTCCCCGCCGGAGGCTTGCAATGCGCGGGATTTTCCTGTATAACACCCAAGGTTTGGCCTTCTGCCCGCTTCCCAATGGCGGGCTTCCCCGCGCCGGGACCCAATGCCGTCGGGGAAATGGGCCGAACGCTCCGCGGCGGAATGCGGGCGACGTTTGCCCGCTTTCCCCACGTGCCGACGCGGGCATCACCTCTCTCCCGCGTCTGTCCACCTCCGTGAAAGGAGGGAGCCAACATGCGAAAACTCTTATCCTATCTCAAACCCTATCGGGGCAAGATCGCCCTGGCGACCCTGCTGATGGCGATTTCGGCGGTCTGCGACCTGCTGCTGCCCACTCTCATGTCCGACGTGCTGGACAAGGGGGTCTACGGCGCGGCGGAGGCCGACACCTTCGGTTATATCCTCAAAACCGCGGCCTGGATGCTGCTCCTTTCCCTGGCAAGCCTGGCCTCCGTGGCCGGGGGCTACTGGGTGGTCTACCGCGTCGTTTCCGGCTATACCTGGAGCCTCCGCAGCGCGCTTTTCCGCAAGGTCCACACCATGACCCTGGCGGAGGTGGGGCGCATCGGCGCTTCCAACCTGGTCACCCGCTCCACCCACGACGTGGAGACCCTGACGGACGTGATCAGCATGCTCTGCGGCGGCATCCTCATCATCCCGCTGATGTTCCTGGGGGGCGTGTTCCTCTGCATGCGGAAGGACGTGTTCCTCTCCCTGGTGATCCTCTGCGCCGTGCCGCTGCTGATCGGCGCGGGCATGCTCATGAGCAAAAGGATCGAGCATCTGTGGGAGGTCTCCGACGAATACTGCGACAAGCAGAACGATCTGGTGCGGGAACGGCTGCGGGGCATCCGCGTCATCCGGGCCTTCGACCGGGAAAAGCACGCTCATGAAAGGATCACCGACGCTACCCGCACCATGGCCGACAACATCATCCGCGCCAACGTGCGCATGGAGATCATCGATCCCGCCGCGGCCTTCGTGCTGAACGGGGCGGCCCTGCTGGTGGTGTTTCTGGGCGGCGTCCGCATGGAACGGGGCAGCGGCCTCACCGCCGGCGACGTCTTTGCCATCATCCAGTATATTGGCATCATCCTGGGGGCCATCGTCTCCGTCTCCTATGATATCGTGCTGCTGCCCCATGTGCGGGTGGCCGTCCGCCGCCTGAGCCAGGTCACCGATTCCGAGGGCCTGGAGAGCGACGCCCCCGCGCAGGGGAAGACCTTCTCCGGAGCCGTCGACCTGGACCATGTCAGCTTCACCTATCCCGGCAGTTCTCTGCCCGCTCTCAGCGACGTGGACCTCCACATAAAGCCCGGAGAATGGGTCAGCGTCATCGGCGGCACCGGCTCCGGCAAGACCACCCTGACGGAGCTGCTCCTGGCTTTCCGCGCCCCCACCCAGGGGAGCGTGCGCTTTGACGGGCAGGACGCTTCCACCCTTTCTCCCAAGGATATCCGCGCCAATGTGAGCTGCAGCCTGCAAAAATCCATGCTCTATGCCGGCACCGTGGCGGAAAACCTCCGCATGGGCAAGCCCGACGCCTCCGACGAGGAGCTGTGGGCCGCCCTGGAGCTAGCCCAGATCGCGGACTTCCTCCGGGAAAAGCCGGAGGGGCTGGATTTCCGGCTGGAGCCCGCCGGGACCAACGTCTCCGGGGGGCAGAAGCAGCGCCTCGCCATTGCCCGGGCCATCCTCAAGGAGGCCTCCATCTACATCTTCGACGACTCCTTTTCCGCCCTGGATTTCCTCACCGAAGCCAGGGTCCGCAAGGCGCTGAACGAGCTCCTTGCGGGGCGGACGCGGATC
Source organism: Oscillospiraceae bacterium (assembly GCA_016286665.1). GTDB lineage: Bacteria > Bacillota > Clostridia > Oscillospirales > Oscillospiraceae > UBA1774. Next base: position 4,446 of record JAEETX010000058.1, read on the forward strand.
GTCATCACCCAGCGGGTGGTCTCCGCCATGCACTCCGACCGCATCTTCGTTCTGGCCGACGGGGCGCTGGCGGGCGTCGGGACCCATGACCAGCTGCTGGAAAGCTGCCCCATCTACCGGGAGATCTACCTCTCCCAGACGGGAGGTGAGGCCGCGTGAGTTCTCCCGAAAAGAAGCAAAAGACCCGTCTCTTTGACGAGACCGGCAAGCGCCTGGTGCGGGAAATCCGGCCCCTCCGGGGCTGGATCGCCCTCTGCGCCCTTTTCTGCCTGCTGCTCATCGGCTGCGCCGTGGCGGAGCCGGAGCTGCTGGGCAGGCTGATCGACCGGCTGTACGAGTGGACCCTGACGCGGACGCCCGGCCTGGCGCGGAGCCTGCTGCCCGGATTGGGCGTCCTCCTGGGCGTTTTCGCCCTGCGGGCCGCGCTTACTTACGGCAATTCCTATCTGCTGCACAATGTGGTCAGCCGCTTCTTCTGCGCGGGCCTCCGCATCCGCCTGTCGGACAAGCTGCGCAAGCTGCCCGTGTCCTATATGGACAGGACCCCCGCCGGAGACGTCATCGACCGGATGATGGACGATGTGAGCGATATGGCCGACAGCGTCTACGGCATCGTGGAGATCCTCCTTTCCGGTTTCCTGCAGATGACGGTCATCGCGGTCATCCTCTTTCTCACCGACTGGCGCATGGCCATTCCCGTGGTCCTGCTGGCCCCCCTGAGCATCCTCCTCTCCGCCAGAATGGCGGGCCTGGGGGAAAAGCACTGGGACAGTCATTTCGAGCTGGGGGGCAAGCTGACGAGCCTGGCGGAGGAAGCCTACACCAACTATCCCACCACCAAGGCCTTCAACGGGGAGGAGGCGCTGCGCAGGAAATATGACGAGCTGTCCCTGCGCCACCAGCGCAGCGGCGTCTTCGGCAGGTTCCTCAGCTCCATCGTCCAGCCGGTCATCGCCTTTGTGGACGCCCTGGCCTATATCGCCGTGGCGGTCCTGGGCGGCTGGCTGATCCTCCATCGGGGCGTTCCCATCGGAAGCGTGGTCACCATGATCCTCTTCGCCCGGGAGTTTTCCGCGCCGCTGGAGCGCATCGCCTTCGGCCTGGGCTACGTCCAGCATGTGAAGGCCTCCGCCAAGCGCGTCTTCACTCTGCTGGACCTTCCGGAGGAGCCGGACCCCGCCGGGACCGTGGAGGGTGAGACCCGGGGCCGGGTGGAGCTGAAGCATGTGGATTTCTCCTATGACCCCGAAAAACCCCTCATCCGGGACCTGAACATGGATATCCGGCCCGGTCAGAAGGTGGCCATCGTCGGTCCCACCGGGGCGGGCAAGACCACCATCGTCAACCTGCTCATGCGTTTTTATGATATCAGCGCCGGGCAGATCCTCATCGACGGGCGGGACGCCGCCGGGCTCTCCCGGGCCGAAAACCGCAATCTCTTTGCCATGGTCCTCCAGGACACCTGGCTTTTCAAGGGCACCGTGGCCGAGAACGTGGCCTACGGCAGCCCGGAGGCCACGCGGGAGGAAGTGGAGAAGGCCTGCGACTATGCCTACTGCGACCATTTCATCCGCCGTCTGCCCCAGGGCTACGACACCGTGATCTCCGAGGACAGCACCGCCGTTTCCGCTGGCCAGAAGCAGCTGCTCACCATCGCCCGCGCCCTGCTGGCAAACCGGCCGCTGCTGATCCTGGACGAGGCGACGAGCAATGTGGACACCCGCACGGAGCTGCTGATCCAGAAGGCCATGGACCGCCTCATGGGCGGAAGGACCTGCTTCGTCATCGCCCACCGCCTCAGCACCATCGTGGACGCCGATCTGATCCTGGTCCTCCGGGACGGGCAGATCGCGGAGCAGGGAACGCACAAGTCCCTGCTGGCCCAAAAGGGCTTCTACTACGAGCTGTTCCGGAGCCAGTACGCCATATGACGGACAGCGATCACAAAAAACAGTGCCTGCCGCAACATGCGGCAGGCACTGATGTTGTCTGAGCTGCTTCAAATCCCCCGTGACAGCCCCGTGTCCCCGAAGGTCTTCTGCCATTTCCCCGCGGGGCAGTAGATCTGGCAGCGGTTGCAATTGCACTTGGGATAGTGGTCCAGATTGCAGTTGGAGATGGGGAATTTCTTCATGGCCTCGGCGATCTCCTCGTCCGTGGGATCGTCCCCCTCTACCAGGTCGCCCCGCTTGCGGATGCCGGCGAATTCGTCCCGCAGGCCCAGGGCCGCCACGGTGCAGGCGTTGACCCTGTGCTTTGCCACCTCATAGGTCTCCCCGGCGATCCTCCATACGCTCTTTTCCCCGGAAGCCTTGGGGGGCAGGGCGTGCATGGGGCAGACGTCGGCGCAGATATGGCATTTTTCCGGGTCGCAGAGCTTCTCGCCCCGGTCCGGCTCGTCATATTCCAACTCCAGGTCCGTCAGCAGGCAGCCGAACTGCACCCTGGGGCCGTATTCCCTGGTGATGGGGAAATTGGACCAGCCGGGCTGGGCCAGCCCGGCGGCGACGGCGGCGTGGCCGATATCCATGATGAGACCGTCCTTGTTGGGGCCGGCGAACATGGGCAGGGGGGTGTTCTTGGGCAGGGTGCCCATCTCCGGCCCGCAGCCCATGGGCTGGGTGGCGGCCCCGAAGGTGTTTTCCAGATAGTCCGCCAGGTAGAAGGTGCTGAGAGCCATGGTCCAGTTGGGGATCAGCTCCAGCCCGTAGGTGGAGTAGATGGATTCAGCGAAGGCCATGCCGTCCTCCAGCCGCCGGAACTGAGCCTGCACCGCCCCGTTCAGCAGACGCCGCCCGAAGACGATGACGCTGCGGCAGCATCCCAGGATGTCCGTGGGGCGCTTTCCCTCCGGCTCCTCCGCCAGCGCCTCCGCGGGGCAGATGCCCACCAGGTCCATCTTCCGCTCGCCCAGAAGGAAATTCCGGATGTTTTGGGTCAGTTGGTGTTTGTCCATGCAGCTTCCCCCCTCAAAGCACATAGCCGGCCCGGCGGTCGGAGTGGATGATGACGAAGCCCAGCTCCCGCACGTCGGTGACGTTCCCGTCGTCGTCATAGGTGCGCTGCTCCGCCAGAGCCCAGCACTCGGCGCTGGTCCAGTCGGAGACGTATTTCCCGTCCCCCAGGTTCCTGATCCAGACCTCATGCTCCAGCAGATAGTATTTGTGGATGCGGCAGTTGAGAGGGTTTGCAGTGCTCACGGGGATCACCCGCTCCAGCTTCCCGTTGATGCCGCCGATGCCCTCCAGCTCCAGCTCCAGGAATTCCGGCTGGGGAAAGCCGGGGCCCAGGCCGGTCCGCCCTTCCCGAAAAGCCTTCACCTTGTATATGTATTGGCCCTTGTAGGGGATCGTGCCTTCCGGCAGGAATCCTTCGGCCAGAACGATCTTCTTTTTCATCTTCCCGCCTCCCTGCTGAGGCCCGTGGCGGAAAACTGCTCGTGCCAGTTGCCCACAGGACAGTAGATGAGGCAGCGCTCGCAGTGGTACATGGGCAGGTGGTCCAGGGTCTGGAAGCCGGGGGCGGCGAACTGCCTTTTCAGGGCTTCCGTTAGCTCCTCCTCCGTGGGATGCTCGCTGATGGGGTTCATGCACATGGGATTCGTCTCCTTCCGGAAGCCGAAGCAGGCGGCGGCGCAGGCGTTCACGTCCAGTCTGCCCACGGTGCATTTCGTTTCTCCGGCATGCCATTCCACTCCCGTTTCCCCGTCCAGGGCGCGGGTGGGGCAGACCCGGGCGCAGACAGCGCATTTTTCCGGCTCGCAGAGCTTTTTCCCGGCGTAGGGCTTGTCGTATTCCTCGAATTCCAGGCTGGTGACGATGGCGCACAGATACACGCGGGGGCCGTTGTCGGGGGTGACGACCCGGTGGTTCCAGCCCATTTCCCCGATGCCCGCGGCCACGGCGGCCTTGTAGATGTCCACGGGCAGCCCCGCCTTCATGGGATCGGCAAAGAAGGGAGCGTAGTTCCCCTCCGGCTGCACCGCCTGGAGGACGTTGTTCGTCAGGGGCATGGCGAAGCAGCCGTAGGTGTTCTCCAGGTCCTGGGCGATGTCGTAGGTCTCCTTCATGCACAGATGGTTGACGGAAAGCACGAAGGAATGGGCGCTGTAGCCCCCGGAGACGTTCATCACCCCGTCCTCGAACTGGCGGAATTTCGTCTGCACGGAGCCGGAGATCAGCCTCCGCCCGAAGACGAGGATGCTTTTGGCATTGGGCAGCAGGTCCGAGGGGCGGCGGCCCCGGGGCTCGTCCTCCAGCACGGCGGAGGGGCAGACCCCCGCATAGTCCATGTCGGAGCCGATGAGGATGCGGCGCTTCACCGCTTCCGTCCGGGTCATGTTCCTTCCCCCTCTCCGTTGTAGGTGTCCATGTCCACGTCGGGGTAGTGGTCGATATACTGGTTGATGTTTTCTTTGGAGATACCCGTGTCGTGGAAGCGCTCCTTCCAGCTGCCGATGGGGCAGTATTGCAGGCAGTTGCCGCATTTCCAGCTCGTCTGGTGCTGGATGAAGTTGTGGTAGACGTTCTCCACCCTGGTGCGGAAGCGCTGGGTGGGGGTGAATTCCTCGTCGATGGGATTGGTCATGATGGGGTCCATCATGTTGTAGTCCCCGTTGTAGTTGAAGTCGGCATAGCTCCCCTCGCAGGCGATCTTGCACTTGGTCCAGTTGATGCCGCTGTAGCGCTCGATGTGGCCCTCTCCGAAGTCCACCACCCGCTCCTGCCCCGGCTTGTAGGGAGGGATGGCCCCCGTGGGACATACCTTTTCGCAGATGTGGCATTTTTCATAGTCGCAGAGCCGCTCCCCGTCCATCATGGGGTCCGGCTTCAGCTTGAGGGTGGTGAGCACGCCGCCGAAGCGGTTCCGGGGGCCGAATTCCGGCGTCAGCACGATGCTGCACCAGCCGAACTGCCCCAGCCCCGCCGCCACGGCGCAGTGGCGCATGCTGAGCATGCCGGAGCCGTGGGTGGGTCCGGCGGTCATGGGCATGGCCACGGCCCCGGTGATCTTCTCCAGATAGCGGGCCAGGCGGTAGGCCGCCCAGAGCAGGTTGTAGTTGGGGGCACCCACGTAGCCAAACATGCCGTACTGCCCGTGCACGCGGAAATTCCGGTCCTCATAGGTGCGGAGAGCCGCGTTCACCGCCCCGTCGGGCAGGCGGGTGCAGAACATGATGACCGACTGGCAGCCGGGCAGGAAGTCCGTGGGGTGCATGCCCTTGGGCGCGGAGTTGAAGCGCTCGATGCAGGCGATGCCCACCTTCTCCTGATGGCATTCCGTCAGCACATAATCCTTGATCTGTTTTTCCAGCGTCGGCATTCCCATACAGGTCACCTCTTTGCGTTGCTTATATATTTCTAATTATAACATGAAATTTATCGGACTGCAATTCCGGGCTTTCAGGAAACGGGAAGACTTGCTTCCGGCAGCCGGCATATGTTACAGTAAAGAAAACCGATGGACAGACCGGGGAGGAATGGGAATGCTCCAGAGTATCCTGGCGATCGTCGCCAACATCCTGTTTTTTGTCGTCCTGCGCCTGAGCATTTATACAGACCGGGCCATGATGCCGGGCGGTCAGATCCGGCAGTGGCAGCGCAGCCCCATCGACAGGCTGCGCATCTCCGGCCAGCCGGCGCTGCTGTATCTCCAGCTTTTCTTCACCGCCGTCAGCGTCGTTGCCGCCGTTCTCATCCTGTGCGGCGTCAAGAACAGCGTCGTGAAGAAGATCCGGCTTGTCAGCACGATCGCCTCCGCCGTCATGTTCCTTGTCATCATGATCCTGACCGGCGCGGTCCGGCAGCGCTACGCCTGAAAAAACGGAACGGAGGATTAGGAGGAATCACCTATGTCCGCATACGGAAAGCCCGCATCCTTTGAAACGCCGCCGGAGCCCATCCCGGAGGCGCAGATCACGCGGACCCTGAGCGCCGACGTGGCGGTGGTGGGGGAGGGGCTGGCAGGCCTCTGCGCCGCCCTCTCCGCCCGGCAGGCGGGGGCGGAGGTGACGATCGTCACCGCCAGCGCCCGGCCCGTGGCCCGGGGCGGCAGCGTCTTCGCCGCCTACAGCCGCATCATGGCCGCCCACGGCATGCCCCGGCAGAACCTGGACGACTTTTTTCTGGAGGAATTCGCCGCCAATTCCTTCCAGGTGGACCAGCGCAAATGGTATGCCCTTCTGGATCACAGCGAGGAGGCCATGAACTGGCTGGCGGATATCCTGGAGAAGGAGGGCCTGGAGGTGGTGCTGGAGGACGCGAACGAGGACGATCACCACAGCCCCACCTGGCAGCCCCCCGGCACCCATGCCTTCGTGGGCAAGGGGGTCACCCGCGCGGGCACCGGCATGGCCCTGGCGGTGGCGGCGCTGGAAAAGACCTTCCTGGCGGTGGGGGGAAAGGTGCTTCACAGCACCCCGGCGAAATACCTGGAAAAGAGGTCGGGGCGGGTCTCCGCCGTCGTCGCCCAAGGGCCGGAGGGGGAATACCTGCGCCTGAAGGCCCGGAAGGCCATCATCCTTGCCACGGGTGATTTTTCCGCCAACCGGGAAATGATGGCAAAATACTGCCCGCAGTATGCCGGGGAATTCACCGCCGCCGGGGACGACTACGACGTGGGCTTCGCCGTGCGGGGCCTCTACCGGGGGGAAGGGCAGCAGATGGCCCTCTGGGCCGGGGCGGCCTGGCAGAGGACCTGGCCCTGCGCCGTCATGATCCAGGGCAGCCGCCTGGGCACCAGCATGCCCTACGGCTCTCACCGGGGCCTGCGGCTGAACCGCCGGGGGGAACGCTACTGCAACGAGGATATGAACGGGGCCTACACCGCCTTCACCACCCTGCGGGAGCCCGGGGGCAAGGCGTTCGCCATCTGGGGCGCGAACTACGCCCGGGAGACCGTCTTCCGCGCCCACGGCGGGCGGCGGGACGGCCCGGACCTCACGCCGGAGCAGGTGCTTGCCGGCTGGGAAGACCAGGCCGGCAAGGGCCAGATCGTGAAGGGGGACACGGTGGAGGCCGTGGCGGAGGCCCTGGGCCTGCCGGCGGCGGAGACCCTGGCGACCGTCCGCCGCTACAACGAGCTCTGCCGCGCCGGCAAGGATACGGATTTCCACAAGAAGCCCAAGTATCTGCAGGAGATACGGGAGGCCCCCTTCTACGGATGCAGCCTGAGCGACCGGCTGTTCTTCACGGTCCTGGGCGGCCCCCGCACCAATGCCCGAATGCAGGTGTGTGACGCGGAGGACGAACCCATCCCCGGCCTCTGGTGCGTGGGGAGCATGGTGGGGGATATGTACGCAAACTGCTATAATTTCCGCATCCCCGGCCAGAACTACGGCGCCTGCCTCACCTTCGGCTACCTGACGGGGAAGCGGGTCATGGAGAACTGAAAACGAAATCGCTCCCGCATGCAGCCTGCATGCGGGAGCGATCGTATCGGATTTTACTTTTTTCCGGAGATGAGCCTTGCCACCCAGATGAGGATGCAGGCGCCCACCACCGCCAGGATGAGGCCGCTGACCCAGCCGCCGCCGATGCCCAGCAGGCCGCCCAGCCAGCCGCCGATGAGGCCGCCCACCAGGCCGAGAATGATATTCATGATCAGGCCGTGGGAGGACTTCATGATCTTGCCGGCGATCCAGCCTGCCAGAGCGCCCAGGGCGAGAGAAACCAAAAGTTGAACCAGCATCGTTGTATCTCCTTTCTAAAAGCCGGAATAGGAGGCTTTCCGCTGCCCCTAGCATACTCCATCTTTCCCCGGCGCGCAAGAGGATTTCCGCGCCGTATTGACACGTACATTATGAAAGAATAGAATAAATGCAGACGAACAAAAAATGAAAGGACGGATGAATCATGGCAGAAAAGAAAGCGGAAAAGACCGAAGAAAAGAATGAATTCCTCTTTGACCTGAAGACCCCGGAAACCACCTGGAAGGGCCACAGCAAGGGCGCCAATTCCGACGTGGGCAGCATCACCGACGCGGAGGGGGAACACGGCCTCTACTGGTGCCTGGATTCCGTGATGCACCCCAACGGCGAAGACGGCCAGGAAAAGCCCTCCATGCCCCATTTCCACTGGCACGGCTACGAGACCTTCTTCGTGGACAGCGGCAGCCTCTGGCTCTATATCGACGGCATGAAGGCCAAGGCGAAGAAGGGGGATATCGTCCATCTGCAGGCGGGCCAAAGCCAGGGCATGGTCTTCCTGAGCGATGTGAAGTGGCGGGGCACTTATCATGATTTCGCCACCTACTCCGAATCCGGCGACGTGGGCCGCGTCAAGCGCTACATGCCCGAGCTGGCGGACGACCCGGAGCTGAACGCCCTGGCCCCCAACGGCTTTATGGATTCCAACCCCATGGAGCCCTTCCTCTGCAAGGAGGTCCCCACCGCGAAGTGCACCGCCATCAAGAACCTGAAGCGGCCCCACGCCTCCTATGAGTTCCCCGGCGTGAGCTTCAAGATCGTGGTGGAGCGCTGGGAGAACGGCGGCGTGAAGGAGCTGGACTGCGCCGTCATGGAGCCGGGCTTCACCGCCAAGTGGGTGAAGTATCCGCCCCTGCGGGAGCTCTTCTATCTCCGCAAGGGCAAGGTGAAGTTCACCATCTGCGGCCAGACCTTCATCGCCGACGACGAGTGCGTCATCAACGCTCCCCGCTTCGCCCCCCGCAGCATTGAGGTGCTGGAGCCCTCGGAGATGTACGACCTGGGCGGCCAGCCCTACTGGTCCCTTTTCCTGCAGAGCTATGCCTCCATCAAGCACTACGAGCCCGAGCGTCTCACCCCCGAGACGCTGGACGCGCTGAAAAAGCGGTTCAAGATCCAGATCGACAGCATCGGCATGAAGAAAAAGAGAAAGTAAAAGGAAAATCCCCGGACCGGCGGTCACAAAAGAGGCCGCCGGTCCTTTATGCCTTGAAAGCCATGGGATATCCTGTTGAGAATGTCTCCCTTCTGTGCTATAATGCACCTTGGTTTTTTATAACTCGGCGTATGGAAAGAGGCAAGTAACGACATGGACAGAGATATCATCATAGCCTTCATTGCGTTTCAGATGACCTTCCTGTTCCTGGATATCTACATCCTGTTGAAAACGAACCGCGATATCGTAAGACAGAGCGAATACACCTGGTTCAGCGCGCTGACCGTAACGCACATGGTCTATCTGGTGCTCAACAGCATCTGGAGCCTGAAGGAATATGACCTGATCAACCTGAGCAGGCCCACGCTGACGGTCCTTTATACCGTCAGCCTCTGGACGGTAACGAACTGCGCCACCTCGTTTTTCCTGTTCGTGGTGGAAAAGTTCCAGCTGAATAAGCTGCGGACGGGGGCGGGGAAATGGCTGCGGCAGCTGCCCGCGGCGGCCGCCACGCTGCTGCTCGCGATCTCTCCCTGGACGGGGCTGGTATTCCGCGTGAGCGAGGAGGGCTATCTGGTCCGCGGCAGGCTGTACCTGCCGATGGTGCTCATTTCCAGCCTGTACCTGCTGGCCGTGGCCGCGATCGCGGCCGTGCGGATGTTTCGGGAACATACGACGTTCATGCGCAGAGCGAACGGCGCGCTGTTCGGCTCGGTGCTGATCATCATTGCGTTCATTGCGGCGGACGGCATGCTGTCCAAGGCGTCCATCCTTCCGGGGGCGGTTTTCGCCGTGATCCTCATCATCTTCGTCACCCTGCAGGAGGCGGGCATCAATTCCGATGCCCTGACCGGCATGAACAACCGGCGCAGGGCGGAGGAATATCTGGAGGAAGCGCTGGCGACGGCGTCCCCGTCAAATCCGATCTATCTGTATATCGGGGATCTGAACGGCTTCAAGAAAATCAACGATACCTACGGGCATATCGAAGGCGACGAAGCGCTCATCCTCTGCAGCGGCGCGCTGAAACGCACCGCCGCGCAGACCGACGGCTTCGCGGCCCGGTACGGCGGCGATGAATTCCTGATGGTCTGGCGTCCCGGGAAGGGAAAGCAGGATGATCCCGGGCAGCTGGTGCAGCTTGTGAGTGGGTATCTGCGGGAATGCTCCGAAGGAAAGCCCTACAAGCTGGAAATGTGCGTCGGCTATGCCCGCTGCACGGAACCCAAGGAACCGCTGCGCGCCTGCTTCAGCCGGGCGGATGAAATGCTTTACCGGGAAAAAGCGGCGGCCAATGCCGGACGCTAGAGCGCCCCGGCTGCGAAGAAAGAAAAACCCCCTGGAAGAATACGGACACCCACAGAAAGGAGCTGCATCTACCGTGAAGAAATCCCTGTGCTTCCTCCTGGCGCTGGCGCTGTGCCTGTCATCGGCCATCGTCTTCGCTCCCGTGTCGAAGGCGGCCAACGTCATCCTCATCGGCGACGCGGACGGCAGCGGCGCCGTGAACAAGGACGACGCGACCCTCCTCTCGCAGTATCTCGCGGGCTGGGAGGGCTGCGCCGGCAAGGTGGACATGGACGCCGCCGACGTGAACCGGGATGGGGCTGTGACCAAGGCGGACGCCGCCATCCTGGCGCGCTACGCTGCGGGCTGGGACGGCTATGACATGTATATCAATACGCTCTTTATCAAGAACCCGCTGACCATCGTGAAGGAGCCTGTGGACGTGGAGATGATCGAAAAATCGGCGGTGCTGTCCATCACGGTCTCCGGCGAGTTCGACTCCATCACATACGACTGGCAAAAGAAGACCGCCGGCGGCTGGCGGGACGCGCCGACCCTGAACAGCGACGACGCCACCTATACCGTCAACAACTCGGCATTACAGATCATCTCCAAGAATGGCACGGAAGGATTTGGAGAATACCGCTGCGTCGTATCGGCGTTTTACAAGGGTTCTCCCGTGGCGCAGGTCACCAGCCGCACCGCTGTGGTAGACCCGCAGGCTGAACCCCTGAAGGCTGTGCTCGGGGACCCGGATTTTTTAACGGTCATTTATTATTACTATTATCATACGTCGTCTCAGACCAAAACGGTTACGGATCCTGAGACGGGGGAAAAGACAAGGGATGAAACGAATGCCCGGATTCTGAAAAACTACATGACAGAGGAGCGCTTTCGGTATATGATCACGCCCCTGCAGCTGATCCCCGATGAGGTTGGCCCTCATGACGAAAACGGCGACCCGCTGTACTTTGAAGGGAGCGTAGACGGTTTTTACGGCCCCACCGATCTGTACCGCCCCAACGAACCGATCTATCAGGATGAAAACGGCGACTGGTGGATCATACCGGCTGCGAGCTGGAACTGCGTCAAATGCACGATCGGAAGCGTTTCCGGCGGCAAAGGACCCTACACCTACACCTGGTATCTCAGCAAGGACCGGTTCGGCAATGATTTTCAGCCCCTGATCGAGGGCTACAACTGCCTGGGACAGGGCACGGAGGAGATCAAGGTCTGGCCCTTCGCGCCGGGCAAAGGGAAGGATGAGCCGTATTTTTTGGGCTTCCTCTGCTGCAAGGTCACCGACGCCAAGGGACGGACCGCAAACGCCACGTATTGGCTGAGCGGTGTGGTTGGGGAGAAGCACATGCACTGCTATGTCATGCTTTATGTCCTGGATGAGGACAACAGCTGGTTTGAGGACAGCGAATCCCGGTGGTGGACTTCGCCGAACAACGCCGGAGGCGTCGGCGGCTGGTGGTGATCCTCTGCTACACCCCGTGCCTTTGTAAAGTCCCCGAAAGAAGAAAATGAACCGAAACTTGAGAAAGGATAGTGATGATCCTGTGAAACACAAGGCAAAACGCACCCTCGGCCTGCTCCTGGCGCTGGCGCTGTGCCTGCCGCCGGCGATCGCCTTCGCTCCCGTGTCGAAGGCGGCCAACGTCATCCTCATCGGCGACGTGGACGGCAGCGGCGCCGTGAACAAGGACGACGTGACCCTCCTCTCGCAGTATCTCGCGGGCTGGGAGGGCAGCGCCGACAAGGTGGACATGGACGCCGCCGACCTGGACCGGGACGGGAAGGTGACCAAGGCGGACGCCGCCATTCTGGCCAGATATGCGGCGGCATGGGACGGCTATGATCTGTACGCCGGCACCCTCTACGTCAAGAACCCGCTGGCCATCGTCAAGGAGCCTGTGGACGTGGAGATGATCGAAAAATCGGCGGTGCTGTCCCTCACGGTCTCCGGCGAGTTCGACTCCATCGTGTATGACTGGCAGAAGAAGACCACCGCCGGCTGGCGGGACGCCCCGACCCTGAACAGCGACGACGCCACCTATACCGTCAACAACGCGGCGCTGCAGATCGTCTCCAAGAACGGCGTGGAAGGGTATGGCGAATACCGCTGCATCGTATCGGCGTTTTACAAGGGTTCTCTTGTGGCGCAGGTCACCAGCCGCACCGCCACGGTAGACCCCCAGCCGGAGCCCATGGAGGCTACGCTTGCGAGACCCGAGGAGCCGACGAAGTATTTCTACTTTTATCATTGCCAAGTACATAAAACCGAGGATCCCGACCCTTTGCATCCGGGCAAAAATATCTTCGAGCAGCCGATCGGCCATGTTCTGAAAAACTACTCACAGCCGCGATTCGAGGAAGCGACCGCGGAGATCATCGTTGAGCCGTTTTGGGAATGCGGTTACGATAACGGCGAGTGGCCCTTAGCCTTTATATACAAGGGAGCGCATTACGACAGCGATATGTGCCGGAAAAATGAAAACGGAGATTACTATACGACGGAGATCCTGCTGGGAGGGCATTACCAAGGCACTTACCAAAGGTGCTCCATATCCTCCGTATCCGGAGGCAAAGGACCCTACACCTACACCTGGTATATCAGCAAGGACAGGTTCGGCAATGATTTTCAACCCCTGATCGAGGGCTACAACTGCTTTGGACAGGGTACGGAGGAGATCATCGTCTGGCCCAGCGACACCAGCAACCAGGAGATGCGCTTTATGGGCTTCCTCTGCTGCCGTGTCACCGACGCCAAGGGCCGGACGACCAATGCCTGCTATTTTACGGGACATAACTATACCAATACATTCCGTTATTATCTTATGCTCTATGCCCTGGGTGAGAAAAGCCTCTGGTTCGAATACGCAAATCATACGACTGAAGAGGGCATTGATATGTGGTGGTGGACTTACCCGGATAACGAAGGCATCGGCAGATGGTATTAAAGGCGATTTCCGGAAAGGAGTATGGAAACGATGATGAAGATCACACGAAGCAGGTTCATGACTGTGCTGCTGTCCCTGCTGCTTCTTGTCGGGCTGCTCCCCGTGGGGGCGTCCGCCGCCGGCGGCAGCCTCGCCCTGGAGGCGGGCAGCGTCACAGCCTCCGCGGAGGCGGGAACAACCGTCCGGGTCCCCGTCAACGCCACGGCCAACAGCGGATACGGCTCCGGCGTATTGACGGTCAGCTGGAACAAAACGGCGCTGGAGCTGAAGGACGTGGAGTACAGCGCCCTGGCCCCCAAGGGCTTCTCCGCGGCCATCCAGAACACGGGGAAGTATATCATCGATTTCGGCGACGTTCTGGCCACTGAGAACTTTACCGGCACCGGAACGTTCTTCACCCTGGTCTTCGAGGTCAGGTCGGGCGCCCAGAAGGGCGACTATACCGTCAGCCTTTCGGATTTCGACGTCTGCGACAAGGACATCGAACCTCTGACCGTCACCGGCAAGGACGGGACGGTCACCCTCACCGACGCCCCGGTCGTTACCCTGACCGGCATCACGATCACAAAGGCCCCCGCCAGGACGGAATACACGGAGGGCGAGAGCTTTGACGCTTCCGGCATGGAGGTGACGGCGAAATACTCTGACGACAGCGCCGCCGTGGTGACGGATTATACCTTCAGCCCCTCCGACGCGCTGAAAACGGGCGATGAGAACGTCACCGTCAGCTACACCGAGGGCGAAGTGACGGTGAAAGCGAAGCAGACGATCACGGTCAAGGCGGCGCCGGCGGTCCTGGAGGGCAGCAGGGCACCCGCCCGACCTCC
>JAEETX010000006.1 GCA_016286665.1 Oscillospiraceae bacterium
TCACCCCCGAGCTGCTGAAGATCATGGCGGACTATGTGCCCGTGGAGATCAAGAAGATCGCCGAGGCCATGCGCGTGGAGCTCACCGGCAAGGAGACCAACCTGGAAGTGGCCGAGAAGATCGGCGATGTGATCCATGACATGATGCGTCAGTGCCAGGTCAAGACGCTGGCCGGCTACGGCGCCACCAAGGAGCAGGTCGTCGCCGGCGCGCCCCTGATCGTGGCCGCCCGTCACCTGTGGCCCAAGTGCCCCGTCTATGTGGACAAGGAACTGACCGTGGAAGACGCCGCGAAGTTCCTGGAAGCCATCTGGGACGGCTACAAGGGCTGAGACATCTGAGCAGAAATGGGGCGCATAGGTGCTATGCGCCCCATTTTTTAAAGGAGAGAAGAAATGAAGATCCTATTGGTCAACGGCAGCCCCCACGAGCACGGCTGCACCGATGCCGCCCTCCGGGAGGTGGCCTCCGCAGCGGAGGCCGAGGGCTTGGAGACCGAATTCTTCTGGATCGGCAATCAGCCCATCAACGGCTGCATCGGCTGCCGCCGATGCCGGGACGGGCACTGCCTTTTCGGCGGGGAAGACGGGGTCAACGCCCTCATTGACCGGATCAATGCCTGCGACGGAGTCGTCATAGGCTCCCCGGTCCACTTCGCCGGCCCGGCGGGCAATCTCCACAGCGTTCTGGACCGGGTGTTTTACGCCAAGCGTTCCTTCGCAGGGAAGCCCGGCGCGGCGGTCCTCAGCTGCCGGAGAAGCGGCGGCACCGCCTCCTTCGATGTGCTGAACAAGTATTTCACCATTTCCGCCATGCCCATCGTCTCCAGCCGCTATTGGAACGTCGTCCACGGCAACACCCCGGAGGAGGTCCGGAAGGACGAGGAGGGCATGCAGGTGATGCGCACCCTGGGCCGGAACATGGCCTGGCTCTGTAAGTGCATCGAAGCCGGGAAGCGCTCGGGCGTCGAGTTCCCACCCCCGGAGCAGCACTTCGCGTTCACCAATTTCATTCGTTGAGGCTGGAAGCAATGACAGATTTTGAGAAAAAGTATTACTGGGACCGGCGGGGCTCCGGCTGCGCCAAGTGGGACGGCATGAAGATGGGCTTCGGCGCGGACGACCTCATCGCCATGTGGGTGGCGGACATGGATTTCCGCTGCCCCGACAGCGTGCGGGAGGCCATGTCCAAGCTGGCGGAGATGAACACCTACGGCTACAACTTCCCCTCCTTCTCCTATTACAAGGCCTTCATGGACTGGGAGCAGAAGCGCCACGGCTATCAGGTCGAACAGCCCTGGATCCGCTACACCCCCGGCGTGGTCTGCGGCATCTACCGCTTCCTGGGAGCGCTCACGGCACCGGGTGACGCCTGCATCATCCTCAGTCCCTGCTATTATCCTTTCATGAGCGCCGTGGAGGATACGGGGCGAAGGCTGGTCTGCTCCATGCTGAAAAACGAAGGCGGCGTCTACACGCCGGACTTCGAGGATTTCGAGGCGGTCATCCTCCGGGAAAAGGTGAAGGCCTTCGTCTTCTGCTCCCCCCACAACCCCGTGGGGCGGGTGTGGAAGAAGGAGGAGATCGCCCGCCTGCTGGAAATCTGCGAGAAGCACGGGGTCTACGTGATCTCCGACGAGATACACCATGACCTGGAGCTGACGGGGAAGCACGTGCCCACCCTCAGCGCCTATCCCTGCGAGAAGTTCACCGTGATGCTCACCGCCGCCAGCAAAACCTTCAACATGGCGGGGCTGAGCCATTCCATTGCCGTGGTGCCGGATGAGACCATCCGGAAGAAATACGACGCCTATGTGAAGCCCTTCACGGGCATGAACGCCAATATGACGGGCTATATCGCCATCGAGGCCGCCTACCGGGGCGGGGAGGAATGGCTGGAGGGCTGCCTTAAGCTGCTGCGCTCCAACGCGAAATATGCCGAGGAGACCCTGAAGGCCGCCCTGCCGAAAATCGTGGTGAGCCCTCTGGAGGGCACCTATCTCCAGTGGGTGGACCTGGGGGCCTATCTGAAGCCGTCGGAGCTCAAGGCCGTGGTGCAGGATGAGTGCCGCATCGCGGTGGACTGGGGCCACCAGTTTTTCCCCTCCGAATCCAAGTGCGAGGGGGACAGGCTGGCCGCGGAAGCGGGAAAGGCCGACGCCCACATCCGTCTGAACCTGGCGACCTCGCGGGAGAATGTGGTTTTGGCGGTAACGCGGCTCATCGAGGCGATCAAAAAGCGCGGATAAATCCCCGGATAAGCAATCGTTGAAAGGAAGTGACCGGAAATGGCAAAGACGCTGGTGCTGGCGGAAAAACCCTCCGTGGGCAAGGAGCTGGCAAGGGTCCTTGGCGCGGGAAAAGGCGGCGAGGGCTATATGGAAGGGCCGCAGTATATCGTCACCTGGGCCCTGGGCCATCTGGTCACCCTGGCAGACCCGGAGGAATACGACGCGAAGTATAAGACCTGGGACATGGAGACCCTGCCCATGCTGCCGGAAAAGCGGAAGCTGGTCGTCATAAAAGAGACCTCCCGCCAGTACCGGGTGGTGCAGGGCCTCTTGAAGCGGCCCGACGTGGGGGAGCTGGTCATCGCCACGGATGCGGGACGGGAAGGGGAGCTTGTGGCCCGCTGGATCCTGGAAAAGGCAGGCTGGAGAGGCAAGACGAAGCGCCTGTGGATCTCCTCCCAGACGGACAGGGCTATCCGGGAGGGCTTTCAGAACCTGCGCCCCGCCAAGGATTACGACAACCTCTACCGCTCCGCCGAGGCCCGCAGTCAGGCGGACTGGTATGTGGGCCTGAACGTCACCCGCGCCCTCACCTGCCGCTACGGGGCTTCCCTCTCCGCGGGGCGGGTGCAGACCCCCACCCTCAGCCTTTTGGTGGAGCGGGAAAAGGAGATACGGGACTTTGTGCCCAAGGAATTCTACAGCGTCTCCGCGAAGACGGAGGCGGGCTTCGAAGCGCTCTACCGGGACGGCAAGGGCCAGAGCCGCATGTCCGACAAAGCAGCCGCCGAAGCTCTGGCGGCCAGGCTGAAGGGGAAGACGGCCCGGATCACCGCCCTGAAAAAGCAGGTGAAGCAGGTCCCGCCCCCTGCGGCCTACGACCTGACGGAGCTGCAGCGGGACGCCAATAAGAAATACGCCTACTCCGCCAAGGAGACCCTGAACCTGATCCAGAGCCTCTATGAACACCACAAGCTGCTGACCTATCCGCGGACGGACAGCCGCTATATCTCCGACGACGTGGTACCCACCCTGCCGGAGCGGCTGCAGGCCATGCGCTTCGGGGACTACGCACCCCTGGTGAACAAGCTGCTGCGCAGCCGACCCCTGCAGACGAAATACCTGGTGAACAACGCCAAAGTGACGGACCACCATGCCATCCTCCCCACGGAGGAGCCGGCGGATTTCCGCTATCTCAGCGGCCCGGAGCAGAACATCTATGACCTGGCGGCCCGCCGTTATCTGGCGGTGCTGCTGCCGCCCTTCTCCTATGAGGAGATCGAGCTGACCCTTTCCTGCGAGGGGGAGACCCTGCGGGCCAAGGGACGGCGGGTGCTGGAGGAGGGCTGGCACGCGGCCTACGGCAGCGCGCTGCCCGAGGATGAGGAGGAAGAAGAACGGAGCCAGAACCTGCCGGAGCTCCGGCAGGGAGATGTCCTCCGCCTGCGGGACGTGCGCCTCATCACCGGCAAGACTTCCCCGCCCGCCCGCTACACGGAGGCCGCCCTGCTGACGGCCATGGAGCATCCCAGCGCCACGGGGGCGGACAAGAAGACCCTGGAGGAGACCGGCGGTCTCGGCACCCCCGCCACCAGGGCGGACATCATTGAAAAGCTGCTTTCCTCCTTCTATGCCGAGCGCAGCGGCAAGAGCCTGGCGCCCACCTCCAAGGGAACGCAGCTGGTCTCCCTGGTACCGGAGGAGCTGCGCAGCCCTCTGCTGACGGCGAAGTGGGAAAACCGCCTCAGCGCCATCGCCGCGGGGAAGGAATCCCCGGAGAGCTTCATCCGGGAGATGAAGGATTATGCTGCCCGCCTGGTGACGGAGGTCAAGGCCGCCCAGGGGCAGTACCGCCACGACAACGCCACGAAGGAACGCTGCCCCGACTGCGGGCAGTTCCTGCTGGCGGTGACGGGGAAGAAGGGCAATAAGATGCTGGTCTGCCCCGACCGGACCTGCGGCTACCGCAAGAGCCTCAGCGTCGTCACCAACGCCCGCTGCCCCAACTGCCACAAAAAGCTGGAACTCCGGGGCGAGGGGGACAAGCGGATGTTCGTCTGCGTCTGCGGATATCGGGAGAAGCTTTCCGACTTTGAGAAGCGCAGGGAGGACAAGGGCGCGGGCAAGCGGGATGTGCAGAAGTATATGGCTTCCCAGGAGCGCGGCGGGGGTAATACCGCCCTGGCGGACGCCCTGCGGAAGTGGCAAGAGGAACAGTGAGGTCGAAGGAACGTGGATTTGACTGAAAAACAGCTGAGCCGGAGAGTGCTCTACACCGGACCGGTGTTCACCGTCACGAAGGATGATATCCTCCTACCGGACGGAACACAGGGGTATCGTGACCTGGTCCATTCCCTGGGGGGCGTGGTGATCCTGCCCCTGGACGGGGAGGGGAACGTGACCCTGGTGCGGCAGTTCCGCTATGCCCACGGCAGGGTGCTGCTGGAAGCGGTGGCCGGAAAGCTGGAGCCGGGAGAGGAGCCCTTTCCGGCGGCGCAGCGGGAGCTGCGGGAGGAGACGGGCTTCACCGCGCAGCGGTGGGATTTCCTGGGGGCCATCGAGACCAGTCCGGGATTTCTCACGGAAAGGCTGTATCTCTATCTGGCCAGAGACCTCACCTCCGGCGAGCGGCACCTGGACGAGGGGGAATTCCTTGAGCCGGTGCGCTGCAGCCTGGAGGAGGCGGCGGCCATGGCTGCCGACGGGCGCATCAGCGACGCCAAGACCATGGCGGTGCTGCTGCGGGCCATGCACTGTGTACAGGAGGGAGACTGACATGTCCAAAAAGATCCTGGTGGTGGACGACGAGCCCAATATCGTGGATATCCTCCGCTTCAACCTGCAGCGGGAGGGCTACGAGGTCGTTGCCGCCTACGACGGGCAGGAAGGCCTGGACAAGGCCCGGAGCGAAGGGCCGGACCTGATCCTGCTGGATGTGATGCTGCCCATGCTGGACGGGTTCCAGGTCTGCGAGGAGCTGCGCAGGACCGACCGGCTGACCCCCATCATCATGCTCACCGCCCGGGAGGAGGAACGGGACCGGGTCATGGGCCTGGAGCTGGGGGCGGACGACTATGTGGTGAAGCCATTCTCCGTGCGGGAACTGCTGGCCCGGGTGCGCACCAACATCCGCCGGACGGCGGTGCTGACGGAGGAGGCCGCCCCGGCGGAGGAAACGAACCTCCTGCGCGCGGGCAGGATCATCGTGGACCCGGACCGGCAGATCGTGCTGAAGGACGGGCAGAGCGTGGATGTGAGCCAGCGGGAATTCGAACTGCTGCGGCTGCTGGCCGCCAGCGCGGGCACCGTGTTCTCCAGGGAACAGTTGCTGAGCCAGGTGTGGAATTACGATTATTACGGGGATACCCGGGCCGTTGACGTGGCGGTGCGGCGGCTGCGGGAAAAGCTGGAGGACGACCCGGCTTCCCCCAGCCTCCTGTGTACCCGCCGCGGCGGAGGGTATTATCTCAGCGGAGAGTGAGGCAAAACGAAACTTCAGATACGTTTTGCCGCAGGTCGATGCCCGGGATTTGAAAACCGAATTCCCATCAATCAGGAGATGCTTGGGATGCCGAAAGCCTACCATGTGTTTCGATCCCTGATCCTTTTGGGAGCAGAGCGTCAAAGGCTCAATAATCTGGTGGAAAGCGGTGATGTTCCTTGACGAGAAAACAGCAAAACAGACGGTTGGCCGCCGTTAAAACAGCGGACGCCATCAACGCCATCGAGGGCGTTCCGATTTCCGATTACGCCAAAAAACTATCCGCGAGCTGGGCCCGGGGAGAATTGACGGGCGATCAAATGCGTACGGCCCTTTCCATTTATCACAGGACGATCGCTGATCAGGTACGCAGACATGCCTGATTTATATTTGTATGAGGATGCACCGGTTCTCCGAAACAAGCTGGAGATTCGAGATGAAAAGACGCTGGATCTGATCGAAGCGGAGCAGTCCCGCCAGAACATGATGCTTCTGTATGAAGCCGGTTTCCATGATTTCAGCCCGGAAGGCCTATGCGAAATCCACAAAGCCCTTTTCGGCGATATTTATGATTGGGCCGGGCAATACCGGATCATCAATATCGAGAAGCGAGAGCGGCTCCTTGCCGGGAAAAGCGTCTGGTACAGCAACGCCGAAGACATCGGCATCGACCTTGAGAAAGCATTCGCTGCCATAAGGGCCCTTGATTGGCAGCGGATGGATAAGGAGCAGTTTGTTTTTGCATTGGCAAGGCAATTCCCCAGAATTTGGCAGGTCCATCCATTCCGTGAAGGCAACACTCGGACCGTAGTAATGATGCTGACCTTCTTTGTGGAGGATCATGGCTACTGGCTGGATCAGGAATTGTTGGCAGCCTGTGCAGGCTATGTCCGGGATTCTTTCGTCATGGCGTCGCTGGACAAATACTCCGAATATGCGCATCTGGAAAAGATTTTGAGGGACGCGGTCTGCGAAGAACCGGTTATATATGATGAAACAACGTTGGAAACACCGGAAAAGCCCGAACGGACAGAGAAGTATCGGAAGTATCAGAAAGAGACCTACGAACCCCTGCCGCACTCCAAGCGGGAAGAATGATCGCTGTTTTCTGCGCGCTTTAGGATGCGAACTCAGTAAGGTTGTTCATGCAGCTTGATATGAAAGAGAGGTGACTTGCCCCGTGCGGAGAGGACTGCATTTCAAAGTGGTACTCATTATGCTGGTGCTCATCGTCGCGCTGATGCTGGTGGTCAGCGCTTTCCTCATCCGCGGCGTCACCCGCTTCTATCTGCAGCAGTTCTACCTTCAGATGCAGAGCGCCTTCAGCAAGACGGAATTCGTGCAGGAGCTGCGCGCCGCCGCGGACCCGGAGGGAGTCGGCAGCATGGCGGAGATACTCAACGCCTATTCCGGCGCTTTGGGCATCGAAGAAAACACGCGGGCATTCTATATCCTCACCGGCGACACGGGGAGGCTGCTCTATGCCTCCGACGGGAGCGACAGCCTTCCTCTGACGCCCAACATCATCACCGCGCTTACCGGCGCGGAGGGCTATGCCAGCAGCATGGCCGCGGACTACATGGATGTGGCGCTGCCCATCCGGGGAGAGGGGGGCAGCTATGTCGTCTGCGTCCGCGACAACCGGCAGACGGCGGCGGCTCTGACGGGAGATATGCTGACCGTCATCCTGGAAGCCCTGGTGATCGGCCTTGTCATCTCCGTGCTTCTCAGCTTCCTCCTGGCAAAGACCATGGTGCGGCCCATCCAGAGCCTGACGAGGGCGGCCCGCAACATGGCCTCCGGCGATTTCTCCCAGCAGATCGAGGTGACGGCCGCCGACGAGATCGGCATCCTCACCCGAACCTTCAATGAAATGGGCAGCCGCCTCCACGACACCCTCCTGGACATCGAATCCGAGCGCAACAAGCTGGCGACCGTCTTCCTCCATATGACCGACGGTATCGTGGCCTTCTCCGGGGACGGGGAGGTCATCCAGGTGAATCCGGCTGCGGAACGGCTGCTGGATGTGGATTTCTCCGGCGTCACCCGCCATTTCGGCGAGATATTCGGGGATATCGCCTCCCTGGAGCAGGCACGGGCCATGAAGAACGACGAGGTCATTGAAGGAGAAAAGGAGATCGGAAGCCGCAGCCTGGATATCTTCCTGGCTCCCTTCTACGGGGAGGGCGTCCAGGGCGGCATCCTGGCCGTCATCCACGACGTGACGGCCCAGCGCCGCAGCGACGAGCAGCGGCGGGAATTCGTGGCGAATGTCTCCCATGAGCTGCGCACCCCCATCACCAATGTCCGCTCCTATGCCGAGACGTTGGTGGACGCGGGGCAGGACATGCCGCCGGAGACGGTGGAAAGCTTCCTGGGCGTCATCCTTTCCGAGAGCGACCGCATGACCAAGATCGTGCAGGACCTGTTGGCCCTCAGCAAGTTCGACGCCGGCGAAGTGGATTTCCGCCTGGAGCCCTTCGACGCCTGCCAGAGCGTGCGCAAGGTCTACGAGGCCATGCGGCTGGATGTGGCCAAGCACGGTCTCGCCCTGAATCTCAGCCTGCCGGCCGCCCCAGCCTGGGTCCTCGGCGACCGGGACCGCATCGAGCAGGTCATCATCAATATCGCGACCAACGCCGTTCGCTATACCGCCAAGGGGGGCAGCGTGGAGATGTCCGTCGCCCCGGCGGAGGGCGAGGTGCTCATCGCCGTATCCGACACGGGTATCGGCATCCCAAAGGAGGATATCCCCCGCATTTTCGACCGGTTCTACCGGGTGGACAAGGCTCGCTCCCGCGCCATGGGAGGCACGGGCCTGGGCCTGAGCATCGCCTTTGAGATCGTCCGCCGTCACAACGGACGCATGGAAATCGAAAGCGAAGTGGGGAAGGGAACCACCATGACGGTCCATCTGCCCTGTCTGGACCCGGAGGAGCGCAGCCATGAAGCGGTTTAAGGAGCCGCTGAAAACGCTCCTGATCCTGCTGCTGACGGCCTCCGCCGTGTTCCTGGCCTGGAAGGGCAGCCTTTTCAGCGCCTTTTTCCCGGAGATCAAAAGCGCCGTCACAGCCCCGCCGGAGCAGGACGAGCAGAGCTTCACCGCGGCGGTCCTGCCGATGACCGCCGCTGTCACCGGACCCGGCGGCATGTGCTGCGGCGTGAAATACGACGCTTCCGCCATGGCGGAGCTGTATGAGGGCTTCAGCGCCATCCTGTCCGAGACTCTGGGCAGCGCGGAGGAGCCGGCGGTCATCAGCCGTGTGGTATGGCAGGACCGGCTCCAGGAAGAAAGCCTTTTCCTGGATTACGGCTTCCCCCTGCCCATCTCCGCCCTGGCGGCCTGGGTGGGCGTGGAGGCGGACTGGGCCGGAAAGGAGACCGGCAGCGCTTTTCTGCTGGACCATGGCAGCGCCGGAACCGTCCGTCTCAGCTACCGCGCCGGTGACGGGCGCTACTTCCAGTGCCCCACCGCCGCCTCCTGGAATACCCTCCGCTCCATTCTGGAGGAATACCGGCCCAACGGCGCCGTATTCGCTTTTGAAATCCCGGAGCTGCGCAGCTGCGATCCCTTCCTGCTGGTTCTGGAACAGCTGCCCCCGCTCCATCGGGTGCAGGCCTCCTATGACCCCGCAGCGGCCGCGAGGGCATTTGCGGAGCTGTTCGGCGTCAATCTGGGCGGACAGAGCCGTTATAAGGAAGCGGACGGCACCATGGTCTACCCCGGAGATAACGGCGTGCTGCGCCTGTGGGCGGACGGCAGCATCAGCTATGCCGCCGCCGGGGATAATCCGATCACTGCCCGCAGCGCCGCCGAGCAGATCGAGAAAGCGCGGAGGCTGCTGGCAGCCATCCACGCATCCTATGCCGGAGAGGAGCGCATGGAGCTCAGCGGCGCGGAGGAGGAGTCGGGGGATCTGGTCCTGAGCTTTTCCTACGTGCTGGGGGGCGTACGGCTGGATATCTCCGCAGGTCCGGCCGCCAGAGCCACCTGGAGGGAAGGGAAGCTCACAGAGCTCCTGATCCGGCCGAGAAGCTATCGGGAGACGGAAACCCTCTCTGATCTCCTGCCCGAAAAGCAGGCCGCCGCGGCTGCGGGCAGCATCCGCCGCGGCGCAGCTGCCCGGCTGATCCTGCCGGACGGGGGCGAGGGACGCCTGGAGCCCACCTGGATCGTGACGGTGGACGGGAGGAACCTATGGATACAGGAAGACTGAAAACCATCGTGATCCTGATCCTCCTCTGCGTCAATCTGGCTTTCGGAGGCATCCTGATCAGCGAAAAGCTGGGCACCGCGGAGGGCAACGCCCAGCAGCGCAGCGAGCTGAGATCCGTCATGGCCAATCTGGGCATCGACATTGCGGAGAGCCGGATCCCCGCGGGCAGCGTCATGCTCCGCCGCAGCGTGCCCAGGCAGCATGACGCGGAGGAAAAGCTGGTGAAGGCCCTGCTGGGAGACGCCGCAGGACAGGATCAGGGCGGCAACATCTGGTACTATGAAAATGATAACGGCTGGGCCTGGTGCCGGGGCGGCGGGAGCTTTGAGATCATGCTGAAAGCCGGGGGCGGCTCTCTGGAGGAACGGCTGCAGGCCGGAGGCATCCGCGCCAAGCGGGAAGCGGACCGGTATATCTGCTATGCCGGGAGCGATGAAGTCTTCAACTGCCGCTTTACCATCAGCCAGCGATCCGGCAGCATCTATCTCTCCGGCCGCTTCCTGCTGGGCGTCCCGACGGAGGGGGAGGGCGTGGACTGCACGGACGTAGCCACGCTGCTGCTGCGCTTCTGCGACCTCATCCGGGAGGCGGGGGGCGTGTTCAGCCGGGTGGAGGAGATCACGGGTGGCTATGTGCTTAATGTCACCGTCTCCGGCATGGAGCTTTCTCCCGTCTGGCAGATGCAGACCGACGGCGGCGTCTGGTATATGGACCTGTCCGCGCTTCGCCTGGTGACCGTGCCTGCGTGATGAAAGAAAGGCAGCTTTGGAAAGTTTTGCTTTACAAGTGAAGAATCTTTCTATATAATACATATTTGCATAATGCTGATAGCATGGCAAAGAGACGGCAGCCGGGAAACCGAGCCCGACAGCCGTCCCGGGAGGACTGATTGTGACGCAATTCGTGATACACGGCGGCAAGAAGCTGCAGGGCGAAGTGGAGATCAGCGGCGCGAAAAACGCTGCCGTTGCCATCCTGCCCGCCGCCTTTTTGGTGGATGGAGAATGCCGCATCGAAAATATCCCGCAGATCAGCGACGTGACGCTGCTGCTGGAGAGCATGGCGGACATGGGAGCGGAGATACGCACCGTCAACCGTACGACGATGGACATCCGCTGCCGGGGCCTGAGCTATCGGGAACCGGGCCCCGCCATGGGCGAGATCCGCGCCTCTTATTATTTCATCGGTGCGCTGCTGGGCCGCTTCGGCCAGGCCAGAGTGCCCATGCCCGGCGGCTGCGACATCGGGGTGCGCCCCATCGACCAGCATCTGAAGGGCATGCGGGCCATGGGCGCGGAAGTGAGCGTGGAGGGCGGCTATGTCAACGCCAAAGCGCGGAACGGGCGGCTCCACGGGGCCAATATCTATCTGGATGTGGTCAGCGTCGGCGCGACGATGAATATCATGCTGGCCGCCGCCCTTGCCAAGGGCAAGACCGTCATTGAGAATGCGGCGCGGGAACCCCACATCGTGGACCTGGCCAACTTCCTCAATGCCATGGGCGCCGATATCCGCGGCGCGGGGACCAGCGTCATCCGCGTCTTCGGGGCCGACCGGCTCCGGGGCGGTGCCTATACCATCATCCCGGACCAGATCGAAGCGGGCACCTACCTGGCGGCGGCTGCCGCCGCGGGGGGCGACGTGCTGGTAAAAGGCGTGATCCCCAAGCATCTCTTCTCCATCACCGCCAAGCTGGAGGAGATGGGCTGCGAGATCATCGACATGGGGGACATGGTGCGCATCCGGCGGGACGGCAGGCTCCACACCGCCAATGTGAAGACCATGCCCTATCCCGGCTTCCCCACGGACATGCAGCCCCAGATCGTCACCTGCCTCGCCAGGGCCGGCGGCACCAGCGTGGTGACGGAGGACGTGTGGGACAACCGGTTCAAGTATGTCTCGGAGTTGGCGAAAATGGGCGCAAAGATCCAGGTCGACGGGAAGGTCGCCGTGATCGAAGGGGTGGAGCGCCTCAGCGGCGCGACGGTGAAGGCCTGCGACCTGCGGGCCGGAGCAGCCATGGTCATCGCCGGGCTTTCCGCCGAGGGCGTGACCCGCGTTACGGAGATCCACCATATCCAGCGGGGCTATGAGGACCTGGTGCAGAAGCTGCGGGGCCTGGGCGCCGATATCTGCGAGGAGGAGGTCTCCGAGGAACCGGAGAGCTCGAAGAATCTCGCGTAAAAATCTGACCGAAAGAAAGGAAGAGGCGCGTTAAAACAGGATCGTTTTAACACGCCTTTTTTCGCATATGGAATACGTCAGCTTTGCCAGCTCCTCCAGCGGCAACTGCGCCCTCCTGCGGGGCGGCGGGGTGAACCTGCTCATCGACGCGGGCATCTCCATGAAGCGCATCCGCATGAATCTCCGCAGCCTGGGGCTGGACCTGGGAGACCTGCGCGGGGTGCTGGTGACCCATGAGCATGCGGACCACATTTCCGCTCTGGGGATGCTCTCCAAATACACGGACCTTCCCTTTTTCATGAGCCGGGGCACAGCCGAAGCGATGGCGCGGGAGAGAAAATGCGCCGGAAAGAACCTGCATCCTCTGGGGGAGGACCTGGCGCTGGATCTGGGGGAGCTGCATATCCTGGGCGTCCCCCTGTCCCACGATGCGGCCCAGCCTCTGGGCTGGCGCGTCGAGGGGGAGAAAAGCGCTCTGGCGGTGCTGACGGACCTTGGGCAGCTGACGGAGAACGTCTTTTCCGCAGCCCGCGGCTGCCGCTTCGCCGTGGTGGAGTGCAATCACGATGTGGAGCTCCTGCGCCGCGGACCCTATCCCCCCGTTCTGCAGCGGCGCATTCTGGGTCAGAAGGGACACCTTTCCAACGAGGCGGGGGCAGAGCTGGCCGCTTTCCTCACGGAAAACGGAGCAGAGGAGCTGCTCCTGGGGCATCTGAGCCGGGAAAACAACCGGCCGGAGCTGGCCCTGGCCGCCGTCCGCCGCCGTGCGGGGGAGGAGGTCCGCGTCAGCGCCGCCCCCTGGAACGAACCCAGCCGGAGCATATCACTGGAGTAAACGAATGCTGAATATAAAGATCATCTGCGTGGGAAAACTGAAGGAGAAATTCTATCTGGGCGCCGCCGCGGAATACAGCAAGCGGCTCGGTTCCTTCTGTCATCTGGAGGTGGAGGAGCTGCCGGAAAGCCGCCTGAGCGCAAATCCGTCTCCCGCCGAAATCGAGGCCGCCCTCCGGAAGGAGGGAGAGAGCATCGCCCTGCGCATCCCTGCCGGAGCGCTCACCGTGGCCCTGTGCGTGGAGGGAAAGCAGCTCAGCAGCGTCCGCTTCTCCCAGTTCCTGGAGGCCTGCGCGCTCCGGGGCCGCAGCCGCCTCTGCTTTCTGATCGGCGGTTCCGAGGGCCTCAGCGAAGAAATCAAAGAGCGGTCGGACCTGCGCATGAGCATGTCCGAAATGACCTTTCCGCATCATCTGGCGCGGATCATGCTGCTGGAGCAGCTTTACCGCGCTTTCCAGATCCGGGACGGCTCCCGGTATCATAAATAGGGGAGGCGAAACCTATGCCTTGGTGTACGGAATGCAAAAAGGAATTCCCGGAAGGGACGGAGGTCTGCCCCGACTGCGGGGAACTGCTGGAGAAGGCCGCGCCGAAACCAGAAAGCTGCGACGGCAACTGCGCAGCCTGCACCCTCCACTGCGACGAGGAGGAATGCGCTGACTGCGATCAGGGCATCTGGCCCACGTATGACGACGGCACCCCCGTAAAACCGGTGCGGCTCATGACCGTAACGGGCAATCAGCTGGATTACCAGATGGTCATCACCCAACTGCAGAGCTTCGGCGTGCCCGTGGTGGGCACCTTCACCGCCGACGGCACCCTGAGCAAGCTGATTTTCGGCTTTGCGGGCAGCGGTATGGACGTGATCGTGCCGGAGACCATGGCGGATCTCGCGAGAGAACTGCTGAAGCCCGTCGAAGGGGAGGACGAGGCATGAACTGGCGCGAGGAATACGAGCGCTGGCTGGCGTCCGATGCGCTGACGGCGGAGGAGCGGCGGGAGCTGGAGGCGATCCGGGGAGACGAGAACGAGATCCGGGAGCGCTTCTACGCGCCGCTCAGCTTCGGCACCGCCGGCCTGCGTGGCCTCATGGGCGCCGGCGTCCGCCGGCTCAACGCCCGCGTGGTGCGTCAGGCCACCCGCGCCTTGGGCAGTCTGATCCTGGCCCAGGGGAAGCAGGCAGCGGCGGCGGGGGCCGTGGTATGCCACGACTGCCGCAACCACAGCCGGGAGTATGCCGAGGATGCGGCGCGCATCCTGGCGGCCATGGGCATCCACGTGCGCCTGTTCGAAGCCCTGCGCCCCACGCCGGAGCTCTCCTTCGCCATTCGCCATTACGGGGCGACGGCGGGCGTCAACATCACCGCCAGCCACAATCCCAAGGAATACAACGGCTATAAGGTCTATTGGTCCGACGGGGCCCAGCTCCCCCCGGAGCACGCGAGCCAGGTGGCGGCGGCCATGGCGGATATCGACGTGCTGGCCCCTCTGCCCATGACGGCGCTGGAGGACCGGAATATCGAAATCATCGGCAGGGAAGCGGACGAAGCCTTCCTGGAATCCGTTCTGTCTCAGGCCGTGCTGCCGGACTGCGTGGCAAAGGCGGACCTGCGGATCGTCTACACGCCCTTCAACGGGGCCGGAGCCGTGCTGGTGCCGGAAGCCCTGCGGCGGCTGGGTCTGCAGCAGCTGGAATGTGTGACCGAGCAGATGGCGCCCGACGGGGATTTCCCCACCTGTGCGAATCCCAACCCGGAATTCGAGATCGGCTTTGAGCGGGCGCTGATCCTGGCGAGGCAGGCGGATGCGGACCTCATCATCGGCACCGACCCGGATTCCGACCGGCTGGGCCTCATGGTGAAGACCGCCCCCGGCGAGTATCGCCTCCTGACCGGCAACCAGGCGGGGGTGCTGTTCCTGGACTACCTTTTCCTTGCTAAAGGGGAGGCGGGAACGCTGCCGCCGAAGCCCCTGGCCCTCAAAAGCATCGTCTCCACCGAAATGGCGCGGGCCGTAGCGGCCCACTACGGGGCCGAAATGGAGGATACCTTCACCGGCTTCAAGTTCCTTGCGGAGCGGATGAAGGCCTATGAAAACGGAGAAAAGAACGTCATCTTTGCCTTTGAGGAGGCCATCGGCTACGCTTTCGGCACCGCTGTCCGGGATAAGGACGCGGTGACCGCCGCCGTCATGGCCGCGGAAATGGCATCTTACCACGCCCTTCACGGCAAGAGCCTCCTGGACCGTCTGGAGGAGCTTTACGCCCTCCTGGGCTGCTATATGGAGGAGACCGTCAGCCTGGTGATGCCCGGCGTGGACGGATTGGAAAAGATGGGAAAGCTCATGGCGGACCTGCGGGCCGAGCCCCCGACGGAGCTGGGAGGCAAGGCGGTGGTGTGCTTCCGCGATTATCTCTCCGGTCATGCCGTCACGGCGGAGGGAAAGACGGAGGAACTGCCCATCCGGGGAGCCGACCTCCTGTATTTCGATCTGGAGGGAGGCAGCGCGTTCCTGGTGCGGCCCAGCGGCACGGAGCCCAAGGTGAAGTGCTATCTGCTGGTGCGGGGAGAGAGCCGGGAGGTCTGCGACAGCCTGCGCCGGACCCTCGGCGCTTACGCCCGCAGCCTTGCGGAGTGAGAGACAATTGACAGAAGGGGGAGGGAAACGGTATAATCTTTTATACGGTATCCCTCCCCAAAACACAGAAAGGAACATACCATCATGGCGGAAGAACTGACCGGCTACGTTTACGATATCCAGAAATTCTCCGTGCACGACGGGCCCGGCATCCGGACCACCGTGTTTTTGAAGGGCTGCCCTCTGCGCTGCCTCTGGTGCCACAGCCCGGAAAGTCAGCGCTTTGAGTCGGACCTGGCCTATATGGAGATGAAATGCATCGGCCTGGAGGACTGCGGTCTCTGCGCAAAAGCCTGCGAGCTGGGGGCCATCACGCCCGGCGAGCGGAAGACCTCCCTCTCCGAAAACAAGGAGATCGTGGTGCCGGTGATCGACCGGCAAAAATGCATCACCTGCCTCAAATGCGCCGAGGCCTGCCCCAGCGGAGCCATGTACGACCCCAAGAAGCCCATGACCGTAACGGAGGTCCTGACGGCAGTCGCCAAGGACAAAAAGTATTACGATAAATCCGGCGGCGGCGTCACCATCTCCGGGGGCGAGCCCATGAGCCAGTTCCCCTTCACCTTTGCCCTGGCGAAGGCCTGCCATGAGGAGGGCATCTCCGTGGCCCTGGATACCACCGGCTTCGCTCCCACGGAAAGATTCCTGGAGATCCTGCCCTATGTGGACCTGTTCCTCTATGACCTGAAGCACTTGGATTCCAAAAGCCATCAGAATTTTACCGGCGTTCCCAACGAGCTGATCCTGGAGAACGCCCGCACCCTTGTCAAGGCGGGGGGGCGCTTCCAGGTCCGCTTCCCCATGATCCCCAAGCTGAACGCTACCCCCGAAAACATTCGGGCCACGGCGGCGTTCTGCGTGGAGATCAAAGAGGGCATCGACGTGGTGCAGCTGCTGCCCTACCATAAGTTCGGCGCGACGAAGTATGATCGCCTGGGCATCAAGTATAAACTCTCCAATGTGGAGCCCCCCAGCGACGAATTCATGCAGGACGCCCTGAAGCTCTTCCAGGACATGGGGCTCAATGCGATGATCCATTGATGAAAACCAAAAATCCCCGCAGCGTCCGTCGGACGCTGCGGGGATTTTGCCATCGCTTCCTTATTCTTCTTCCTTCATCGTCACCGCGATGTGCAGCTCGTCCAGCTGCTTCTGCGTGACTTCGCTGGGGGCGCTCATCATCAGGTCCTGGGCGTTCTTGTTCAGGGGGAAGGGGATGACCTCCCGGATGGTGTCGGCTCCGGCCAGGAGCATCACCATGCGGTCCACGCCGGGGGCGATGCCCGCGTGGGGCGGTGCGCCGTAGCAGAAGGCGTTGTACATGGCGGGGAACTTGGCCTTCACGTCCGCTTCGCCCAGACGCACGAATTCAAAGGCCTTCACCATGATCTCCGGATCGTGGTTCCGCACCGCGCCGCTGCTCAGCTCCACGCCGTTGCACACCAGGTCGTACTGATCGGCCATGATGGTGAGGGGATCGATCTCCCCGCGCTCGGCTTTCAGCAGGGTTTCCAGCCCGCCCTTGGGCATGGAGAAGGGGTTATGGCAGAATTCCAGCTCGCCGCTTTCCTCCCCGATCTCGTACATGGGGAAATCCACGATCCAGCAGAATTCGTAGCGCTCCTTGTCCATGTGGCCGGGGCAGGCGGGACCGAAGACCTTGATCATGACGCCGGCCATCTTCACCGCCAGATCCCCGGCGGAGAGGACGACCAGGGTGTTGGGCCCCAGGTCCAGCGCCGCCCTGGCCTTGTCGGCGTCCACGAACTTCGCAACGCCGCCGGCGATGGCGCCCTGCTCGTCCGTCTTGAACCAGTAGCCCTTGGAGCCGCTCTGCACCTCGCAGTCCGCCAGCAGCTTTTCGATCTGCTTGCGCGTGAGGCTGCAATTCGTGATGGGCACGGCTTTCACGGTCTTTCCCTGGAAGGGGGCGAACTCCGTGCCCGCAAAGAGGGCTGTCACGTCCTTCGCCGTCAGGTCGATGCGCAGGTCCGGCTTGTCGGAGCCGTAGGTCTCCAGCGCGTCCCGATAGGCGATGCGCCGGAAGGGGGGCTGGGAGGCGATATCGTATGCGCCGTATTTGGCGAAAATGGGGGGCAGCACAGCCTCGATGACGTCGAAAACGTCCTCCTGCGTAGCGAACGCCATCTCCATATCCAGCTGGTAGAATTCGCCGGGGCTCCGGTCGCCGCGGGCGTCTTCATCCCGGAAGCAGGGGGCGATCTGGAAATAGCGATCGAAGCCCGCGGTCATCAGCAGCTGCTTGAACTGCTGGGGGGCCTGGGGCAGGGCGTAAAACTTGCCGGGATGCTTCCTGGCGGGCACCAGATAGTCCCGCGCGCCCTCCGGAGAGGAGACGGTGAGGATGGGGGTGGTGATCTCCAGGAAGCCCTGGGCCGTCATGGCCTGCCGCAGGGCAGCCACCACGTTCACCCGAAGGAGGATATTTTTCTTCACGTCGGGGTTTCGCAGGTCCAGATAGCGGTATTTCAGCCGGGCGGACTCGTCCGCTTCACGGCTGCGGTTGATTTCAAAGGGCAATTCGCTGACACGGCAGCGGCCCAGGACCGTGACGCTCTCCGGCACGACCTCGATATCGCCGGTGGCCTGCTTGGGGTTCTTGTTATCCCGTTCCCGCACGGTGCCGGTGATCTGCACCGTGCTCTCCTTGTTGATGCCGCGGAAGGTCCTCAGCAGCTCCTCGTCCTCGATGACGGCCTGGGTGGTGCCGTAAAAGTCCCGCAGGACGGCAAAGCCCAGCCCCGCGCCAACCACGCGCAGGTTTTCCAGCCAGCCGCAAAGGGTCACCTTCTTTCCCGCGTCCTCCAGCCGCAGCTGGCCGCAGGTATGGGTCCGCATCTGTGTCATTGTTTCTTCTCCTTTTCCCCAACGGGCGCGCCGACCGGGGGCAGGCCCGAAAGAATCTTCTTTGCGGCGTCCTCCGCCGTCAGGGTCTCCTGTTCGCCGGAGCGCAGGTCTTTCAGAGACACGACCCCGGCGGCCTTTTCATCCTCGCCGATAATGACGGCGTAGGGGATGCGCAGCCGGTCGGCGTAGGCAAATTTCGCCTTGGTCTTCTTCGGTTCCATATAGAGCTGGGTCCGCACGCCCGCGGTGCGCAGCGCCGCGCAGGCGGCAGCGGAGGCGTCCAGCACGTCCCCCATGGGGACGACCAGGGCGTCGCAGGGCGCTTTCGCCGCTTCGGGCCGCAGCAGACCCTGGTCCTGGAGGATGAAGAACAGCCGGCTGACGCCGATGCTGACACCCACGCCGGGGAGCTTCTTATCCGTATAGTATTCCGCCAGATTGTCATAGCGCCCGCCGGAGCAGACGGAGCCCACCTCCGGATAGTCCAGCAGGGTGGTCTCGTAAACGGTGCCGGTGTAGTAATCCAGGCCGCGGGCGATGGTCAGGTCCAGCCGCCATTTGTCCGCCGGCACGCCGAAGGAGGGCAGCAGCCCCGTCACCTGCTTCAGCTCCGCGATGCCCCTGTCCAGTGCCTCGCACTTGCCCGCGAGCGCGTCCAGCATGGCCTCCGGGTCCTTCGCAGAGACGATGTCCATGAGCTCGCCGGCCTTGTCCGCCGGGATCGCCAGCGTGTCCGTCAGGATCTCCTGCACCTTGTCCCGCCCGATCTTGTCCAGCTTGTCGATGGCTCCGAGCACGGCGGCGGACTGCTCCCGTAGGCCCAGGTATTCAAAGAGACCGTTGAGGAAGCGGCGGTTGTTCATGCGGATGAGGAAGCGGCTGAGGCCCAGGCGGCGGAAGGTCTCGCAGATGACGGCCACGATCTCCGCCTCGTTACTGGGGTCCAGGCTGCCGTCGCCGATGACGTCCACGTCCGCCTGATAGAATTCCCGGAAGCGGCCCCGCTGAGCCCGCTCTCCCCGGTAGACCTTGCCGATCTGGCAGCGGCGGAAGGGGAAGGTCAGCTGCCCGTAATTCATGGCGACGTATTTCGCCAGAGGCACGGTCAGGTCGAAACGCATAGCCAGGTCCGTGTCGCCCTTTTCAAAGCGGTAGATCTGCTTTTCCGTCTCCCCGCCGCCCTTGGCCAGCAGCACCTCGCTGGCCTCCAGAATGGGGGTGTCGATGTTCGTGAAGCCGAAAAGCGCATAGGTGCTTCTCAGCACCTCCATCACGGCGTCCATCTGGCTCTGCGCCTCGGGCAGCAGCTCCATGAAGCCGGAGAGGGTCCTTGGTTTGATCTTTTCCATGTGATGCAGTTTTCCTTTTTGTGTTATTTCTTTTTGGGATTGACGATATCCCGCCAGGCCAGGTCGCCCCGCTGCAGGCCCAGGATCAGCATTTCCGCCGTGGCGACGTTGGAGGCGAAGGGGATGCTGTACTGGTCGCAGAGGCGGGCGATGAGGCCCATATCCTCCATGTATTCCGGGCTGCCGGGGTCCGCCAGGAACAGCACCAGGTCGATCTCGTTGTAGGCGATCTTGGCGGCGATCTGCTGGATGCCCCCCTGGCTGCGGGTCATGTATTTCTCCACGCTCAGGCCCGTGGCTTCCGCGATGAGCTGGGCTGTGGGGTTGGGGGCGCAGAGCTGATGGGAGGCGAAGATGCCGCAGTAGGCGATGCACAGCTGCACCATCAGCTCCTGCTTGTTGTCGTGGGCGATCAGGGCGACGTTCATGGGCTTTACCTCCTTATCGAATGGGCACTCTCTGCCCGTCCAGTCTTCTTGCGATCCTCCGGAAAGCGGCGGCGGCTCCCCGCCAGGTCCGCTTGTCCGCAGCCAGCAGCGGTGTTCCCGCCGCCAGGGCCAGGGGGACCCGATTGTCCTCCGGCACATAACCGATGAGCCGCAGCCCGACCCGGTCCATGGAATCGTCCAGCGTCATCTTCTCCGAGCGCAGCAGCCGGGGGCTGACACGGTTCATCAGCAGGAAGCATTCCGGCCCGCCGCGCAGCAGCTGGGCGATCCGCTCCCCGTCCCGATGGCTGCAGGCATCCGCATTGGCTACCACCAGGGCCCTGTCCGCCGGAAAAGCGGCCGCAAGGGCGGCGCGAAGCCCGCCGGGACAGTCGATCAGGCAATAGTCAAATTGCTCCCGCAGCGGCATTACGACGGCTTCCAGGCTCTCCTCCGCCGGTTCCTGCGGCGCGGGCAGCAGCTTCAGCGCCGGGAAATCCGCCGGACCCACCAGCGCCTTTTCCAGGCTGCAGCGGCCCGCCAGCACATCTCCATAGTCCATCAGGGCCTGATCTCCCAGGCCGAGGCAGAGGTCCAGGTTGCGGAGCTCCGCGTCCGCGTCCACGCAGACGACCCTTCGCCCCAGCTCGCTGAGGGCGCAGGCCAGCGCAGCGGCGGTCGTGGTTTTTCCGGTCCCGCCCTTGCCGGACAGGACGGCGATGACGGCGCCCATAGGTTCACCTCCGGGTCTGATACTATTCATCGATTAAAACAGGACAATCTCTGCGGTCTGATTTCTGCCATGCTTCGTTGTCGGCCTTGAGGGGCGACAGCCCATCTGCGTCCTCCGCCTCGCCTGACAAAAATCATCCTCGCAAATCTTTGTCTGCTTTCAAAGGAAGAATAGTATGACATTATACAGCAGCTTTTCCTTGCTGGCAAGTAACCGCACGGTATCATCCGCGAGCCTCCGCAGAGCGGCAGAGCCCTACGGCAGCAGCGTGTTTTCCGGGATGGGGGCCGCCTCCGGCTCCCTCGTGAAATACCAGTCGAAGATATCCCTGGCGACCTCCGCCAGGTAATAGCCGTTGGCGCCGTTTTCCACCACCACAGCCAGAGCGATCTCCGGGTCCTCCATGGGGGCGAAGGCGATGAACACCGCGTTGTTCACCGTGTCCTCGCTGACCTGCGCCGTGCCGGTCTTGGAGCAGACGGGGATGCGGTAATTGCCGAAGACGTAGGAGGCGGAGCCGTAGCGGGAGGCCATGAGCATGCCCTCCCGGAGGACGGCGTAGGTATCCTCCGAGGCGTTCACGCTGCTCAGCAGCTCCGGTGGATTGCGGAAGCCCTGGGGGCCGGAAACGGAATAGAGCATGTGGTTGGCATAGCGTTTGCCGTCGGAGGCGATGGTGGCGGCGTAGGAGGCCAGCTGCAGAGGCGTGAACAGGTGGTAGCTCTGGCCGATGGCGGCCTGCAGAGTGTCGCCCACATACCAGTCCTCACCGATGGCCTCCTTCTTGTATTCCACGGAGGCCAGGACGCCGGTGTTCTCATAGAGCTCGATGCCCGTGCTCTGGCCCAGGCCGTAAGCGGCGGCGTAGCGGTCCAGAGCGGCGATGCCCAGGCTGCGCCCCGTGATATAGAAGAAGTAGTTGCAGGACATCTGCAGAGCTTCCATCACGTTGATGGTGCCGTGGGAGCCGGGGTAGGTCCAGCAGGTGAAGGTGATGCCCTCGTATTCGTCGATGATGCCCCGGTCGTAGATGGTGGTGTTGGGGGTGATGATCCCTTCCGTCAGGGCGGCGGTTGCGGTGACTACCTTGAAGGTGGAGCCGGGGGCGTAGCGCCCCTGGAGGGCCCGGTTGAACATGGGCCGGGCGGGGTCTGCCACCAGCTGGGAATAGTTTTCGAGAAACTCGCTCAGGTCATAGGAGGGATAGGAGGCAGCGGCCAGCACGTCGCCGGTGCCCACCTGGATCACCACGGCGGCGCCGCCCTGGGCCAGCTGCACCGTCTCGCCGGGCTTGGCCTTCTTCACGCGGTCGGCGTTGATCTTGGCGATCTCCGCCGCCAGGGCTTCCTCCGTCACCTGCTGGGCGCTGAGGTCCAGGGTCAGGGTCACATCTGCGCCGGCCCTGGGCTCCTCCGTATAGTAGGAGCTGAGGATCTCCCCCTCGGCGCTGCGGATCGTGACCCGCTTGCCGTCCACGCCGTGGAGGTATTCCTCAAAGGCCGCCTCCGCCCCGTCCTGGCCCACCAGGGCGTTCATGGGATAGCCCAATTCGGTGAATTTCTCCACCTGGTCCTTGTTGATGGGGCCGATGCGCCCCAGCAGATGGGCGGCATAGGGGGTGCGGTAGACCCGGTGGGAGCCCACGGTGATGCTGACGCCGGGGTAGCAGCGCTCCGACACGGCGGCGATCATCTCCTGGTCCAGTCCGGCGGCAAACACATAGTCCACGATGCCGAACAGGGTGCGCAGCTCCAGCTCCCAGCGGACGCCCACGGCCAGCCGTGCCTGGGCGGGGGTGTAGTCCTCCGGCACGGCGTAGTGATTCCGCATCCAGTCCATGACCTCCGGCGCGCTCAGCTCCTGGAGCTCGAAATGCTCCAGCCAGTCCGCCATGCGCCCGGCCTGGATGTCGTCCATCTCCGTGAACGCGAAGGGAGCGTCCGCAGTGATGGGCAGGGTGTCCGTGTGGCGGATGCCCCCGGCCTCCGTCAATTCAATGAGCCCCAGCAGGATGCCGTTGGGGTCTTCGTCCGTGACCAGCACGCTGCGTTCGATGTGGATGTCGTAGCTCACCGCGTTGGTCACCAGCAGCCGCCCGTAGCGGTCCAGGATATCCCCCCGCGCGGCGGGCACCGTCTCCACACGGGTGATGGTGCTGCGGCCCTGCTCCCGATAGGCGGCGCGGTTGACCACCTGCAGGCTGTAAAGAGCCAGCAGGAGCACGCAGGCCAGCAGGATCGGCAGGGCGATCAGCGTGAACGCACGGAAGGGCCGGATACCGGAAGGAAATTTCAAAAGGAAGTCCTTTCCCTGCTCCGCCGCCAGCACCGAAGGGAGCGGCGGAGGCAGAAATACAGCGGAAGAATGAAGATGGCGGAAGCAAGCGTCTGCATCAGCCCCATGCGGATGAGGTCCCAGGCCGGTGCACGGTCATAGATCAGCAGCCGGATCATCTGAAGCAGGGCGGAAAGAAGCAGCACCGCCAGGCTCAGGAGCAGATAGGAGGGGAAGCCCCTCGCCAGAACAAAGTCCCCCAGGAAGCCGCAGAAGAAGCCCATCACCGTCATGGCGACGGTGAACAGCATCCCCCCGCCGCCCAGGGCAGCGTCGCACAGGATGCCGCAGAGAAGGCCGAAGGCCCCGCCCCAGCCGGAGGAACCCAGGAGCCCCGCGCCTGCGGCCACCAGGGGCAGGAGCAGGGGGGAGACGCCGAAGATGCGGAGCCGGGAAAAAACGGCGCTCTGCAGGAAATAGCACAGGAGCATGACGAGCGTAAGCCCCAGCGTGCTTCTCAGGGTCTCAGCCTTCATGCTCGACCTCCCCGTATTCCAGGATCAGGAAGACCTGGCTGAGATTCTGCAGCTCCGCCGCGGGGGTGACGATGCCGTATTGCCCGTAGCCCGCTTCTTCCGTGCCGATGCCGCTGATCTTGCCGATCACCAGCCCGGCGGGGTAGACGCCGCCGGCTCCGGAGGTCAGCACCGTGTCCCCCAGCTCCAGGACGCTGTTTTCAAAGACATAGGTCAGCTTCAGCTGCCCGGCGGTCATGAGGCTGAAATCCCCCTCCGCCACGGCGGTGAGGCCGGTGGAGTGGACCGTGGCACCCATGGCGGCCCGCGGGTCGACCAGGGTGCGCACGGAGCAGCTGTAAAGCCCCGCTTCCGTCACAACGCCCACCACGAAGCCGTTTTCCGTGATGACGCAGTCGCCCACCTCCACGCCGGAAAAGCTGCCCTTGTCCAGGTCGAAGGTGCTGCTCCAGTTACTCGAGCCCCAGGAGATGATGCTGGCGTCCAGCAGCACATAGTCCGTGTGGCTGCGTTTCAGCTCCAGCAGCTGCCGCAGCCGGTCGTTCTCCGCGTTGGCCCCCTGGCTCCGGCGCACCTCCGCGTCCATGTCGGCGATCATCGCCTTCAATTCCTCATTTTCCGCTTTCAGGGCTTCATAGTCCCGAAGGGCGGCGCGCACTTCCTCCAGCTTTCCCGCGCCGGAGGCGAAGAGCTTCTCCGCCGGGGCGGACAGGGTTTGAAAGCTGCGGGTGAAGATGTTCTCTCTGCCGGTGAGGCGGCCCAGAAGCGTGAAGATCAGCACGATCACCAGCGCCCCCAGCACCACCAGCCCGGTGGTTTTCCATACCTTACGCATCGTCCCCCCAGATCTCTGCGCCGAATTCGCGCAGCATCCGCCCCAGACGGCAGATGGGCAGGCCCACCACCGTGTAGAATTCTCCGTCGATCCGCTCCACAAACAGGGCGGCCATGTCCTGGGCCCCGTAGGACCCGGCCTTGTCCATAGGGGAGCCGGTGGCGATATAGGCCCGAATCTCCCGGTCCGTCAGCTCCCGGAACCACACGTCCGCGCTGGCATAGTCCGTCATGCTTCTGTCTCCCCGGCGCAGGGCCATACCTGTATAGACCGTGTGCTTCCTGCCGGAAAGGGAGCGGAGCATGCGGAAGGCGTCCGCCTCGTCCCTGGGCTTTCCCAGCACCGTTCCCTCCAGGGCCACCACCGTGTCCGCCGCCAGGATGAGACTGTCCGCCTCCGCGCGGCGGGCGGCGTCCAGCGCCTTTCCCGCCGCGATGTGCTGCACCGCTTCACTTACCGGCGTTCCCGGCGGCACCGGGGCTTCGCCGGCGGCGGGAAGGATCGTCAGATCGAAGAGTCCCAGCATTTCCAGAAGCTCCCTTCTTCGCGGGGAAGCGGAAGCCAGAATGAGTTTCGTTTTCATAGTAAAGTCCCTTGGTCTTGAAATTGGGCTGATAGCCGCCCCTGCCCAGATAGCGCTCCGCCGCGGAGAGGCACTCCCCGGCGTTTTCCGTGGTGAAAGCCAGGTGGAGACACCAGAGCCCCAGCTTTTCCAGGTCCTTGAGCCTGTCCCCCAAAAAGAGCTTGTCCGGGCTGTAAAGCCGGCTGCGGCCCATGGTATTCAGTACGGGGAACTGCCGGCCCCGCCGGTCCCGCAGGGTGTCGGAGGCGGCCTCCGGCGCCGTCAGCGGCGCTTCCGAGGTGAGTAAAGGGAGCCGCCCGTAGGCATAGATTTCCGTGTCCATGCATTTGGCAACGCTGCCGATCTCCTCCAGAGTCAGCTCCGGGGACAGAAGCGCGGAGACAGCCCCCAGCTCCTTCAGCACCCGCAGGCTCCAGTCGTTCCACACCTGGAGACCCAGGCCGCAGCGGATGCGGAAGCCCAGCATCCCCGCGGGGAGAACGGCATTCCAGTTGCTTACCAGCACCTCCGTTACCTGCAGCTCCTTCAGCTGCTTCAGCCGGTCGAACAGCT
Organism: Oscillospiraceae bacterium; assembly: GCA_016286665.1. Lineage (GTDB taxonomy): Bacteria > Bacillota > Clostridia > Oscillospirales > Oscillospiraceae > UBA1774. The sequence goes on from JAEETX010000006.1 coordinate 25,742, forward strand.
CCTTTGCTTCATCCGCGGTGTACCGCTCCGGCAGCACGGCGCAGACGGAGGTGATCCCGTTTTCCCAGAAGGGGGTCACGGCCACGGGTTCCTTCAATAATTCCTCCAGGGGCACATAGAGCACCCTGGGCTTCAATGCCGCCAGAGCCTCCGAGAGCTGGGCGGTCCTGGTGACGGAGAAATTCAGGTCCGGCTTGGGATAGACCGCCTCGGCGCGCAGCAGCGGCGGCAGCTCGCCCACGCGCACGATGGGAGGCTCGCTGCGCTTTTCCGCCAGCCGGTTCAGGGCTTCCCGCCGCATCTGGCCGATGTCGGCGCTGCCGAGGTGCAGGCCGGGGTCCACCAGGGCTTCCGCTTCCGTGCACAGGAAGGGGGTGCCCAGGGTGTTGAAAAGCTGCGTGCGCAGCAGGGGAGCGGTGAGCTCCCGCTTTCCGCCCCCGGCGTTCACGGGGATGGGGCCGGTGGCCCCGGCGGTGTTGCCCTCGTTGTCGGCGGCCAGGACGCGGCTGAAGGCGCCGCGCCTGAGCTCCGCCGTGATGCGCACCGGCACCCGCTGGAATTCGCCGCCCCCCGCCTCCGCGCGGATGGAACCCAGCGCGCCGTTTTTGCCGAAGCTGGGCAGCTTCCACTCCGACTGCGCGGGCAGCAGCGCTTCCTCCGGCCTGCCGATATACAGACTGTCGGTGACGCCCTCGGAAAAGAAGGTCTTCGTCAGCAGCGCCAGGTCCCGCCGGGAAGGAGGCTTGCCCTCCTTCAGGGCGCGGTGGAAAATGTCCGTCGTCATGGCGGCGCAGTCCGGCTTCTGCCCCTCGCAGCGAAGGCTGAGGGCGGCGAGCCCCATGGTGGAGAGCTCCGTGAGCTGATCCGCCAGAAGGATATTTTTCAGAGCGGGGCGTTTCTCCGCGTTCAGCCCCAGGCAGATATAGTGTTCCCGGCATTCCCGGCCGCAGCCGCTGCCCTCCCCGGCAAACGCGCTGAGACGGCAGGGACCCAGAGCGGGACAGACCCGGCCGCAGAGCACGGCCTCGGTCTCCGGCTTTGCGCGCTTGCAGAGATAGCGCATTTCGCCGCTGGTGAGCTGGGGCGGCAGCAGCAGCCGTCTTGCGCCCAGCGCCTCCAGCACCCGCGCCCCGGCAGCGTCGGTGATCTGGAAGCTCTCGGCGGCCTCCAGCGTCAGGTCCGGCAGCAGCAGGCGCAGCGCCCGCAGCAGACCGGGGTCCCCCACGCAGATGGCGCTTGCGCCGGCGCGGGCCAGCTCCAGCGCCGCGTCCACGGCGGAGCGGAAGCGGCTGCCGGAGGGGGATAGCTCCATGCCTGCGGAAATGCGGACGCCCCGCACGCGGCACCAGACCACCGCCTTTTTCAGTTCCTCCAGCGGCAGGCCGGCGACGCTGAAATCCTTCAGTCCGATGCGCACCGCGTCCGCCCCGGCCAGCACCGCCGCTTTCAGGGCCTCCGCCGTGGACACACATACGATCAGCTCCGTTTTCACCGCCCCCTCGCTTCGCAGAATTCTCTAATTTTATTACTATACCATGTTCTGACGGATTTTCATAGAGGGAAGACGGGGTTTTTCCGCTGCTCATGGGAAAAAACTTATTCCATCTTGCAGGCTTTCCTTCCCGGCGGTATAATACAAAACACGACATTATCCATGAGAGGAGGGGAAAGCCCGTGGCGGAAGAATACATCCTTGCCCAGCCTGCGACCATGACGCTGCGCGCCGAGGATGCGGACAGGCTGCTGGCCTTGGGCAGCGGCGACGCCGCCCTCCTCTATCTGTGGCTGCTGCGAAACGGCGGGCGCTACGACCCGGTTCGGGCCGCGCGGGAACTGCGGACTGCCGGAAGTCTGCCTGCGGCTATGGCCCTGCTCCGCCAGGCCGGGCTCATCCGGGGGGAAGCTTCCCCCGCGGTGCCCCCCCAGCCTCCGGTGCGGGAGGAACGGCAGGAATACACCGCCGCCGAGATCGCCCGCCTCGCCGAGAGCGATCCGGAGTGGAACCGGCTCCTGGATGAGACTGCAGACCGCCTGGGAAGGACCCTCAGCGGCGGAGATATGAAGGTGCTTTACGGCATCTACACGGATGTGGGCCTGCCCGTGGAGGTCATCCTCCTGCTGCTGAATTACTGCTGCGAGAACATCGCCCGGCAGTATGGGGCCGGGCGGAAGCCGACCCTGCGGCAGATCGAAAAGGAAGCTTACATCTGGGGCAATCGGGAGCTGTATTCCCTGGACCTGGCGGACCGCTATCTCATGGAACGGAAAGCGCGGCAGGGGCAGCTGGGAGAAATCTGCGAGCTGCTGGGCATCCGCGGCCGGGCCCTGTCCCCCTCGGAGGAGAAATACCTCCTGAGCTGGCTGGAGATGGGCTTTGGGAAGGACGCCATCCTTCTGGCCTATGACAAGACCGTGACCAAGAAGGGGGAGCTTGCCTGGCCTTATATGAACCGCATCCTGGAAAACTGGCACGGCATGAAGCTCCACACCCTTCCGGAGATCGAGGCGGGGGACGTGCCGAACCGGCGGCGCGGGCAAGCCCCTGGAAAGACCGGGACAAAGGAATCCGCCGGCCCCACGGCGGAGGAATATGAGAGCATGCAGAGATATCTGCGGAAAATGGACGGAGGCGGGAACCGTGGCACTTGACGGAAAGATCCTGCGCAGGGCGCTGGAGCGCTATGAGGAGGCGGGCCGCCTCCGCAGCGAGAATACCCGCCGCCTGCGGGGGAAAATCTACGGCAGGGACCCCCGCATCGGGGAACTGGACGCGCTGCTGCGCGCCAGCGTGGCGGAGGCGGCGGCTGTGGCCCTGCGGGGCGGCGGCGACCCGGAAAAAGCCGTGGCGGCCATTCAGGAGAAAAACCTGGCATACCAGGAGGAACGCGCACGGCGCATCCGCGCCCTGGGCTACCCGGAAAAATGCATCGACGATGCGCCTGCCTGCCCGAAATGCAATGACCGGGGCTATGTGGGCACGAAGCCCTGCGACTGTCTGATGCAGCTCTATCGGGAGGAGCAGCGCAGGGAGCTGAGCCGCCTGCTGGACCTGCAGGGGGAGAATTTCGGCGCTTTCCGCCTGCGCTATTACAGCGACCAGCCTGATCCGAAGACGGGGCGCAGCCCGCGGAAGCATATGGAGATGGTCTGGCACAGCTGCCGCCATTTTGCCGAGACCTTTGAGCCCGGCAACGCCAATCTATTTCTTACCGGCGCGCCCGGCCTGGGAAAGACCTTTCTCTCGGCCTGCATCGCCGGCCTTGTCTCGGAAAAGGGCTACAGCGTGGTCTATGACACGGCGGTGAATGTGGTCTCTTATTTCGAGGATGCCCGCTTCGGCCGCCGGGGAGATCCGGAGGAGGCAGAGGCGGACGCAAAGCGCTGCCTGCGCTGTGATCTGCTGATCCTGGACGATCTGGGCACGGAGATGAACACCAGCTTCTCCGTCAGCACGATCTATGAAGTCCTGAATACCCGGCTGCGGGAGGGAAAAAGCACCGTGGTCTCTTCCAATCTCGGAATAGAGGAGATCGAACGCCGCTATTCTCCCCAGATCGCCTCCCGGCTGGCGGGTTATTATGGAGAGCTGAAATTCTACGGCAACGACATCCGCAAACAAATAAAGGCAGAGGGTTAAGGGCATGAGCATCATTGTGGCTGGCAGCGTATTCGTGGATATCAAGGGCCACCCGGAGGGGGTCTACATCCCCAACGGGCGCAACGCCGGATGGGTGGAGCAGGTCCACGGCGGCGTGGCCAGGAACATCGCGGAGGATATCGCCCGGGCAGGGGGAGACGTGGTCTTCCTGGGCCTGGTGGACGACAACGCCGCAGGCAAAGAGGTGACGGACCACCTGGAGGCCGTGGGCGTGGATGCGGGCCGCGTCCGCGCCGTGAAGGACGGGATGGGTATCTGGCTGGCCGTCTTCGACGACCGGGGAGACGTGGCCGCTTCCATTTCCAAGCGACCGGACCTGCGCCCCCTGCTGGACCTCCTGCGGGAGGAGGGGGACGAAATCTTCGCCGGGGCCGACAGCGTTTTGTTCGAACTGGATCTGGAGGAGGAGACCGTGGCGGCGATCTGCGCGCTGGCGGAAAAGCACGCCGTGCCGGCCTGCGCCGCCGTCAGCAATATGAGCATCGCCGCGCAGAGGAGCGCGTATCTGCCGAAGCTGCGCTGCTTTGTCTGCAACGACCAGGAGTGGGGCATGCTGGCCCCCGGACCCTGGGGGGACATGGAGCCGGAAGCAATGGCGCAGGCCCTGTCCGCGCCCATGGAGCGCCTGGGCCTGGAAGCGCTGGCGGTCACTTTGGGGAAGCGCGGCGCGGTCTGGGCGGAAGGAGGAAAGCACGGTTTCTGCCCGCCGGAGGACGTGCCGGTAGTTGACGTCGCCGGGGCGGGGGATTCCTTTTTCGCCGGGGTGGGTCTCGGCCTCAGCCTGGGCAAAAGTCTGGAGGAAGCCTGCCGGATCGGCAGCCGCATGGCGGGAAAGGTCATCGGCACCACCCAGAGCGTCTGCCCGCCCATGACGGCGGAGGAACTGGGAATCTGAATACAGATGAAAGCATCCCCCGGAAAGAGCGTCACGCTTTTTCCGGGGGATTTGTATGAACTGGGATTCACGCGAGGCTGTCCACAATGCCGATAAAGAGGGGGATGTTCGTCTCCGTGTCCAGCAGGAGATAGACGAAGGGGCGGTCCAGGACGACCTGGGGAGGGGGCTCATGCATGGCGGAGGCGGCTTCCATCACCGCACCCGTGACCGCGCCGGCCCGCGTCCCTTTTTCGTCCAGCTTGAGAAAGGTCTTGTGGATCACCTTGCTGAGATAGATATTGTCCCCGTTTTCGCAGGTCCCCAGGGCGGAGAAGTCCGCCAGGGAGGCGTCAAAGGCGTCGGTCATGCCCAGGGCCTGCAGGGCCTCCGGCAGCTCCACGGAATACGACGTCTCGAATTTGGGCGTCACGGTATCTACCTTAGTCTGCTTTGCCCCTTCTATCAGACCCAGCAGTTTATCTCCGGAGAGAGAAGCGACATAAGCCTCCAGCGCCGTTCCTTCCGCGGGCAGCAGGGCGGCGAAGGCATAGCGCCCGCCCTTGTAGGGCTTCATAAAACCGGCGGTGTCCTCGTCCTTCAAATAGACGAATTCGGAGGAGTGAAGAAAGGTCGCCTCCTGCTCGCCGCCCCTCTCCGGGTGGAAAACGCCGGGGCGCACATAGGATTCCCAATAGGGATGTTCCCACTCCGCCTCAAAGGCCAGGGCATTCACCAGCACCATCACCGCAGCATCCGACAGCCCGTCCAGGAGCTTTTCGATCATGCCGTGGGTGTGCTCCTTCACGAAGGCGTTGATCCGCTCCACAGCGGCGGCGTCCAAGGGGCACTGCTCCACCGCCGCGCCGTAGCATTCCCGGTTGAGGCGCAGGAAATCCTCGGAGACCCGCAGGTCCGGCCGGTCCGCGATCCAGATGCCGTCGGCCACATGGAGCGCACCTTCCTCCGCCGCCAGGGCCGCCAGCCAGGGGCCGAGAAAGGTGTTCAGCGCATTCCCGGAAACGCCCAGGGCTGTTTCCATCTGGCTGCGGGTCTCCCCCTCCGCGCCGCCCAGCACCATGCCCAGGGCGCAGAGCACGGAAAGGGGAGAGAGGAGGCGGTTGGACCCCGCCGTCTGCCGCAGCAGATCGGCGGCAAAGCCCAGGGCTGCGGCGGAGGCTTCTCCGGCCAGCGCCGGGTCGGGCGTCGCGGCGACGGCCAGCACCTCCGCGGGCGGCAGAGGCGCGCCCTGCGGGCCGGAAGCCGGGGAAGCGCCGGAGGGCGTTTCCGCCGCGGCCTTGCCGGCGCATCCTGCAAGCCCCGCCGTCGAAAGCAGCATGGCGGCGCACAGCAGGATGGAAATCACCTGTCGTTTCATAACGGTTCCCTCCCGAAACAAAGCGTTTGTCCTCTTGGACGAAACCGGAAGGAAAAAGTTCCCCGCATTGTGGGCGCGGCAATTGCAGGGCGCGTCCTCACGCCTGTCCCGTGATCTGCGCCGCGATCTCGTCCACCAGCTTTTTCAGAGCAAGGAAGCTGCCCCGGTTCATGACGATGCAGGCTTCCTCGCTGACCACGGGCATGCTCACGTCGGTCATGCTGCCGCCGGTGACGCTCATTTTGTGTTCATTGTAAATGTGGGTGAAGGAGATGCTGACCTCCCCGGATTTCTTGTTGTTGGTGATGGAAGCGGTATTGCAGTAGACGGGCTTCATGGCTCATTCCTCCTTAATTCGGGGCCTCGAGGGCCGGCGATTCTATTGTACCTGTCCCGGCGCGAAATCGCAAGCATACAGTGAGGTCATGTGAAAATAGTCATATCTTTTTGGAAATAGGTCATCAGTTTCACAAAAACTATGGCGAAGCAAGGGAAGTTGTGGTATGATGCAGACTATACTTTAATAGGCTGCCGTAATAGACATTCTTCTGAAAAAGACGGAGATTCCAAAGCAATATGAGATTCCGGCGGAACAAAAACGCGCCGGCTTCGTCTGACAGGGAAGGGCAGAACGCGGAAAAGAAAAACGAAATTAAGATACATAGGGAGGCCACTATGAAAAAACGGAGAATCTTGGCGATCTGCCTGATCGCGGCGCTTTGCCTCGTGATGATGGCGGGCTGCGGCGGCAAGAGCGGCGACACGGACAAGGGCGGCGGCAGCACCACCGCAAGCCCCGGCGGCAGCGGCACGAATCCCAGCGCCGCGCCCCAGCAGGACACCTACGTGTACACCGCAGAGTATGTGCCCATCCAGGGAGACGTGGGCTTCCTCAGCTCCCTGACCTACTGCGACGGCCGCCTCCTCACCAGCACCTACGGCGTCATCGGCGACAACACCCCCGAGGGCGTGACGCCGGAATACGAGGGGCAGTACGCGGTCTACGGGAACATCTTCTATTGGATCAATCTGGACGGCACCACCGAAAAGATGGATAAATACGAGCCGATCCAGTATGAGACCGACGTGGAAAACGCCACGGTGACCAGCTTTTCCATGGGCTTCGACGCAGCGCCCGACGGCACCCTCCGCAACCTGGAGGAGGTCTTTGTCAGCTGGTATGACGGGCCCGAGGACGAGGACGTGGAGATGTACTCCGACGAGTGGTATTCCAAGGGTTATTACGCCTATCAGCACAACGAGGAGCACTTCTTCCTCCGCACCCTGGGCAAGGACGGCGCGGAAATCGGCCGCATCGACCTCAGCGCCCTGGAGGAAGGGTCCTCCGGCGGCATGGGCGGCTTCGGCATGTCCAGCTTCACGGCCGACGAGGCGGGCAACATCTACATGAGCACCGGCTCCTCCGTCATCGTTCTGGATCCCCAGGGCCAGAAGAAGGGCGAGGTGACCATCGGCGGCGGCGGTTTTGCCTGGATCTCCAATCTGATCCGCCTGCGGGACGGGCGGGTGGCCGCCTCGTTCAACGCCGGCAGCGGCGACAGGCTGAATGTGATCGACCTGGCTTCCATGCAGTTCAGCAAGACCGAGAGCTATCCCGTGGTGAACGCCACCAACATGAGCATCGGCGGCGAAAAGAGCGAATACGACTTCTATTATACCAACGGCTCCAACTTCATGGGCTATTCCCTGGAGAAGGGGATCAGCGAAAAGGTCCTCAACTGGATCAATGCCGATGTGGACCCCAGCAGCATCAGCACGGCGGTGCTGCTGCCCGACGGGCGCATCGCCACGGTGGAGACCACCTGGTCCAGCGACTTTACCTCCTCCAACACCGAGCTGGTGCTGCTGAGCAAGGTCCCCGCCGCCAGCCTGGCGCAGAAGACGGTGCTGACGCTGGCGACCCAGAGCCTGGACTATAATATCCGCAGCCAGATCGTGAAATTCAACCGCAACAGCCCCGATTTCCGCATCGAGGTGGCGGACTATTCCGAATACAACACCGAGAGCGACGCCAGCGCCGGTCTCACGAAGCTGAACACGGAGATCCTGGCGGGCAATGTGCCGGACATCATGGATTTGAGCGGCCTCAATGCCAACCAGCTGGGGGCCCGTGGCCTTCTTGCGGATCTCTATCCTCTGCTGCATGGGGACAGCGAGCTGAACGGCCATGTGTTCGACAGCGCGCTGCGAGCGCTGGAAAGCGACGGCAAGCTCTATCGTACCGCCGCCAGCTTCAACCTCTATGCCGTTACCGGCGCGGCCAGCGTGGTGGGGGACACGCCGGGCTGGACCCTGAAGGAGTTCGAAGCTGCCCTCAAGACCATGCCCGAGGGCTGCAAGCCCTTTGCCGAGAGCATCACCCGCAGCACGATCCTCAACGCCTGCCTCAATATGGAGATGGCAAACCTGATCGACTGGAACACCGGCGAATGCCATTTTGACAGCCAGACCTTCACCGACATCCTGGAGTTTGCGGCCATGTTCCCCGCCACCTATGAGAGCGAGGGCGGCTTCGGCTTCGGTTTCGGCTTCGGCGGGAACAACGGTCCTACCGAGGAAGAACGGATCGCCGCCGGCCAGCAAATGCTGTCTCTGAGCTGGCTCACCAGCTTCGACAGCTTCCAGACCTACAACAATATGTTCGGCGGAGACGCCACCTACATCGGCTTCCCCACCTCCCAGGGCGTGGGCAATGCCCTTTGGTTCCAGGACAGCGGCTATGCCATCAGCGCGAAATGCGCCTATAAGGATGCTGCCTGGCAGTTCCTGCGCCTCCTTTTCTCCAAGGACTACCAGAGCACCGTCACTTCCTTCGGCGGCTTCCCCACCAACCGTGATCTCTTTATGGAGAAGCTCACCGACGCCATGACGCCGGAATACATGAAGGATGAAAACGGCAATTACCTTCTGGACGAGAACGGTCAGCGCATCGAGCAGCCCCGCAACAGCGGCTTCGGTTTCGGCTTCGGCTTCGGCGGCGGCGCGGAGATTTATGCCCTGACCCAGGAGCAGGGGGATGAAGTGATGGCCCTGATGGAGGGGACGGACCGGGTCTGGAATTCCGATACCGCCATCCTGGACACCATCACCGCGGAGAGCGAAGCCTTCTTCGCCGGGCAGAAGTCCGCCCAGGAGGTCGCAAAGCTCATCCAGAGCAAACTGACGATTTATGTAAACGAACAGAGATAAGGAAATGCTTTCGAAAACGAAAAGAACCGAAAAGGCAAATCCGGGAACCGAAAGGGTCAAAAAGGCAAGATCGGGGACGGGAAGACGGGAACGGGAAAGGATCAGGTCGAAGACGGGCAGAAAGGAAAGGGTCAAGGATTTCCTGCGGAGCCTGTGTTTCCTCTGCCCCAGCTTCCTGGGCGTCTGCCTGTTCTTCATCGTCCCCTTCGCGGTGGTGGTGAAGTATGCGCTGACGGATTCCTCCGCCGCCGACGCGGTGTTCGTGGGCATCGATAACTTCAAAAAGCTCATGACCAACGCGGCCTTCAAGCTGGCGGCGAAGAACACCCTGACCTTTTCCGCCGCCGCGGTGCCCCTGAGCGTCATCCTGGCCATCGTGCTGGCCCTGATGCTGGAGAGCCGCATCCCCATGAAAAGCGCTTTCCGCTCCTTTTTCCTCAGCCCCATGATGGTTCCCGTGGCCTCCATCGTTCTGATCTGGCAGGTGCTGTTCAACTTCAACGGCAGCTTCAATGTCCTCATCGAGGCGACAGGGGGCAAGGCCATCGACTGGCTCAATTCGGACTATGCCCAGCTGGTGGTCATCCTCCTGTTCCTATGGAAAAACCTGGGCTACAACATGATCCTTTTCATGTCCGGCCTCCACAACATCCCCAAGGAGCTGCTGGAGTATGCCGACGTGGAGGGGGCCTCGGAATGGTATAAGTTCTGGGCCATCAAGCTGCGGTATCTGAGCCCCACGGTGCTTTTCGTCACCATCCTGAGCCTCATCAATTCCTTCAAAATCTTCCGCGAGGTCTATCTTCTGGCGGGCAACTATCCCTACCAGGGGCTCTACACCCTACAGCACTTCATGAACAACATGTTCAACTCCCTGGATTATCAGAAGCTCTCCGCCGCCGCCATCATCATGGCCGTGGTCATGATCGTTCTCATCGCTTTCCTGTTTATGATCGAGAACTGGTTCGGAAAGGATGTGGAGGGATGAAGAAAAGGCGAAGCAGGCGGAAAAACCGCTATTTCAGCCGCGGGGTCATGTTCCTGCTCTGCGCCGTTTTTGCGGTGCTGTTCCTGGCCCCCACGGTGCTCACCATCACCAACTCCTTCATGACCGAGTCGGAGATCAATTCCAACTACGGCATGGTCTTTTCCACCACCACCGGCGGCTATGTGTCGGAGCACGTGAACCTGAAATTCATTCCGGACAAGGTGACGGTCAGCCAGTATATCACCGGCCTGGTCCGAAGCCCGGAATACCTGATGAAATTCTGGAACAGCGTGATCCTGACGGTGCCCATCGTTTTCCTGCAGGTGGCGGTGGCCTCCGTGGCGGCCTACAGCTTCACCCGATGGCGGGGGAAGATCCGCAGCGGCATCTTCTTCTTTTATGTCATCCTGATGCTGATGCCCTACCAGGTCACCCTGGTGCCCAACTATCTGGTAGCGGAACGGCTGGGCGTGCTGAACACCCGATGGAGCATCATCCTGCCGGGCATGTTCGCCCCCTTCAGCGTGTTCCTGCTGACGAAGTACATGCGGCGCATCCCCTATGCCCTCATCGAGGCCGCCAAGATCGACGGCTGCGGCGAGTGGCAGACCTTCACGCGCATCTGCCTGCCCCAGTGCCGGGCGGCGCTGTGCAGCATCGCCATCCTGGTGTTCATCGACTACTGGAACATGGTCGAGCAGCCGCTGGTCCTGCTGAACGACGCGGAGATGCAGCCCCTGAGCGTTTATCTCAGCACCATCAATTCCGGCGAGATCGGTCTCGCCTTCGCCATGGCAACGGTCTATATGTTCCCGTCCCTCCTCATCTTCCTGGCCGGTGAGAGCTATCTGATGGAGGGCATCACACATTCCGGCAGTATTAAGGGGTAACGAATCATGGAAGAAGAAAAGAAGAAAAAAAGAGGTTGGGTCAAGGACGCCGCCATCATTTTCCTGGCGGTGCTGCTGGTGCTGACCTTCTTTTCCAACACCATCCTCAACCGCTCCCTTCCCGAGGTAGCCACGGTCTACGTGCAGGAGGGGACCATCACCTCCAAGGTCCGGGGCACCGGCACCGTGACGGCGCGGGAAAACTATGAGGTCACCATCGAGCAGACCCGCAAGGTGCAGAGCGTGCTTGCGCGGGTGGGGGACGAGGTAAATGTGGGCGACGTGCTCTTTACCCTCCAGCCCGGCGACAGCGACGAGCTGGAAAACGCGCAGAAGGACCTGAAGAACGCCGAGCGGCGGTATCAGGACTGGCTGCTGGACCTGACGAAAGCGGATTATTCCTCTTATGACCGGAACATCGCCGACGCCAGGGACGCGCTGGAAGAAGCGCGGGAGGACCTGGCGAAGACGGAGATCACCGAGGAAGAACTGCGGAAATTCGAGGAGAAGCACGCGGAGATCGACGCCCAGATCGAAAAGCTGAAGGCGCAGAAGGAAGAACTGGCTGCGAAAAAGGAGGAGCTGGAGGCGGAGAAGGCAGCGCTGGAAGCGCAGCTGCCCGGCCTGCAGGCGAAAATCGACGCGCAGCAGACCGTGGTGGATTCCAGCAGCGAGAGCGTGGATGAGCTGGACACCCGCTCCGGCACCCTTCGGGAGCTGGAGCTGCAGATGCGCCAGCTGGAGGAGGAGCTCCACCAGAAGGAGGTCCTGATCCGGGAGCGTACGGACGCGCTGGCAAAGGCCCAGGAGGAGGCCGAAGCCGTCCGGGCCGAACAGCAGAAAGCAGTGGATAAAGCCCAGGACGCCTACGACGAGGTGGACAAGGAGATCAACGAGAAATTCGGCAATCATCAGGATGTGGATCACGCCCCGGTGGAGGCCGCCTGGGACGCTTATCAGGACGCCAAGCTCCGGGAGCGGGATGTGGAGAAGGAGCTGGAGGTCGCCAGAGTCGTTTATAAGGACGACTATCAGGACCTTGTCCGGGAAGCCTCTTACCTGGAATATGAAGCCCAGGCCTCCGATATCCTGGCAGCCGAGGAGGCCAGATACCGCACCAGACGAGGGCTGGGGCCCTACGAGATTCTGACGCAGGAGGAACAGGCGGAGATCATGGCGGAGGCCCTGCCGCTGATGGAAAAACGGCTGGGCAGTCGGGACAACTATGTGGCTTCCCGCCTGGACCTCTATCTTCCCGCCGCTGCGGAGAAGCACGCGGCCGACGCCATGGGCATGGCCTATCAGCGGATCAAAGCTGCGGAGGACGACCTGACCAAAGCGCAGGACGCCTCGGACGTTGCCTATGAGGCCTATGAGAAGGCCAAGAAGGAATATGAGGAAAAGCTTTCCGAGGACCATGAGTTCGGTGATCTGGACCGGAAACGCTCCCGCTGCAAGACCCTGATCGAGCGGGCGCAGGCCGCTATGGACGAAGCGATGGCGCCCCTGAATGCCGCCGTGAAGGAAGCGGAGCAGGCCCTGGAGCAGGCGAAGACCGAAAAGACGAACATCGATAACGATATCTCCGATCTGAATTTCCGTATCAATCAGATCAATACAGGCGATCTGACGGACCGGAAAACCTGGCTCGACGAGGAAAAGCAGAAGTTGGCGGAAATGAAAGGCGATCTGGAGGAAGCCAAGTCCAAGATCGAAACGCTGAAGTCGGACATTGAAAGGGCCGAGTCGGACATGGAAAGGGCCGATTCGGATATCGAAACCACCGACGCCGGCCATGAAAAGCTGGACGCAGACCTGGAGGCCCGGAGGGACGAGGTCAAGCGCGCCCAGGACAACGTGAAATCCAAGGAGCGGACGCTGGAGGACGAAGTACGCCGCCTCAATCAGCAGAAGGAGAGCGACGGCAAGCAGCAGATCCGCGACAGCATCACCCAGCAGGATTATCTGGACGAGATCGATAAATGCAAGGCCAGGGTGGAAGAACTCTCCAGCAGCGACAACGCCACGGAGGTCCGGGCCAACGTAGCCGGCAAGGTGCAGGAGCTGAATGTCAGCGCGGGCCACAAGGCGGAGGCAAACCAGGTGCTCGCCACCATCGAAGTGCCGGACCTGGGCTACAGCATGAACTTCTCCGTCACCACGGAGCAGGCCCGGCGTCTGAAGGTGGGGGACAGCGCCACCGTTTCCAACTACTACTGGGGCAGCCAGATCGTGGCGACGCTTGTTTCCATCCAGACCGATCCCCAGAATCCCCAGGGCAGCCGCATTTTGAACTTCGACGTCACCGGTGACGTGACGGCAGGCAACAGCCTCACCATCTCCATCGGCGAGCGGAACGCCAACTATGACATGGTGGTGCCCAACAGCGCCGTGCGCAGCGATACCAACGGCTCCTTCGTGCTCATGATCACGGCCAAGAACAGCCCCCTGGGCAACCGCTACTTCGCCACGAGGGTCAATGTGGAGGTCGTCGCCTCCGACGAACAGTACAGCGCCATTTCCGGCGCCATCGAAGCCTATGACAGCGTCATTACCACCGCCAGCCGCAACGCCCCCATCGCCAGCGGGGATCAGGTGCGCCTGGCCGACTCCAACAACGGATGAAAAAGCGCACATTCATCACCGTTTCTCTGATCCTCTGCGGACTGATGCTGCTCATGGCCGTCGCCTGCCTTGTCGCCAGGAGCGTTCTGGCCGGCAGCCAGCAGAGCCAGAAGCAGGCCGAGCGCTGGGCGGGGGAGAGCGGAGAGCGGTTCATGCAGTACACCTGCTTCTTCACCCAGGACGCGCTGAAGGACCTGGAAAGCGTCTTCGCACTCCGGCAGAAATACCTTGACAGCTTTGCGGAAGCGGACCTGGAGGCCGAACCCGGCGGCAGCCTCTACTGCGACGCCTGGAGCACCACCGGCTCGGTCAAGATCAATTCGGAGCACGGCAATGCCACCACGGCCGTGGTGGCGGTGGGGGGCAGCTTCTTTGATTTCCACCCCCTGACCCTGCGCAGCGGTGTTTATCTCCGCCAGAGCGACGTGAACAAGGACCGGGTGGTGCTGGACGAGGTGCTGGCCTGGATGCTCTTCGGCAGCCCCGACGTCGCGGGGATGCAGGTGGATATCAGCGGCAGGCCCTATGTGGTCGCCGGCGTGGTGCAGCGGGAGTCCGACAAGGCGACGAAGCTATTCGCCGAGGACGGGCCCATGCTCTACATCCCCTTCGAGAGCTGGCTGAATCTCAATTCCCGCGCGGGCATCGACTGCTATGAGGCGGTGCTGCCCGAGCCGGTGGACGGCTTCACCCAGACCGTGCTGGAGACGAACTACAGCGTGGGGGATGGGGTGCTGCAGCGGAACACCGATCGCTTTTCCCTTTCGGCTTCCGTCGCACAGATGAAGAAATTCGGCACCCGCGGCGTGCGCACCAGCCCCGCCGTCCTGCCCTACTGGGAGAATGCGGCCCGCTATGTGGAGGATTGGTGCACGCTCCTGGCGTTCCTCGCCATGCTGCTGCTGATCTACCCGGCCATCTGTGCTCTGGTCGCTTTCGTCTTCGGCTGGATCGTACTGAGAAAACAGCTCATCAAGCATCTGCCGGGCTTCGTTTCCAAGGTGGGGGACAAGCTCTACGCCTTCTCCGGCAAATTCTACAAGGGCAAGCGGGATTAAAGGAATAACGCGGAACAACAAACAAAAAACCGGCAAGGGATCGTCGTCCCTTGCCGGTTTTTCAATGGAATGGGGTGTTCGTATCAAGTTGTGATCAGCACAGTGTTGGTGTCGCCGTCCCAGTCCACGCTGCAGCCCAGAGCATCCGCAACAGCCCGGACGGGGAGATAGGTGGAATTGTTGAAAATAAAAGCGTCCAGCACGTTTCCTTTCACATCCTTGGGGATGATGAGCCTGCCGTCCAGAACGATGCGGATACCACGATAGGTCAGCACGGCCTCCTCCGTCGCATATCTGCCGGCGTTGGTGCGGGGAGCGGATTTCCGGGGCATGCCGGAGGTGAGCGTGATCGTTGCGGTTGCGCCGTCCCAGCCGACGTCGCAGCCCAATGCGCCTGCCACGGCCCGCAGGGGCAGATAGGTGGAATCGTTGAGAATAAAGGGCTCCGTGCTGTTGCCCTGTGCGTCTGTGGGCTGGATCAGCTGCCCGTCGATGCTGATCTTGATATCCTTATAGGTCAGGGTCGCCGTTTCGGTGTAGCTCTCCACGTCGCGGGTGTGCAGGCCGCAGACGGCGTCAATGTCCGCACCGGGCCAGTTGCCGTTGTAGTCATTGTTGCCTGTGTCCGTCAGGCGGACGTAGCGGAAACCGCTGCCCGCAGGGATCCTGCCTGCGAAATCCAGGCCCGCCGTGCGGCCCTCGACAATGCCGATCTCATACCAGGTGACGAGATCGTCGCTGACCTCCACCTTGGTTTCCTCCACGTTGTCGCCCACCTCGAAGATATAGACGTCCTTGCCTTCCCCGTCGTAGATGCGCGCGTCAAGCATCACGGTGAGGACGCCGTTGAACCCCAGGCAGAGGTCTCCCGTGCTGTAGTAGCTGTCGTCCGCGTCGGGGATGCCCAGGGAGATCAGCGGGTCCTTGTTCGCTCCAACGGAGGTCCAGGGGTCGCCGGCCTGAAAGTCGATCACCCGGTAGGCAAAGGCGGTGAGAGGCACCGTGACCCGGTATCCGTCCCGGTCGTAGAAGGAATAATAGCCGCCGTCAATGCCGTGCTTCTCGCCGCCTCCCGGCGCAGGCGCGGGTTCGGGCTCCGGCTCCGGCTCCACAGGGGAAGCGGGCTTGACGTTCAGGCCGCAGACGGCGTCGATGTCCGCGCCGGACCAGCCGCCGGGCTCGTTGTTGCCCGTGTCCGTGACACGAACATAGCGGAAGCTGCTGCCGGAGGGCACCTTGCCCGCCATGTCCAGCCCGGCCGTGCGCCCTTCGGCGATGCCGATCACATACCAGGTGGTGAGGTCGCTGCTGACCTCCACCTTCGTTTCCTCCACGGCGGGGCCGACCTCGAAGACGTAGACGTCGTCCCCCGGCCCGTCGTAGATCAGGGAATCGAAGCCCAGGACCAGCACGCCGTTGATGCCCAGACAGAGGTCGCCGGTGCTGTAGGCGTCGTTGCTGGAATCCGGCAGGCCCAGGGCGATCTCCGGGTCCATGTTTTCCTCATGGGAGGTCCAGGGGTCTCCGTGGGTGAATTCCACCACATAGGACGCAAAGGCGCTCACCGGCACCGTGACCGTGTTGCCTTCCCGATCCGTAAAAGTGTAGCTGTCGCCGTCCTGGTAGCCGTCTTCCGCGAAGACTGCCGGGGCGAGCATCAGCAGCATCGCCAATACCAGCGCCATGGAGAGAAACTTCTTCATAGGGATACCTCCTTTTTCAAATCGGCCGGGTGCTTATAGTATCACTGTAGCATAAGGGTACTTCCCGGTCAATAGCCTGACGGAAGGAACGCTTCGACAGCGGCGCGGTAATCATCGGCGAGCCAGAGAGCCCGGTAGGAGCCGGAGACGGTCAGCAGCTCCTTCCGCCCGACGCAGGCGTCATAGACCGCCTGGCTCTGTGCCTGACCAGGCAATGTCTCCTGGCTGCCGCAGACAAAGAGGATGGGGCAGGACATGTTGGCCGCCGCCGCCCGGATGTCCACGCTGTCCGGCTCAAAGCCCAGGGAGGAGCGGATGCGGCTGCGGAGAAAGCGGCCCACGAACCAGTCTCCCAGGTTGAAGAGCTTTTTCAGCAGGCTTCGCTGCATGTCCCCCAGCGCATCGTAGACGCTCTCCGCCACGATCCCGTCCAGCCCCGCCCCTGCCAGGGATTCGTTGGCGGACAGCAGGATGGCGGCGGCAGCGCCCGTCCCTTTGCCGTGGACCAGCACCGTGTCCTCACTGAGGCCCGCGGCCAGGATCAGGTCATAGAGGTCGAATTCCTCATAGACTCCATAGGTCGTGGGGATGCGATTGGTCTCCCCGGGGGCCTGATAGCCCCGCGCTTCGGGGATCAGTACCCCATAGCCCTGCGCCCACCACCAGGGCGCCAGGCGCAGGCAGTCCTCCTCCGTGCCCTCGAAGCCGTGAAGGAGGACGACGGTCTTTCCCGTGCCTCGGTCATAGTAGCGGTAATGAAGGGTAAGAAGCGCCCTTTCTCCGAACCAGCCGGCGGCGGAGTCGGTGGTGAAAGAGCCTTCGACGGGCGGGTGCTCCGCTTCCCAGGCCGCCGCCAGGGCGGTCTCACCGTCCAGGGTGGTCTGCTCCTCCGGCGCCAGCGCCCATTCCGGCAGGTTATCCAGCTGCGCCTGGGCCCGGTAGCGGAGAAAGCCCAGCTCATAGACGGTAGCGGCGGAGTTGCTCTGTCCCCAAAGGAGAAAGAAGATGCCCGCCAGGATCACGATAGCGATAAACATGGGAAAGGGGAGCTTGTCCCCTCGATTCTTTTTCATATGCATACCTCAGCCGGTGATGATGAAGGTGCGGGACAGAATGTCCCGCACCCGGTTCCGGATCGTTCTTCAGCTGATTTTCTGATTTTCCGCAGGACTGCCGGGGAAGAAGATGAGCTTGCGCGGGCATTTTTCCGCGCAGATGCCGCAGTTCTGGCATTTGGAGAAATCCTTGACGGACAGGTTGTCGATGATATGCACCGCATTGTTGGGGCAGTTCTTTTCGCAGATGTGGCAGCCCAGGCAGCCGCTCTCGCAGACCTTCCGGGTGATGCCGCCCTTGTCCGTGTTGTTGCAGGCGATCGCGCCCGCCGCGTCGTAGGGCAGGGCGACGATCAGCTTCTTGGGGCAGGCGGAGACGCAGGCCATGCAGCCCTGGCACTTCTCATGGTCCACTTTTGCGACCCCGTTGACAATGTGGATGGCGTCGAACTTGCAGGCGGCAACGCAGTTGCCGTAGCCCAGGCAGCCGTAGGCGCAGCTGCGGGGTCCGCCGCCGATGGAGGCGGAGGCCAGGGCGCAGTCCTTCACCCCGTCGTAGTTGTATTTGTAATAGGCCTTCTCGCCGCCGCTGCAGCGCACAAAGGCCACCTGCCGCACGAATTCCGCTTTTTCCTCTCCCAGAACGGCGGCGATGCCCGCCACCGCCTCGGCCCCGCCGGGGGCGCAGAGATTCCGCGGCACGTCCTTTTTCACGATGGCTTCGGCGTAGGCGGCGCAGCCGGCATAACCGCAGGCGCCGCAGTTGGCCCCGTTGAGACAGTCCTTGATCTGAGCGATCCGCGGGTCCTCCTCCACGTGGAAGACCTTGGAGGCGACGGCCAGCACCAGGCCGAAAACCACGCCCAGGCCGCCCAGCACGCAGAAGGCAAACAGTACGTTATTCATCCTTCATCCTCCTCAAAAGACCTTCAGGCCGGAGAAGCCCATGAACGCCAGAGCCAGGAGCCCGGCGGAGATCAGGGCGATGGGGAAGCCCTCAAAGCTTTTCGGCGCGTCGCCGGTCAGGTCCAGCCGCTCCCGCACGGAGGCAAAGAGCACGATGGCCACCAGGAAGCCCAGGCCGCCGGTGACGCCGTAGACCACGCTCTCCAGGAAGTTGTAATTGTTCTGGGTGTTCAGCAGCACCACGCCCAGTACGGCGCAGTTGGTGGTGATCAGGGGCAGATAGATGCCCAGGGCCTGATACAGGGAGGGAATGCTCTTTTTCAGGAACATTTCCACGAACTGTACCAGCGAGGCGATCACCAGGATGTAGGCCACGGTCTGCATGTAGCCCAGGCCCAGGGGCACCAGCAGGAAGCGGTTCACCAGCCAGCAGAAGACGCTGGCGATGCCCATGACGAAGGTGACGGCAATGCCCATGCCCAGGGCGGTGTCCATTTTCTTGGAGACGCCCATGAAGGGGCAGATGCCCAAAAACTGGGAGAAAATGAAGTTCTGGATCAGGATCGCCCCCAGGGCGATGGAGACAAGGCCCGTAAAGCTCATTTCTTCTCCGCCTCCTTCTTCTCCTCATGCCGGCGCAGGAGATACTGCATCAGGGCAATGAGGCAGCCCAGGGTGAGGAAGCCGCCCACGGGCAGGATCATCATGAGGGCGCCGCTGCCCTCAGGCAGGATGCGGATGCCTGCGCCGTCGGGGCCCAGCAGGCCGCCGCCGAAGGTGCCGTTGCCCAGCAGCTCGCGCACGACGCACATGACGATGAGCACCAGGGTGTAGCCCAGGCCCTGGAAGATGCCGTCGAGAGCGCTGGCCGCCACGCTGTTCTTGGAGGCGAAGGCCTCCGCCCGGGCCAGAATGATGCAGTTGACCACGATCAGGGGGATGAACACCCCCAGGGATTCGCTGAGGCTGGGGAGATAGGCCTGCATCAGCAGGTCCACGATGGTGACGAAGCCGGCCACGACGACGATGTAGCAGGCGATGCGGATCTGGTCGGGAATCAGCTTGCGCACCAGGGAAATGACGATGTTCGAGCAGGTCAGGATGATGATGACGCTGATGCCCATGCCGATGCCGTTGAACAGGGTGGTGGTGATGGCCATGGTGGAGCACATGCCCAGCAGCTGCACCAGCACCGGGTTGTTGGTGATCAGCCCTTCCCGGAATTGTTTCTTCACGTTCATGCTCCTGCCCCCTCTCTGATGAGCTCATTCGCCGCAGCCAGGGCTGCGTTGACGCCTTTCGTCACCGCCGTGGAGGTGACGGTCGCCCCTGTCAGCGCGTCGATCTCGCCGCCCTGCTTTTTCAGCGCCACGCTGCCGCTCTTGCCTACGTATTGACTGCGGAAGCTCTCGCGGTTGGCGTTCGCCCCCAGGCCGGAGGTCTCGCTCATTTTGATGATGCTGACGCCCGTGACCGTGCCGGTTTTGTCCACGCCCACGGCCATATTCAGCTCTCCGCCGAAGCCGGAGGGATTGACCATGATGACCCAGCCGCTGTCGTCGGCGGCATAGACCTCCTTCACCAGCTCGATCTTTTCCGCGGCGCTGCCGCTCACGGGCGTATAACTGTCCGCCGTCAGCACCGCTTTCATGGCCGCGGCGGTCTTTTCCTCGTTGAAGGCGGCGATCCGGTCGCTGGTGATCTTGTTCACAAAGCCCAGGGCGATGGCCACCACGGCGGCGAAGGCAAAGAGGATCACCGCCAGCTTCAGCGTCGCCCAGTCCAGCCGGAAGCCTTTCTTTTCTTCCGTCATACCTTCTCCGCCTCCTTCTTCGTTTTCACAGCGCCGAAGCGCTTGTTGGGAAGCGCTTTATCCAGCAGCCAGACGGCGGCGTTCATGATCAGAATGGCGTAGCTGACGCCCTCCGCATAGGAGCCGAAATAGCGGATGAACACCGTGAGGGCCCCGCAGCCCGCGCCGAAGACGATCTGCGCCCTGGGGTTCACGGGGCTGGTGGTGTAGTCCGTAGCCATGAAGACGGCGCCCAGCATGAGGCCGCCGGAGCAGAGCTGCCAGAGCATCCAGCTCAGGCGGGGATTCCCCTGGGGGAAAAGGAAGGTCAGCACCGCCACGGTTCCCAGGAAAGCCAGGGGGATGCGGGGGCTGATGACCTTTCGGATCAG
The DNA here is from genome assembly GCA_016286665.1 of Oscillospiraceae bacterium. Taxonomy (GTDB): domain Bacteria; phylum Bacillota; class Clostridia; order Oscillospirales; family Oscillospiraceae; genus UBA1774. Next base: position 46,271 of record JAEETX010000006.1, read on the forward strand.
CAGATAGACGCCGCCCAGCAGCAGGGCAAAGGCGCTGATTTCGCCCATGGAGCCGCCCACCTGGCCCAGAAAGACCTGCAGCAGGGTCACATTCCCGGGCAGCGCGCCGCCCTTGAGGGCCGCCAGCGGGGTGGCCGCGGTGACCGCGTCCACAGTGGAGACCGCGAAGAAGCTGCGGTAGCCCAGGGGGGCGATCCAGCGCGTCATGGCGACGGGCCAGCTGAAAAGGAAAGCACGGGCCGCCAGGGCGGGGTTCATGAAGTTTTTGCCGATGCCGCCGAAAAGCTGCTTCACCAGGATGATGGCAAAGGCGTCGCCGATGAGAAGGATCCACCAGGGGATGGACACCGGCAGCGTATAGGCCAGCAGCACGCCGGTGACGGCGGCGCTGAGGTCGCCGGTGGAATCCGGCTTGCGGAGCAGCTTGCGGTAGCCCCATTCAAAAAACAGACAGCCTGCGACGCTCAGGACGGTGTTGAGAATGGCCCGCAGGCCGAACATCCAGGCGGCCACCACCAGCGCGGGGAGAAGGGCGATGAGCACGTCCAGCATGATGCTCCGGGTATCCTCCCCCGTGCGGATATGGGGCGAGGCGGAGATGGAGAGCAGGTTCTCTTTCTTTTCCGTATCCAATCTGACTCCCTCCCGTCACGAAGCTTTCTTGATGAGCGCTTTGGCGTTGCGGATGGACTGCACCAGCTGCAAACGGCCCGGACAGCTGTAGGCGCAGCAGCCGCATTCGATGCAGTCCGTGGCATTCAGCTTTTTGAGGCCGGGCACGTCCCCCTTGCGCTCGCTGGCATAGATGTAAAGCGGCTGCAGGTGCATGGGGCAGGCGGCCACGCAGCGGCCGCAGCGGATGCAGGCGGGGTTCTCCTTCGCCCTGTTCTGCTCCGCGAGGAATGCCAGCACCCCGTTGGTGCCCCGCAGGATGGGGACCTCCTGGCTGAAAATGGCGCTGCCCATCATGGGGCCGCCCATGAGCAGCTTGTTGGTCTCTCCCTTGAAGCCGCCGGCCGCCTCCACCAGATATTTCACCGGCGTTCCGACCCGGCAGAGGAAATTGGCGGGATTCATGATGCCGGGGCCGGAGACGGTGACCACCCGCTCCACGCTGGGGAGCCCGGTGCGCACCATTTGACAGACGGTGTAGCAGGTGAACGCGTTCATGACGATGCACTGCACGTCCGCCGGGAGCCCGCCGGGGGGCACCTGACGGCCCGTCACCGTCTGGATCAGCTGCTTTTCCGCCCCCTGGGGGTAGCGGACGCGGCAGACCAGCAGCTCGATGTCCGTGCTGCCTTGGAGCTTGTCCCGCAGGAGGGCGATGGCGTCCTGCTTGTTGCCCTCCACCGCCAGCACCGCCTTGGGGAGCTTCAGCAGCTTCAGCACATAGCGGATGCCCGCCAGCACCTCCTCCGGGTGCTCCAGCATGGTCCGGTGGTCGGAGGTGATGAAGGGCTCGCACTCGGCGGCGTTGATGATGAAGGTGTCCACCTTGCCGAGCGCGCTGGAAATCTTCACGTGGGTGGGAAAGGTAGCGCCGCCCATGCCCACGATGCCGTTTTCCCGGATCAGGCCCAGCAGGCAGGCGGGGTCTTTCTCCACTTCCTCCTCGTGGGAATGAACGCCGGGGTCCAGCCGGTCCTGATGGTCGTTATCGATCACAACGGACATAACGGTCTGTCCGTTGGGATGGAGACGGGGCTCCACCGCCGCCACCGTGCCGGACACGCTGGCATGGATGGGGACGGAAACCGGCTTGTCGCTCCGCCCGATGACCTGCCCCAGCAGGACCTCGTCCCCCTTCTTCACCGTGGGGGTGCAGGCGGCCCCGATGTGCATGGACATGGGGATGACCACCTGATCCGGCGCGGCCAGAGGGGTGATGGGGGAAGCGGCGGCCAGGCGTTTCCCGTCGTCCGGGTGGATGCCGCCGAAGAAGGAATGCCGCAATGACTTACACCTCGCTGTCTTCATCGCAGAATGCGATGCTGCTTGTTGATCTGTGTTTTTCTCGGTTAGCTTTGATGATCCATCATAACACAAAAGACCCGCCTCTGTCTACAAAGCTTAGTAAATAGGGTGATAAATATAAAAATACTACGGCAATTCTTGGCAAAAGCGACAAAAAAAGCGGCCTCCGGAGCCCAAAAGCCCCGGAGACGCCGATGTTCATAATTATGATCTTATAATGATGAAGTTATGCCTGCCGGTCCAGAAGCATTTCGCCCACCTTGTAGATGTCCCCGGCCCCCACGGTGAGGAGCATATCGCCCGCCCGCAATTCTGCCCGCAGAGCGTCGCAGAGCTCGCCGAAGCTGCGGCAATAGACCGCGCCGGGAATGCGGGCGGCCAGATCGGCGGAGGATACGCCGAAGACGTCCTTTTCCCGCGCGGCGTAGACGTCCGCCAGATAGAGCTTGTCGGGGATCGAGAGGACCTGCACGAAATCCTCAAAGAGGTTTTTCAGGCGGCTGTAGGTGTGGGGCTGGAAGGCCACCACGATCCTCTGATAGCCCATCTTGCTCACCGCGTCCATGAGCGCCCGGAATTCGCTGGGATGGTGGGCATAGTCGTCGTACACGTCCGCTTCGCCGCATTTGCCCTTGAACTCCGCCCGCCGTCCTGCGCCGCGGAAAGCGCCGAGCCCCTTCTCCACGGCCTTGGGGTCCAGCCCCAGGGCCTTCGCCGCGGCGCAGGCGGCCAGGGCGTTCAGGATATTGTGCCGCCCGCCGATGCGCAGGGAGATGTGGGCCCAGGTTTCGCCGCGGAACACGGCGTCGAACTCGCTGATCCGCCCCTCCGTCAGGTTCATGGGGCGCATGTCGGCGTCGGGGGCGAAGCCGTAGCGCAGACGCTGCCGCGCGATGCCGGCAAGGGTGTCTTCCGTATTGCGGTCGTCGGCGCAGGAAATCACCCAGCCCTCCTTTTCCGGCGTCAGCTCCGCAAAAGCCCTAAAGGATTTCTTGATGTTTTCCAGGGTGCCGAAATAATCCAGATGGTCGTTGTCCACGTTGAGGATCACGGCGACGGTGGGGGAAAAATTCAGAAAGCTGTCGTAGTATTCGCAGGATTCCAGCAGGATGGTGTCCCCGCGGCCCACCCGGTAGCCGGAGCCGATGAGGGGCAGGGTGCCGCCGATCATCACCGTGGGGTCCTTCCCGGCCTCCATGAGGATGTGGGTCAGCATGGAGGTGGTGGTGGTTTTCCCGTGGGTGCCCGCCACGCAGACGCCGCAGGCATAATCCTTCATGATGGCGCCCCAGGCCTGGGTCCGCTCAAAGACGGGGATGCCCGCCTCGCGGGCGGCCCGGATCTCCGGGTTGTCGTCGTGGACGGCGGCGGTGCGCACGACAAAGTCGGCCCCCGCAACATTCTCCGGCCGGTGGCCGATGAAGACGGAGATGCCGTCGCTGCGGAGACCCTGCACGACCTCGCTGTCCGTGATGTCGCTGCCCTGCACGGTGAGGCCCCGCAGCTTGAAGACCTCCGCCAGGGGCGACATGCTGACCCCGCCGATGCCCACCAGGTGGGCCCTCTTGCCGGGCTTCAGATAGGGAAAGAAATCGGATACGGTCAAGGCCGATCCCTCCTTCGGAAAACGCTGGATTTACATAATTATATTCCCTTTCGCCGGGGAATACAACCGGAATTTTCCCGTAAATCCCCGCCCCGCCGCAGCGGAAAAAGGCTCCCCCCTAGGGGAAGCCCCCCCCCCCCCCCCCTGCGGCGGGGGCCAAAGACGGGGAAAGGACGAGCGGGTTCGCGCTGCGGCGCGACCCCATTTCTTTTGGCGTAAAAGAAATGGGGGAAAGAAAACGCCAAAGGGAACCTATCCCGAAGGCGGTTCCCTTTGGAATCCTTCCCCATCGGCCAGGGGGCTGCGGCCCCCTTGAGATCCCCCGGAGTTTACGGGGGACGAGAGACGAAGGACGAGAGACGAAGGACGAGAGACGAAGGACGAGAGACGAAGGACGAGAGACGAAGGACGAGAGACGAAGGACGGTGGACGAGAGACGGGGGCTTGGACGGGGTAACGGATTGCCACAGCCAGTGTGAGCATGACGGTAAGGGGAGGCTTTATGCTTAAGTTGATGACACTGCCTCCCGGAGAGGACGGGGAAAAGCTGTTTTCGCGTTAACCGTCCCCTGTGTTGTAGCGTTCTATCAGAAATCCGAAGTTATGTGTCCCGATAAAATCATCCCAAACCTGCGGCTCCGAGTTTTCCGCACAAATATATTTTCGTACTTTCATATCTACAGAATCGCAATATGTGCGAATTGCATCAGCATCTACCTTCGGGTCCTCCAGATAGTCGATAATGATGTAGTATCGGCTTTGTATGGAAAGCACATTTTGCAACAGGGCCTGAAAAGCGTTGCCGAATTTGCTTGCTTCCCCAAGGAGCAAATGGGCCACAACCAGATCGTAATGAGCGGGAATAGGAGTATCACAAATATCCAGCTCTACCACATTTACCTTGTCAGACTGCATCTTTCTAATCGTGTTGATTTTACGCTCATCGCCTGGATATACAATAGCATCCACGCTTGCTTTCGGGAAACAGGAAATGATGGTGGACAGACTGGTCTTGCCGCTTCCTGCATCCAAAATACGACTACTATCCGCGATAGAAAGTTCCGATAATAATTCTCGCAGAATCGTTATATGGCTTCGTTCAGTCACAGGCCGAAAAGCCTCCTTTTGTTCACGAATACACCTGTCATCAGGGATAGTCCCCTATGACACAAGGCTCCCCTGAAAGGGGAGCTGGCGCGAAGCGCCTGAGAGGTCCGACCCCGCCGCAGAGCGAAAACTCCCGTCCCCCGCAAGCCCCCGTTCCTCGTCCAAAAGTGGGGGATCCAATGGGGGCGGAGCCCCCTTGGCCGTGAGGAGGGGTCCCGGGGAACCTTTATGGAATGGTTCCCCGGGCGCGTCTTTGCCTTCTTTCGCCGCGCAGCGAAAGAAGGTCGCTCCCGCAGGAGCGAAAAGCCCCCGTCGGATCCCCGGCGGGGGTTTACGAGAGACGATGGACGAGAGACGAGTATTCAAGCCTCTTTCCCGCTGAGGGTCTTTCCCTTCGCCAGGGCGCCGCCCACCAGGTGACCGAAAAGGACGGCCCGCCCGTGGTTGGAGCCGGGGCAGGTGACGGGATAGGAGTTGGCGAAGAAATCCCCCTGCATATTGCCCACGGCAAAGAGCCCGCCGATGGGCTCGTCGGACTCCGTCAGCACCTGGGAATCGGCGTTGACGTGGACGCCGTAGCCCACGTTCAGCAGCCATGCACTGACCTTGCCCGCATAGAAGGGCGCTTTCGTGACGCTGCTGAGGAAGCGCTTGGGCACGCCGAAATCCTTGTCCTCTCCGGCGCGGCACCAGCCGTTGTAGCGCTTCACCGTTTCCTCGAGCGCCTTGGGAGGCACGCCGATTTTCTCTGCCAGCTCCTCCAGCGTGTCCGCGCGCAGATACTCCCCGGCGGCCACGGCGGCCTCCATCTTCTCCTCCAGGCCGGGCAGGAGATACGCTGCCTTGTGGGGCTCCTGCTTCTTCACGTTTTTGGCATAGTTAGCGTCGAACACCGCCCAGGCCACGTTGCCGGGGGCGTTCAGCCTCGCGTTGGTGACGATGGGCTCAAAGCCCATCTCGCAGCTGAAGCGCCGTCCCTCCCGGTTCACGGTGAGCCAGCTGGTCTGGATGCCGAGGCCCAGAGGGGTGAAGTTTACGGGGTGGATGACGGGCACCGCGCCGGAGCGGGTCCATGCCGCGCCCACAGCTTTTGCCAGCATCAGGCCGCTGCCGTCGTTGCCGCCCTTGGGGTAGTATTCGTTTTTGTCCGCCCGCAGTGCTTCGGGGCAGTATTTTTCCAGCAGCTCCTTGTTGTCGGTGATGCCGCCGGTCGCCAGGATGACGCCCCTCCGCGCCCGGATGCGGAGTTTTTCGCCCTCCGCCGTAACCGCCGTGAGGCCGGTGATCCGCCCGTCAAGCTTCGTCAGCTTCTCCGGGGTGCAGCGGAAAAGAAAGCGGGCCCCGTGGGCCTCCGCGTCCCTGCGCAGCATGCGCACGAAATGGCGGATGGCGGCCTTGTCCTCCACGACGGCGGGCTTGTCCGCAGGGGCGAAGTTGTGGGCCGTGCGGAACATGCGGAAGCGGTCCTCCAGCTCGTTCCAGTCGGGCCGTGCGGTCATGGAGTCGTTGAGGGTCACCTTCAGCCCGTATTTCTCCGCCAGGTCGATATAATGGTCCATGACCTTGCCGCTTCGGTCGGTGTAGACCCGGATCAGGTCGTAATTCGCCTTGCTCTGGCCCCAGGCGTAGATGAGCCTCGCGGCGTCCAGCGGGTCGATCTCCACCCCCGCGGCCTTCTGCAGCTTCGAGCCGATGGCGCCCACGTCCAGGCCGTGGGCGGTGATGTTCCCGGCCCTTTCCACCACGACCACCTCTGCGCCCGCTTCGGCGGCGCTCTGGGCGGAGGCGCAGCCCGCGATGCCCGCGCCGATGATCGCCACATCGCAGTCGACGGTCCTCGTTTTCATCGCTGTCATATCATGTGATCTCCCTTCTGTTTGCGTTCCAATCTTGCTTTTGCCGGTAACTTATGGTAAAATCCTCAGGATTTATCTGAGGGAAGGAGGACGCTTTTGAAGAATTTCCTGTGGATCGTGCTGGTGAGTATGGTCCCCATGATCGAACTGCGGGCCTCCATCCCCATGGGCTGCGGTATGGGCCTGCCCGCCTGGCAGGTGTATGTCGCCGCCGTGATCGGCAATATGCTTCCGGTGCCCTTCATCGTCCTCTTTATCCGCCGCATCTTCGAATTTCTGCGGAAGCACTGGGCGAAGCTGAACGGCCTGATCGACAGGATCGAGGCCAAGGCCATGAAGAAAAGCGACCGGGTGCGGCAATTCGAGATTTTGGGCCTGATGCTCTTTGTGGCCATCCCCCTGCCGGGCACCGGGGCCTGGACGGGAAGCCTCATCGCCGCGCTGCTGGACATCCGCCTCAAGCGCAGCATCCCCACCATTTTCCTGGGGGTCCTGATCGCCGGGGCTATCGTGACCGCCATCAGCTACGGCTTCCGCTTCGGCATCCACGCCATATCCGGATAAATGCACAAGCACACACGGGGCTGCGAATGCAGCCCCGTGATTCTTTCCGGCTTATTCGGCGGCAGCCGTCTTGCTCCTGGCGAAGCGGTTGCGCAGGAAAAGGATCACCGCAATGACAAAAGCGCAGCCGGCCACGAAGCGGTAGCGGAAAGCGGTGGAATCCGGCACCAGGGCGTTGGTGAGATTGGTGAAGACCACGGGGCTCAGGAAGCCGCCGGTGGAGGGGGCGATGGCGGAGATGATGACGCTGGTGACGGCGCTGTTGGTGGGGTCGGAGTTGACGCTGGTGCCGAAGATGCACCAGGGCGTAAAGAGGCTCAGGGTCAGGCCGCAGACGAAGACGGCGATCAGGATCAGGGGCAGGGAGGTGGTGAGGAAGCTCAGCACCAGCAGCCCCAGCGCCAGCATGCAGAGGGCCAGCACCAGCGTGTCGTCCTGCAGCTTGCCGGAAATCTTCTTGAACAGCAGTCCGGAGACCACGCCGCCGCCCATCTGCACGGCGGAGCAGATGCCCGCCAGGGTGGAATAGTTTTTGAAATGAGGGGCCAGATGGGAAGAAATATTCTGGCTCACGGTGACATAGCAGAGCATAAAGACGAAAGCGGACACGGCATAGAAGAAGACCTTGGGCTTGATGGGGCTGCGCTTGGTCCCGTCGTCCGCCTTGGGCGTCTTGTAATTGGGGATGTTGATGGCCGCGACGACGGCGATGATGACGCCCACGGAGAGCACCAGATAGCCGCCGTACCAGAAAAGGCTCGCCAGCAGACCGCCGGTGAGAGAGCAGATGATGCCGCCCAGGCTGATGCAGGAGGTCTGAAGACCCGTGAGTCCCTGCCGCTCGTCAGGCTCGAAGCAGTCGAAAATGATGCCGAAAGCGTTGGTGACAAAGAGGCCCAGGGCGGTGCCCACCAGGGCGGAGAGCACATAGACGCACCAGAAGGCATGGTGGAACAGCAGCACGAAGATCACCGCCAGGGCAAACAGACTCTGCCCCAGGACCACGGCATGCTTCTTCGTGAGGAGGCCCCGGTTGATGAAGTACATGGCGATCAGGCTCACGCCGATCTGCAGCACGTTGGTGGCGCTCATGGCGGTCTGCACCGTTGCCAGCTCCACGCCGAAAAACTGCCGGATCTGCTCCGTGGCGGGAGAGAGGGCAACGGAGATCATGTTGGTGAGCGCTACCAGCAGCAGCGTCGCCTTCAAAGCGCGTTTTTTCTTGTCGGTCAGGTTCGTCAAGGGAGATCACTTCCTTAATCTGCAATAACAATATTCTATCTGATTTTTCCGCCGATTGCAAGAAAAGGATGTCCTGCCGGGGTGCTTTTGCAGGATTCAGTTTTTCCCCGACAGCCGCCGGAACAGGCGGGGCAGGAAGCCCTGCGGCTTCTTTTCCGGCAGAGGCAGCACCTGCTGCTGGGAGAAATAGCGGAATAACCGCTCCTGGCTGTTTTCGCCGGAGGGATTCTCCGCCTTGCGGTAGCTGCCGTCCGGCTGCATGTCCCAGCCCTTCACATCGTCCTGGCGGAAAGCGGCCATGAGCTCCAGCACCTGGGCCTTGATATCCTCTTCCAGCACTTCCGCGAAGGCCTCCACCCGCCGCTGGGTGTTGCGGTTGAGCAGGTCGCCGGAGCCGATCCAGACGCGCTGGGCTTCGCCCCTGCCGAAGACATAGACGCGGGAGTGCTCCAGATACCGGCCCACCACGCTTTTCACCCGGATGTTTTCCGTCGCTCCCGGAATGCCGGGACGGAGGCAGCAGATGCCCCGGATGAACAGCTCCACCGGCGTCCCCGCGCGGGAGCATTCCATCAGCTTTTCCATCACGTCCATGTCGTTCATGGAATTGACCTTGATGGAAACGAAGCCGTCCTTTCCCAGGGCGCGCTGGCCCTCCAGGGCTTCCAGGAGCGCGTCCTTGAAACAGTTGGGGGAGGTGAGGAGGGTTTCCGTGGGCTCCGGCGTCTGTCCCAGCGCCAGGGCTTCGAAAACGGCGGCGGCGTCCTGTCCCATGGCCTGGTCGGCGGTGATGAGGGAGAGGTCGCAGTATTGCTCCGAGGTGACCTCATTGTAGTTCCCGGTGCCGATTTGGGTGATATAGCTCACCGCATCCCCCCGCTTCCGGGTGATGAGGCAGAGCTTGGAATGGACCTTGTGCTCCGGCAGGCCGTAGATGACGGAGCAGCCCGCCTCCTCCAGCATTTCGCTGTAGTCGATGTTGTTCTTCTCGTCGAACCTTGCCCGCAGCTCCAGCAGGCAGAGCACGTCCTTCCCCCGGTCGGCGGCGTAGGCCAGGGCGGCCGCCAGTTTGCTGCTGGCCGCCAGCCGGTAGAGGGTGATGCGGATGGAGACCACCTCCGGGTCGTCCGCCGCCTCGTAGAGCAGCTCGATGAAGGGGGTCATGCTCTGGTAGGGGAAGCTCAGCAGCAGGTCCTTCTGGGCGAGATAGGGGAAGAAATCCCCCTTGCGCAGGTGCACCGTGCGGACGCTGCGCCGTTCGGGATACTGCATCCCCGCGCTCGGGGCCACCGCGCCGGCGAAATTGAGACGGAAGGGGACGTCGGTGGTGATGAACTGCTTTTCCGGTACCTTCAGATATTTTTCCAGCAGCTCCCGGAGCCGGTGCTCCGGCTTGCCCTGGAGCTGCAGGCGCACGATCTGCATCCGCTTGCGCTTGCGCAGGAGCTTCTCCATGCTGAGACGGAAATCCCCGTCCAGCTGGAGGGTGTTTTCGTCAATAAAGATGTCCGCGTTGCGGATGACCCGCAGGACGCAGCTGTCCTTTATGTCGGATTTCTTGAACAGGAGGGAGGCAAAATGGCGCACCAGAGCGTCCGTCAGCACCACCTTCTGCTTCCCCTCGGTTTCAAACACCCGGAAGGCGGGCAGGCGGGAGAGGGCCACCAGGCCCAGTTCGGTCTTTTTCCGCTTCTCCAGCAGCACCGCCACATAGCTCTCCCTGTTGTCCAGAAAGGGCATGGGGTGTTCCGCGTCCACGATGCGGGGACTGAGGAGCTGCCGGTATTCCGCGAAGAATTTCCGGGCCATGCTCTCGTCCGCCTTGGAGGCCCGCCGCAGGTCCAGCAGCTCCACCCCGGCGTCCTTCAGATCCCGGAGGAGACGGCGGTAGACGGATTCCAGAGTCTCCTGCTGCCGGGCGGTCTCCCGCAGGATCTGCTTGAGCTGCGTTGCGGTGGTCCAACCCGTCTTTGCATCCCGATAATCGGGGAGGAGGATGCGGCGGTGGAGCAGCGCGCCGACGCGGACCATGAAGAATTCATCCAGATTGCTCTGGTAGATGGAGAGAAAGCGCAGCCGCTCCAGCAGGGGAACGCCGGGGTCCCCCGCCTCCATCAGCACCCGCAGATTGAACTGGAGCCAGCTGAGCTCCCGGTCCATAAAGGGGCCGTCCACGCCGCCCCGCAGGGCGCGTTCCTCCGCCTCGGCGGCAGTACCTTCCGCCTCCGGCAGCGCTTCGTGCAGAAAAAGATCGCTGTCGTCCATGCCGTCTTCAGTTCCGATCCTTCAAGGCCTGCTCCATGGCGTCCGCCACGGTGCGCATGACCTTGATGCGGGCGTAGAACTTGTCATTGGATTCGATGATGTGCCAGGGGGCGGCCTCGGTGGAGGTCTTTTCCAGCATGTCGGAGACGGCTTCCTCATAGAGCGGCCATTTCTCCCGGTTGCGCCAGTCCTCCTCCGTGATCTTCCACTGCTTTTCCGGTGTGTTCTGCCGCTCCGTGAAGCGCGCGAGCTGGGTTTCCTGGTCGATTTGCAGCCAGAATTTCAGGATCACCGCGCCCCAGTCGTGAAGATCGGCCTCAAATTCGTTGATCTCGTTATAGGCCCGCTGCCAGTCCTTCTCGGAGCAGAAGCCCTCGATGCGCTCCACCATCACCCGGCCGTACCAGGTGCGGTCGAAGATGGCCACGTGGCCGCTGCGGGGGAGCCTTGTCCAGAAGCGCCAGAGGAAATGCCGCGCCAGCTCGTGGGGTTCCGGGGATGCGATGGGCCAGGTCTCGAAACCCCGCGGGTCCAGGGGATAGGCCAGCCGGCGAATGCTGCCGCCCTTGCCGGCGGCGTCCCAGCCCTCGAAACAGACGATCACGGGGATGCGCTTCCGATAGATCCGGTTGTGGAGCCGGCTGAGGCGCTCCTGCAGCGCGTCCAGCTCCTTGCGGTATTCCGCCTCCTCCAGCCGGGGCGAGAGATCCACTTCGCTGAGACGGGGCGTGGGGGCCATGGCAAAGTCGGCCTCGAAGGGCTCGCCGCAGATTTTTCCCGCGGCCAGTGAAGCCCCGATGGCTTCCGTCAGGAGGCAGAACGCGTCGTAATTCAGCTTTTTCATTCCGCTGCCGTCCACCACATGCCAGGGGAACACATCCCCCGTGGCCGTCATGAATTCCTCATAGGCGTCGAGGAAGCGGTCATATTCCTTGTTCTGCTGCCGGTCGGAGTCGGAGACGCGCCAGGCCGTCTCCCGGTCCGAGAGCAGCTCCTTCTGCCGTTTGGCCTGTTCCTTTTCGGAGATGTGGACGAAAAGCTTCACGACCAGATAACCGTTGTCCCGCAGCTGCCGTTCAAAGCGATTCACGGAGAGGATGCGCTGCCGGTATTCCTCCTTGCCCAGGCCGCCGCAGAGCCTGTCCCGGATGGCAGCCTCCATCCAGCCCCCGTCCATGAACAGCATTTTTCCGTTTTCCGGCAGGGCGGAGAAGAAAGGATAGAGGAAGGGATAGCGGTCCGCATCCCGCCGATCTGCGTCCAGAGAAAATACGGAGCAGAAACGGGGGTCGACGTCGCTGATGAGCTTGTTGATAAGCCCGCCCTTGCCCGCGGCTGCCCAGCCCTCCACCATCACCACCACCGGCAGCTTTGCCTCCCGCAGGGCGGGCTGCTGGGCGGTCAGGAGCTCCTGCAGGCGCTTCGTTTCTTCCTTCCGGCTTTCCTTGTCCAGCCCGTCGTCCGGACGAATATGGTTTTTCAGCATGAAAACCACTCCTCATATTTATTTATCTAATCTATTATAATCTCAGTTCCGGCTGCGCTTGTCAAGCAAAATCCCACAGGAGGATGATCCTTTTCTCCGCAGAAGGCTTATGGCAACACCGCGTTAGTTCTCGGCACACATCTTGCTTGCATCATGTTCCGTCATATTGCCCGAAAATCTTGGCCAATACAGGAAGTATTCCCCGCGATTTTCAGACAATCTGACGAAAATTCTGACT